>NZ_JAHQUY010000179.1 GCF_019052365.1 Leyella stercorea
GCAAAGGTAACAAGCATAATGATTAAAAAAAAGGCTGCATCGCGGATACGCTTACACTTGCCGCTGAAAAGGCAGAAGCCGAGAAAGCTGCTCTACAAAATACACTTGCCGGCACGCCGTCGGAAACTAAAATCACAAATGATTATCATCTCTCCCTGCGTGCCAACCTATTGCGCTGGGCTACCCTGACACCCGATTTAGGACTTGAATGGCGCATCTGCCCATCGTGGGGCATTGCCGTAAACGGCTCGTGGACTTCTTGGAGTTGGAATGACAAAGACCGTCGCTATGCACTCTGGGAAGTGGCTCCGGAAATACGTTATTACATGGGTGAGAAGAAAGCCTGGTATCTGGGTGCGATGTTCAAGGCCAGACAGTTCAACTACAAGCTCTCCGAAACAGGCAAGCAGGGCGACCTGATGGGTGGCGGCATCACCGCCGGCTATCAGCTGCGGCTGAACAAGGCACTGGCTCTTGATTTCAACCTCGGTTTGGGCTACCTGAATGCCGATTTCGAAAAATATGAAGTCATCGATGGTGTGCGCGTGCGCTGTGGCAACGAGACAAAAAATTGGTGTGGCCCCATCAACGCCGGTGTGACATTGGTATGGAAGTTATTCTAATACGGAGGAATAGACTATGAAAGCAAGACAATATATAAATATGGTAGGAATGGCAGCCGCCGTGCTACTCTCTTCCTGCGTAAAGGACACGCTTTATGACACGCCGCATCCCGACTACGGGAAGATTGCGGTGACAGCCGACTGGTCGGCCTACGGTGAGGGTATCAACATACCTGCCACGTGGACGGTCACCATGGGCGACTATACG
>NZ_JAHQUY010000180.1 GCF_019052365.1 Leyella stercorea
ATGTGCTTGTGGAAAAGAGTACGGACTTACCTATTTCTACCATTCGGGACGACACACGTTCGCCAGCCTCATTACGCTGGAGGCAGGTGTGCCGATGTAGACCATCTGCAAGATGCTCGGTCATAAGGATGTGAAGATGACGCAGCGGTATGCGAGAGTGACCCAAAAGAAAGCGCATCCTTCGCTTCGACAAGATTAAGACCAACGGCATTCGCATCGTATTCGATAGCGCAAGGGCTTGTCCGTGCATCAACAATATTTATTCCTCTTACCATTGGTAGGAACAACTCTAACAAGAATAAATCTCATTATTTGAATATTGTGACGTAGTTTTATATTTCTATCTATCACTTGTACTTAAAACAAAAGGCTTACTTTTTTTATATTTGACATTACTAATGATAGAATGTGTTCCAAAATTTAGAATAATAGAGTCTGGGATTACAGAAGTAGAATCAATCACGAATAAGCGTGGAATAGTAATTCTTTGTCCAATTTCATTTCTATCTCGATGATTTATGCTATTTACCAAAGAATCAATATTATAATTTTTAGAAAAAACTAAGTAATCGTCGAGCCATAAATCATTGTCCTCAATTGTAAGATTATGAAACAACGAGGATATATCATTGCCATTGGAATCTATTATTTTTATAGATTTAATTGACTCAATTGTACCATTCAAACCAGGTTCTATACCTCCTCCCATAAAAGTTAAAGAACTATTGCAATAGTCTACCATGAATTCTAATAGGAAATATCTATTTCCCTTTCTCAAATTCAAAAGAGAATTTTATTATAGCAAATCTTATAATTTGCGTTGTGTTTTT
>NZ_JAHQUY010000181.1 GCF_019052365.1 Leyella stercorea
AACTCACGGTTTCTATTGGAACTCCGTTGGAGAGGCAAACCGAGGTTGCGAACGAATGACGGCTCATGTGCCAGGACAGCGGCTTGGTGATACCACATTTTTTGCCCAGTCTTTTGAGCGAATCCATACAACTTTGGTAGTTGGGTACTGGAAACACCCTGCCGTCTTCACACAATCCACGGTATTTTTCCATAATTTGCTTGGGATAATCAAGCAACTTGATGTTGGCTTCCGTTCCTGTCTTCTGTCGATGGATAACAATCCATTCACCTTCATCGAAAAATTCCTTGATGTTCTCTTCCTTCAAGTTGTACAGATCAATGAAAGCGAGACCTGTAAAACAACAGAACAGGAACAAGTCACGCACCATACTCATCTTCTTTCTTGTGATAGGTGTTTCCATCAACAGGTGAATCTCTTCTTTGCTCAGAAACTCTCTTGTGGTCTCTTCTTCCTTGTACTCATATCGTCTGAAAGGGTCTTTTACAAGCCACTCATTATCTATGGCGCGGAATACCATTGCACGGAGATTGCGGACAAACACCATCGCAGAGTTTATCTTCAAGTGCTTGTCGGTTCTGAGAAAAGTCTCGTAGTCTGTGATAAAAGGCAGCGATAACTCTTTCAGAGCAATATCCTTCACATGGTACTGCGTCTGCATGAACTCGCCCACATAGGCACACCCGATTCTATACTTCGTGTATGTACTCAAAGATTTCATGCCAGCCTTATATTGCTTTTCCATTTCATCACGGCTTTGAGAATAGACTTTCATCAGTGTATGGCAACGATACTCCAAGCCAAGAAAGGCGTTCTT
>NZ_JAHQUY010000029.1 GCF_019052365.1 Leyella stercorea
GGTATAAATTTTCTATAGAATCAAAAAGCTTTCCCCTAGATATATCGGGTGAGCCGAAAATATTGGTGCAGTTGAGACAACTGCACCCCCTAAGCACCCTACGGTTTGGAGCAAAAAAAAATCCCCGCAGTCCCGAAGGACCACGAGGAAACACCCCTGTGGGCGTTGACGGATTCGAACCGCCGACCCTCTGCTTGTAAGGCAGATGCTCTAAACCAGCTGAGCTAAACGCCCGATATATTTATCGGTTGCTTTAAGTAGTATTGCTTAGTTCCTTAAAGCGAGTGCAAAGGTATGGCTTTTTTGTGAAACCGCCAAATGTTTCTGCAACTTTTTTTGAAAAAAGTTTGTTTTTACTGCATTTTAGGGTATTTTGAGTCAAAAAACTCGCTGAAAACCCATTGAGAAACTCCCACAGATGTCACAGATTTTCACAGATGCTGCTGCTTGGGAAGAACCTCCCACAGAATACACGGATATCACAGAACCTACTGCTGAGAATATTCTCCCACAGATTCCACTCAGCACAGATGCTAACTTCAGGGGGTGCACTTGTCTCCGCTCGGCTTTGCCGCTTGCCAGAGCAAGAAGTGCACCAACCGAGCAATATTGATATACCTCTTACTTCGTGTTCGTTTATATGATATGTATTGTTGCTTGCTGCGGAGGCTTTCACCTCCGCTACGGATGGGTGCGCACCCTAACAATCTGTGCAGATCTGCGAAATCTGTGGGAGAATATCACAGCAAGAAGGTTCTGTGAGTTCTGTGGATTCTGTGGAAAGAAATCACAGTAAGAAGGTTCTGTGAATATCAGTGAAATCTGTGGGAGAATATCACAGTAAGAAGGTTCTGTGCAGAGTGAAATCTGTGGGAGAATATCACAGCAAGAAGGTTCTGTGAATTCTGTGAAATCTGTGGGAAGAAAACAGCTTGCTTGGTTGGTGCAGCTGGGACAGCTGCACCCCCTGAGAGTTAGTCTTTCTCGATGAGCACGGTGGCGTAGGCAGAGATGCCTTCCATGCGACCGGTGAAGCCGAGCTTCTCCGTAGTCGTCGCCTTGATAGACACGTTGTCGATGTCGGTCTGCATCACGTCGGCGAGGCAGCGCTGCATCTCGGGTATGTGAGGGTTGAGCTTGGGGCGCTCTGCACACACCGTGGCGTCTACGTTGCCGATGCGGTAGCCCTTGGTGGCGATGAGGTCGACGGTCTTGCGCAGCAGAATCTTGCTGTCTACGTTGAGCGTCTCGGCAGCCGTGTCGGGGAAGTGGTAGCCTATGTCGCGCATGTTGGCGGCGCCGAGCAGGGCGTCGCAGATGGCGTGGATGAGCACGTCGGCGTCGCTGTGTCCGAGCAAGCCGAGTTCGTAGTCGAGGCGGATGCCACCGAGCCACAGCTCTCGACCCTCCACCAGTTTGTGGACATCATATCCTAATCCGGTTCTGATTTTCATATTATCTACGCTTGAAGAGATCCTTTATTCCGTCCATATCGAACGACAGCGAGAAGCGCAGCGTCTGATCGAGCGGGTTCGATTTTGCGGTGGCGATGACGTAGCCAGCATCGAGCGAGAAGACGCTCATGCGGAAGCCTGCACCGACGGTGAAGTACTTGCGGTTACCCTTGTTCTCCGACTCATGGTGGTAGCCGGCGCGCACCGTGAACTTGTCGTTGTACACGTACTCGGCACCTACGCTCCAGCGCACCTCCTGCATCTCCTCCTTGAATCCGCCGGGTGCGTCGCCGAAACTCTTGAATACGCCGCTGATTGAAGATATGTCGTAGTAGTCCTTGCGCTTGCGCTGCTCGAACTCCTCGTTTGTCTCGCCATCATTCTTCACGGGCATGGTGGGAACGAGCGGCTTGTTGGCGTCGGCGGCGATGGTGATGCGGTTGTACTCGTCGAGCGGTATCATCAGCGACGCACCGAGACGCAGGTTGGCGGGGATGAACTCCGACTCGTCGGTGCCACCGAAGTTGATCTTCGAACCAATGTTAGACATGTTAAGACCCAAGCCGAGCTGACACTCGCGCTGTCCGATGTTAACATAGTTCTGATAGTAGGCAGCGAGGTCTACAGCGAACGCCGAGCCTGGTGAGGTGTCGGACGTGTAGTCGTACGTAAGGTCGGAGTAGATCCAGCGCACGGCGGCAGCGATAGAGAACGTCTCGCTGAGCATGATTGAGTAAGCCACGTCTGCCGACATCTCGTACGGGTTGATGGTCATTGAGTTGTCGTTAGTCTCGCCGGCATTGGTGTACACCTCGCCGAGCGAGAAATAGCGCAGCGAAGCCGACACGGCAGAGTAGTCGCCGATGCGGTAGTAGCCCGAGAGATAAGCGAGGTCCATATCGCTCACGAGGCGGCGCAACCACGGGGTGTAGTTGAGCGACACGCCGGCGCGCGAGATGGTGAACGGATACTTGGCAGGGTTCCAATACTGCGACACAACGTCCGGGTCGGTAGCCGCACCGATGTCGCCCATACCGCCGGCGCGAGCGTCAGGCGCTATCGACTGCGATGTCACCGACGAGGTTTCCGGTCGGAACATATCCTGCTTCTCCTGAGCGGCTGCAGGTAGCGTAATGAGTGCGGCGAAGAGTAATGCCGCCAACTTCTGTTTTAGTTTCATCTTCTTTTCTATTATTATATTTCGGGTGTGCACATTCGGCGTGTGCCGGTCGGCGCACCCGTTATTATAAACGCCCGAGCGGCTTAATTATTGCCTACAACTATAAGTTTCTTAGCCTTTGATATGCGCGTTGCGCCTTCAGAAGTGAGGTGGACGCGGTAGAGATAAACGCCGGTCTGCAGGCGCGAACCGCCGTCGATGGTCAGATCCCAGGGCACGGTGTAGGTGCCAGTGTCGCTCACACCGCTCTCCTCATGGCGCCAAAGCAGGCGTCCGCTCACGTCGAACACGTCGATTATCACGCCAAGCTCCGCACCGGAGCGGTCGTGACTGATGATGAACGTCGTCGACTCGCGCGCCGGGTTGTTGGTGCAGCCGATAGAGAACGACGGCTTCTGACCCGTAACGACGTTGAACGTGAGTTCGGCTGTAGAGTAGTTGTTCAGAATGTCCCAGGCACGGAACTGCAGTTTGTGCGGTCCTTCCTCCAGCTGCGGTATATTATAATATGTAGAGCCTGAGGTGTACGAACCGAAGTCGTACTGGAAGTTCTCGTTGAGCGAGTACGTCATCTCCATCTTGCCGTCGATGATGAGCTGCATGTCGTGTCCGATGCCTGCTCCCGAGGCGTTGATGCCGTCCTTGTCCTTCACCTCAGCCACGAAGTAAGGCGTTGAGTTCACGCGGTCGCCGTTGCTGAACGAGGGCGAGTTGAGGTAGCAGTAGATCGACGGACCTACGGAGTCGTTCTGCGCAATGTCGCTGCCGCCGACGATGAACTTGTCGGTATATCCGTGCGCCGTGAGCGTATGGTCGTCGTTGATGGCAAAGGCGTTGATGAGTCCCGACTGATCGGAGTAGTTGATGTCCTTCGGCACGGCGAACGAGACGGAGAAGCGTCCGCCGCTGATGCGGTCATCGCCCGAGAAGATAGTCTTCGTGCGGTCGGTATATTCGAATGGATTCTCAGCCTCCTTGGGTTGGTTGAGACGGCAGGTGATGGTTTCGAGATTGTCGCGCACAGTGAGCGAAACGGTGCCGTTGAAGTCGGCGTTGTCGGCTATATGTCCCTTCACCGTGGCGAGCGAACCGGCTTTCATAGCCACCGTAGCTCCCGCTTTGGTGATGTCGACGCCGTTGATAGAGTCGATAACTATCTGCGCCGTGGGCAGATGCAGACGCAACGCGGGGTCGCCGAGCAGCGAATACTGCAGCGAGTTCTCGGCCACGGTCTGTCCGTTCATGTCGTTCTTGGCGCGGCGCACAGCCTCGCCCAGCGCTATCGGCTTGCCGTCGGCCTCGTAGGTGAGCACATGCTTCATAAACGCCGAGTTGAGCGTGGTGTTGTGCGACGCATAAACGGTGCGCGATGTGCCGTAGAACGCCATTGTTCCGCCCTTGTCGTTGAGCAATGCGGTCTCGCCGATGGTCTCCTCGCCGTTGTCGAACGGCATGATGTCGCACGAAGCCGTCACCCACAGCGGCATGTTCTTGTTAGAGAACGCGGCGAAGTCGCTTATGCCGAGCACTTTCTCGTGCGAGATGAGTATCTCGGAGCCGTGTCCGGCGTAGTCCATGATGAGTGCGCCCTGCTGCTGCTGTTTCTTTATCACGTTCGTCACCTCGGGATAGGTGTTGCCCGTGGCGCCCGACTGCATCTGATAGGCATCCCACATCACCTTCTTCACCACGTACTGCGGATGAGCCGCCGAAACCTGGTCGGCAACGAGGTTGGCGTCGGTCATGTGTATATTATAGTCGCCGTCGTCGCCCATGAACATTATAGTGTTCTGCCATGCACCGCCGTTGCCATTCTCGGCATAATTGATGGTTTTGTCTACCATTATCTTCGCTTCGGCGTCGCTCACTACGGGGAAGCGTCCCACGCCGATGTCGAGTTTGTCTACGTACATCGGTCGGAGACCCTCGCCGTCGTCGAGCATGGCGTGGAAGCTGTCGTCGATGTAGCAGACACGGCGGTCGTAAGAGTTCTCACTCTCGAACGCCAGGAGATAGTCGTCGGGGTTCTTGCCCGTGTTGTACGACGTAATCATACGGTTGTCCCAGAGACAATCGCCGAAGAGCAGGAGATATTTCGGGCGGTCGTCCTCGCTAGTGGCGCGGTCGTAGAGCATCTTCATGTAGCGGCGATAAGCCGAAGCGTCGGGTGTGCCGCTCGAGAACTCGTTGAAGAGTTCGTCGGCTGGCACGAGATTCACCTTCAGCGAGTCGTGCTGCTCGTGGAACGCCTTCAGACGCTGCGCCTGCTTCAGCAGTTTCTGCGAAGTGGGTATTATTATCACCAGGTCGGCTTGCTGGTCGGCATGGTGGTCCTGGTTCATTATGTTGTAAACGTAGGTCGGAGTCGGGAAACTTGCGGCTTTAAGGTCGGGCAGCGGGCGCGGCTTGTCCCATGCCATCGACACCATGTCGAGGCGCATCGGGTTGGAGCCGCTGAGCACCGAGAGCTTCACCTTCGCCGTGCCTTTAACGGCAGGCACACGGTAGGTTCCGCGGCTCTCGCATCCGTAGATGAACTGGCTGTCGGAGTTGGAAGTCTGCAACGTGCCCACGACGGAGTCGTTATACTCCACCTGCACCTTGCAGTAGTTGTTCGACGTAACCACAACGTATAGGTTGCCCTTCGTTGCATTCGAGTTCTCGGGGATGTCTACCGTCATGTACGAGCCTTGCGACACCTGCTGCGCACCGAAGAAGTTGCGTCCGCCCTTGTACCATGAGAAGGCGTCCTGCTCGTGTATGTCGTGATAGAAGTCGGGCGACGGGTAGAACGAAGCGACGAACGTGTCGTAGTCTACCTTCGCCGGCTCCGAAGAGGTGTCCTCGGTGAGGAAATAGTATCCGTAGTTGGAGTAGTAGTTGCGTGTGCGGCGGTCGGCGGTCTCGGTCTCCCACGACACGGGTCCGCGGGCGTAGAAGAGTCGCTTGCCATCTACGTCGCAGGTGGGCACTTCCTTAAGGTCGTCGTGCTCGACGAGGTCTTTCGGGTCGAGTGTCTCGTTGATGAGATTGCCGCCATAGCCGTACAGCTTCACCTTGTTTATATCCGTGAAGCCTGCCTGACGCACGAGAGCGGATGTGAGCTGGTATATGCCCGACTCAGCCACGCGTATCTTCGCCCAGCGTCCTTCGCGCAGCACACTATGCTCGGCATAGCGCTTCGCTGCAGGCAGCGTGTCCCACACGTTCACCTTGGCGTCTGCACGCTCGCCGTACGCTACAGCATAGCGGCGTGCGTCGAATTTGGCTCGTGACTCGCGGCGCAACATGAAACTAACGAGCTGCTTGTAGCGTCCGTCGCGGAACACAACGGGGTTGACGGCTGCGAGGAGCGACGCCCGCTTGCGGTCGAACGTGACGTGTGTCTCCACCTTCGGCTCTGCGTCGGGCTGTTCAGCCACGAGGCGCTTGTAGTTCGCCACGTCTGCCGCAGCCATGTCTGCATACTCCGGATACACGATGCTGACGGTATACACGGAGTCGCGCCACGCTTCGGGCAGAGGCATGACGTGTGTGAACTGCGGTGCAGATAGGGTGTCGACACGCAGCTCGTCGGCTGTGAGGTGGAAGAACTGCTGGGCGCTTGCGGGTATCACCGCGCAGACTGTCAGCAGCATCAATATGGTTTGGCGTAATTTCATGTCTTTTCTTTATTTGTTTCCACAAGTGTTAGGAACCGCGTTATCCAACGGATAGTGCCGTGTGTCCTATAAGAACGTTTATACTCCCACGGATTTCACGGATGAACACAGAAGTTTGGTGTAAGTACACCCACGGAATTCACAGAACTCACAGAAGTTTGGATGGCTGCGTGGGCATGGCAGGGATGCCATACCCTCATATATCTGTGTACATCTGTGACATCTGTGGGAGAATATCTTAGCAGTCCCTTCCGTGAAATCTGTGTATTCTGTGGGAGAACTTCCCCTGCAGTTCTACTTGCAGCTGAACTCAAGCACTTTGCGGTCTTCGAGGTAGCCCTCCAGCTTGTCGTCGATGTTCACCGGTCCGACGCCTGCCGGCGTGCCTGTGAACAGAATGTCGCCGGTCTTCAGCGTGAAGAACTGCGAGATGTATGCGATAAGCTCGTCTACACGATAGAGCATGTCGCTGGTGCATCCCTCCTGCACGGTCTTGCCGTTGATGTCGAGGTGGAAATGGATGGCTTGCACGTCGCGGAACTTCTCCAACGAAACCCACTCGCCTATCGCAGCCGAACCGTCAAAGCCTTTGCACAGCTCCCACGGCTTGCCCTCAGCGCGCAGTTTCTTCTGCAACTCGCGAGCGGTGAAGTCGATGCCCACCGTCACGGCGTCGTAATAGCGCGGGGCGAAACGCTCGGAGATGGTCTTGCCGAGGCGCGAGATGCGCACAACAAGCTCAGTCTCATAGTCGATGCGTCCGAGGTGGTCGGGTATGAAGAAGGGCTTGTGGTCCTTCAGCAACGCCGAGTCGGCTTTTGTAAAGATGACGGGCTCCTCTGGTTTATATAACGCACCATGCAGCTCTTTATTGTGTTCGAGGTAGTTCATACCTACAGCAAATATCTTCATAAGCTATGAAAATTAAAAAAGCCGCAGAAGGCTATTCACCCTCTACGGCTCCAATATTAATTATGCGTAATTGATTTCTCTAATTACTCAGCAGCAAGAGTGAAGCGCTTGTAAGCAACGATCTTCAGATCCTTGTCCTGAGACTTGAGATAGCCAGCAACGTTCTGCTTAGCTTCGTCGCCGAACTGGAACTCCTGGTTAACGAGGCAAACCTCCTTGAGGAACTTGGCAACGCGACCCTTAGCGATGTTCTCGATCATTGTCGGGTTGAGCTTAGCTGTAGCCTCAGCGCCTACAGTCTCCTTGATCTCGCGGAACTTAGCTACGTCCTCAGCTGTGATCCAGCCCTTGCCCTGGTTAGACTCGATGTGGTCCTCAGAGTCGAAGTGGTTCGGGTTGAGACCAGCCTTGTGGAGAGCAGCGTTCACTGCCTTCTCTACGAGCTCTTCCTTAGTCTTCTCAACAGCTACCTTGAACTCCTCGTTCTTCACATCCTCAGAGATTGAGCTTTCGTCGAGTGCGAGCGGCTTCATAGCAGCTACCTGCATAGCGATCTTGTGACCAACCTCAGCGTTCTCCTTGTTGAGCTGCACCATTGTGCAGAGAGTGTGCTTGTTCATGTGGTCGTAAACCTCTACGTTCTCACCCTCGAGTACGCAGTAGCCGTCGAGCTCCATCTTCTCGCCAGTGATACCAGAGCGTGCTGTAACAGCAGCCTGAACGTCAGACTCGCCGAGAGCCAAAGCCTTAACCTCGTCGAGAGTCTGAGCCTTAGCAGCGATAGCAGCGTCGAGGATATCAGATGTGAGCTTGATGAAGTCAGCACCGTTAGCTACGAAGTCGGTCTCGCACTTGAGAGCGATGATAGCAGCGAATTCGCCTACCTTCTTAACGAGCACGCAGCCGTTAGATGTCTCGCGGTCAGAACGCTTTGCAGCGATAGCGAGTCCGCGCTCACGGAGCAACTCCTTTGCCTTATCGAAATCACCTTCTGCCTCTGTCAGGGCCTTCTTTACGTCTGCAAGACCAGCACCTGTCATAGCGCGAAGTTTCTTGATGTCTTCAATTGAAACAGCCATTTTTCTTAAATTATTAGTTATTGATTAATTAAATGTTGATTGCGTTTTAACCTAAAAATCGGAAATTCTCCATTCCAAAATCTTGATTTACGAATTAAAGAATTTCCGATTTATATGTATTATAGTTGCTTACTCAGCAGCCTCAGCCTCTTCCTTGCGAGCCTTGCGGGGAGCCTTGCCCTCCTTCTGCTCAGCAGCTGCCTTCTCGTCAGCCTTCTCTACCTTGCGCTCCTCAAGACCTTCTGCGATAGCACCGCAGCAAGCAGAGAGAACTACGTCGATAGAATCCTTAGCGTCGTCGTTAGCCGGGATGATGTAGTCGATGTTGCGCGGGTCAGAGTTGGTGTCGACCATAGCGAACACAGGGATACCGAGGCGGTTAGCCTCGCGCACTGCGATGTTCTCCTTCATCACGTCGACAACGAACAAAGCGCTCGGAAGGCGTGTCAAGTCAGCGATAGAACCGAGGTTCTTCTCCAGCTTAGCGCGCTGACGTGTCACCTGCAGAAGCTCACGCTTAGAGAGCTTAGAGAATGTACCGTCGTTCATGAGCTTGTCGATGTTCGCCATTTTCTTAACAGCCTTGCGGATTGTCGGGAAGTTGGTGAGCATACCGCCCGGCCAACGCTCGATAACGTAAGGCATGTTTACGCTCGCTGCCTTCTCAGCAACTACGTCCTTAGCTTGTTTTTTAGTAGCGACGAACAGGATCTTCTTGCCTGACTTTGCAATCTGCTTGAGAGCCTCAGCAGCCTCGTCAACCTTAGCTACTGTCTTGTGCAGATCGATGATATGAATACCATTGCGCTCCATGAAGATGTACGGAGCCATTGCCGGATTCCACTTACGACGGAGGTGGCCAAAGTGACAGCCTGCCTCTAACAACTGGTCAAAATTAGTTCTTGACATTTTCTTTGTTTGTTAAAATTGTTTACTTTCCTTTGAGTTGAATTGAACCAGCCCACGAGTAACGAGTATATATCGGTCTCGCGAGTTTGGATGCTAAACGTTGTCCGGAGCATTCTAAGCCACTGCTTCAGGCAGCAGCATAGAAAGACACCAAGACAGTTTTGATATTAACGCTTGCTGAACTGGAAGCGACGGCGTGCCTTCGGCTGACCCGGCTTCTTACGCTCAACCTCACGAGCGTCGCGTGTGAGGAAGCCCTGAACCTTGAGAGTCTTCTTGTCCTCAGCGTTAACCTTAACGAGTGCGCGAGCGATAGCGAGGCGGAGAGCCTGGCTCTGACCTGTGAAGCCGCCACCATCGAGGTTTACCTTGATGTCATATTTCTCTTCCACACCGAGCAGGAGCAGCGGCTGCTTAACAACGTACTGCAGAATTGCTGACGGGAAATACTTTGTGAGTTCTTCCTTATTGATAGTGATCTTACCTGTGCCCTCTGTGAGATATACACGAGCTACGGCACTCTTACGGCGACCAATTGCATTAATCATTTCCATGTCTTATGCTTTATTTATACTGGTTAATATCGATAGCCTTCGGCTGCTGTGCCTCGTGCTTGTGCTCTGTACCGTCATAGATATAGAGGTTGTCGAGAAGACGACGACCGAGCGGACCCTTCGGGAGCATACCCTTCACAGCGTGACGGATAATCTTGTCCATACCGTCCGGACGCTTGCGGAGCTCTGCCGGAGTGTTGAAGCGCTGTCCACCAGGATAGCCAGTATAACGTGTGTAGACCTTGTCAGTTTCCTTCTTACCTGTGAAAACTGCCTTAGCAGCGTTGATGATGATAACGTTGTCACCGCAGTCTACGTGCGGAGTGAAAGTTGGCTTGTACTTTCCGCGGATGAGCTTTGCTACCTTAGAGCAGAGACGACCTACAACCTGGTCTGTGGCATCAATAACCACCCACTCCTTCTTAGCTGTTTCCTTGTTTACGGAAATAGTCTTGTAACTTAAAGTGTTCATTTTTTTAATTAAAAATATTACTACTAAAAAACATTTATTTTTCTTGCACGAGCGATTCACTAACCACGCCGCCTGGCCTTTTCGGCAAGCGCTATTAACACCCTCATGCAGGGGACTCTAAGTGTATCCCCGAATAATCGGTCTGCAAAATTACACATTTTTTATTATATAAAAGAGACATACAGCAAGCATCGGCGAATATTTAGAATTATTTAACAAGCACAAAAGTTTCGTTTTCTCCGTTTTTTACTGTACTTTTGCAGCAGGAAGAAGTAGGGGGTGCAATTGCAGGGGATGTACTTGCAGGGGGTGCACTTGTCTCAAGTGCACCAACCAAGCAAGAACTGCACCAGCCAAGCTATACTGCACCAACCAAACTACACTATACATCCTTCTTTGTTGGTGCACTTGAGACAAGTGCACCCCCTAAGGAGACAAGTGCACCCTCTACTACACCCCACCTCTCTAAAATCAAAATAAGACAAACAATAACATTTTAAACCCAAAAGACTATGAACAAACAGATTAACACAGAGAAAGCACCGGCAGCTATCGGCCCGTATTCACAGGCAGTAGAGGCTAACGGCATGGTATTCGCATCGGGCCAGTTGCCTATCGACCCTGCAACAGGCGCATTCGCAGAGGGCGGCGTAAAGGAACAGACACGCCAGTCGCTCACCAACGCAAAGCACATCCTCGAGGAAGCAGGCACCGACCTGCAGCACGTGGTTAAGACAACGGTGTTCCTCAGCGACATGGCCGACTTCGCTGCCATGAACGAGGTTTACGCCGAGTTCTTCTCTCAGCCGTTCCCGGCTCGCTCTGCAGTTGCAGTGAAGACTCTGCCGAAGAACGCTCTGGTTGAGGTGGAGTGCATCGCAGTTAAGTAAATTGCAGCGAACATCCACAGGAGAGTATCCCCAGGGGGTGCACTTGTCTCAAGTGCACCAACCAAGAAGTGCACCCCCTACAACTGCACCAATAGCTTGGTTGGTGCAGCAGAGACTGCAGCACCCCCTATGAACGAGACTGCTGCACCCCATATGGGCATCTGCGTATTCTATGTAAGAACAATCACAAACAAAATTTAGTTTGCGAAAAAAATCTACCATATCTACCAGCAGCAACATAACCTATTGGCTTTCAGCAAGACAAAGGCTGGCAGATTTCCGATTTTTCAATTAAGCTACCAGGATATCTACCAGCCCATCTGCCAGTTTTCAATTGAAAACACGCATAATCACCGCTTTATCATATAGCGACAACCACTCCCTCGCCTTTCTTTCCGTCCATCATTATTCTTAGTCCTTTCTCGAAGCGCACCACACGCACGTGTTCTGTCTCCTCCACAGCCGGCATTGCGTCGAGCGCTGCCTTGTGAAAACAACCATCGTTGCGGTTCTCGTCGATGGTGAAGTAGCCCACGCCGAACGAAGTGAGATTCTGGAAGAAGTGCGTGCCCTGACTCGGGTCTACGCGATAGTTTTTCAGCGCCACCTCAACGATGACGCGCGCTGCCGAAATATGCGGCCACTTCACAGGTATGCCCAACCAAGAGTCGCTCGAACCCCAGCGGCCCGGACCTACAAGCACGTAGTTTGTGCCGCGGTCGAGATATTCCTTGTTCAGTTTTTCTATTTCGCGTGCTATCGTCGGGTTGTCGGCAGCCGAGAATCGGTCGTCGGTCTTCACGTACACCACGTCGGTCACGTCTTCGGTCACGCCATGCCCGAGCGAGTTGTGCGAGCGCAACAGGCAGTCGGCATCGGGTATCGCCGCGAGGTCCTCGTCGAGCATCTGCTTCTGATCGACAATTGGGCGAATCTGCAGCAGGTAGAGCGAACCGGTGCGGTCGGCGTTGAGATTGCATGCAAACTCAATCTCCACGGGTCGGCGCATAGCCTCTGCACCGTAGCGCATCGACATCTGCAGCAGTTCGGGCAGCGGAAACACGTTCTGCTGCAGCACTCCGGCGAACGATATCACCTTTCTGCCGCCCTCGTACAGTCCGTCGCGTATCACCTGGTCGTATGGGTCGTAGGTAGATGCGATGAAGTTGAGCGAATTGTCGCGCTCTGCCTCCTTCACTTTCAGGTTCAGAATGTTGAATCCGTCGTCCACCTTGAAGTCGTTGCCCACGTGGCGCGTGTCGAGAGCGTAGAAGCGCGTCTGTGTCTCGCGCAGCGCCGTCTCCAGTTCTGAGGTCTGCAGCACCTGGTGCGGATGGTATGGCGACACGCGCAGCGTCTGTCCGCCGTCCACAATATACTTGCCCAAGCCCAGCGCGAGCGAAGCGATGCCGTCCTCTGCACGCTCGTCGCCTATGGGGTAGTAGTTGAGCGAGCGCAGCACACCCGATATGTTCGGGTAGTAGCGTCCGTCGTACTGCTTGCCCACCACTTCCTGCAGTATCACTGCCATCTTCTCCTGGTCGATTACGTTGCTCGTGGCTGTCATGTACGCCTTCGAATCGCGATAGTAGACCGAAGCGTAGACGCCCTTGATAGCGCACGCCAGCATCTCGAGCATGGCGTACTTGTCGTCGAGGTACGGAATCATGTACGTAGAGTAGATACCCGCGAAGGGCTGGTAGTGGGCGTCCTCGAGCAGCGACGACGAGCGTATGGCTATCGGACTCTTCACGGCTTCGAAGAACGTGAAGAAGTCGGCTATGAGCGAGTCGGGCAACTGCGCACGCAGGAAGTGGCGCAGTATGTCGTCGTCCGAGGCGTCGCTGAGTGCAATCTGATAGAGGTTGTTCTGCTCCATGAACTGGTCGAACACGTCGGTGCAGAGCACCACGGTGCGCGGTATCTGCACCTTCGCTCCCTCCAGCGAGTTGAACTCGGGGTGCATCTTTATGATGTTGTCGAGGAACGCCAAGCCTCTGCCCTTTCCGCCGAGCGAGCCTTCGCCGATGCGTGCGAAGTGGGAGTAGGCATCGAACTTCATGCGGTCGAACACCGCCACCACGCCGATATTCTTCATGTGGCGATACTGCACTATGGCGTCGAAGATAATCTCGCGGTGGGCTGTGATATCCTTCAGTCGCTCCCACGTCACGGTCTTCAGGAACATCGACACGGGGAAGATGGCACGCGCCGAGAGCCAACGGCTCATGTGGTTGCGCGAGATATGATAGAGCATCGAGTCGTCGGGAATCTTGAAGATGTTGTCCTGCAGTTCCTTCAGCGAGTGTATGCGCATTATCTCGGCTTTCGTCTTCGGGTCGCGGAAGATAAAGTCGCCGAAACCGAAGTGCTCCTCCAGAATCTTTCGCAGGTCGAGCGACATCTTCTTAGAGTTCTTGTCGACGAAGCGGAATCCTTCAGCCTCAGCCTTGGCGCGGTTCTCCGACTCCGAGCTCTCGAGTATGAGCGGCAGATAGGGGTCGTTCTGCCGTATCTCGCGCATCAGTTTCAAACCCGCCTCGCTGTCCTTCTCGCCGTGTATGGGGAAGCGCACGTCACTTATCACGCCGAGCACATTGTCCGAGTAGCGTTCGTACAGCGCCATAGCCTCCTCGTAGTTGCGCGCCAGCACCACCTTCGGTCTGCCGCGCATACGCAGCGTTGCCGAGTGGCGGTTGAGCGCCTCAGTAGCGAAGCGCTTGCTCTGCGCCAGTATGTAGTTGTAGAGGTTGGGCAGTATCGAGCTGTAGAAGCGTATGCTGTCCTCAACGAGCAGAATCATCTGCACGCCGCCCTCATTGATGTCGTGCTCGAGGTTCATCTTGTCCTCTATCAGCTTGATGATAGAGAGGATAAGATTGGTGTTGCCGAGCCAACAGAACACATAGTCGAAGATGGAGAGGTCTTCGTTCTCCATGCGTTTCGTGATGCCGTGCGAGAAAGGCGTGAGCACTATGCAGTGCATGTGCGGAAACTCCGCCTTTATGTCGTGCGCCACGCTGAACGCGTCGTTGTCGGCGTTGCCCGGCATACAGATTACGAGGTCGATGTGCATCGTGCGCAACACCTCGCGCGCCTCCTCCGTAGTGCTCACCTGTGTAAACGTAGGCGGATAGCGCAGACCGAGCTCCACATACTCGTTGTATATCTTCTCCTCAACGCGTCCGTCGTCCTCGAGCATGAACGCGTCGTACGGGTTTGCCACGATGAGCACATTGTATATGCGACGCATCATCAGATTGACGAACGTCACGTCTTTCAGGTAGAACTTCTGATATTCCTGTGGTACCATATTCTGCTTCTTCTCTCTGTTTGTTCTTTATGCCCCGTGGGGCTGTTCTCTCTTGCCTTATTCCATGATTATTTCTTCACACCCATGTTCCACAGCGTGAAGCTGATGGCGTCGGCTGTCTCTTCGAGTCGCTTTGCCAGCGGTTTGCCTCCGCCGTGTCCGGCGTTCACGCCGATGCTGATGAGCACCGGAGCCGTGCCGCCCTGACACTCCTGCAGGCGTGCAGCGAACTTGAACGAATGGGCTGGCACCACGCGGTCGTCGTGGTCGGCTGTGGTGACGAGCGTAGCCGGATAATGCACGCCGGGCTTCAGCGTGTGAAGCGGCGAGTAAGCCTTCAGATAGTCGAACATCTCCTTCGAATCATCAGATGTGCCGTAGTCGGGCGCCCAGTTCCAACCGATGGTGAACTTATGATAGCGCAGCATATCCATAACGCCTACTGCGGGCAGACAAACGCGGAAGAGGTCGGGGCGCTGCGTCATACAGGCTCCGACGAGGAGTCCTCCGTTGCTTCCGCCCTGTATGGCGAGATAGTTCTTTGAGGTGTAGCCTTTATTAATAAGGTATTCGGCTGCCGAGATGAAGTCGTCGAACACGTTCTGCTTCTGCAGCTTCGTGCCTGCCACGTGCCATTGCTCGCCATACTCGCCACCGCCGCGCAACACGGCGTGAACGTATACGCCGCCGCGCTCCATAAACGGAATCATGCTTGAAAGGAAGTAGGGCTTGTACGTCACGTTGAAGCCGCCGTAGCCGTAGAGTAGCAGCGGATTCTTGCCGTTGAGCTTTATGCCTTTCTTGTGCGTCACGAAGAGCGGAGCGCGTGTGCCGTCCTTCGAGGTGTAGAAAAGCATCTCCGTAACGTAGTCCTGCGTGCGGAACGAGAGCTTCGGTGCAGACAGCAGCGTGCTCTTCGCTGTAATATCGTAGCTGTAGATGGCGCCCGGCGTGGTGTACGACGTGAACGAGTAGAAGAGTTCCTTCTGTCCGCGTGCGCCGCTCACGGATGTGGTGCCGAACGTGGGCAGCGCAATCTCGCTGAGTCGGTTGCCGTCGGTGTCGTAAACGTAAAGCTGGTTGCAGTTGTCCTTGGCGTACTGCAGTATCATGCGGTTGTCGGCGGTGAACGTAACGTCCTCAAGCACGCTCTCGCCCTCGCCCACCAGCTCTTTCCAGTCGGCGTAGCCTGGGTTGCTCACGTCTGCCACCATGAGTCGGTACTTCGGTGCACCGGCGTTTGTGAGTATGTACATACGGTTGCCGACGGTCTCCACAGGCGAGTAGATATAGCGCGAGTCGGAGCACATCTGTATGAACTGTGCGTCTGCCTGCGTCATATCGCGCACGTAGAGGTTGTTGCCGTTGTCCATGCCAGCCTCGGTGAGGTACATCACGGTCTCCTCCTTGTTCACGCTCACCTCGTAGAAGCGCAGCGGCTGCGACGGGTTCTGATAGAACAGGCGGTCGTCGCTCTGCGGCGTGCCTATGCGGTGGTAGTATATCTTCTGCACGGCGTTCTTGGCTGATGTCTCCTTGCCTTTCTCGGGCGCGTCGTAGGCACTGTAGTAGAAGCCGTCGCCCACCCATGTGGCTTTCGTGAACTTCGCCCACACGATGTGGTCGTCGAGTGTCTTGCCTGTCGCCACGTCCTTCACGTATATCTCCTCCCAGTCCGATCCGTTGCGCGAGATGACATACGCCATGTACTTGCCGTCGTGCGAGAACGTGGTGCTCTTCAGTGCCACCGTGCCGTCGGTGCTCAGCGTGTTAGGGTCGAGCCACACGCGCCACTCGCTGACGGGAGCATCGTAGCGATCCATCTGGTAGAGCACCGACTGATTCTGCAGTCCGTCGTTGCGGTAGGCGTACCACTTGCCGCCGCGCTCGAATGCCATGCCGCGCTTCTCGTAGTTCACGGTTTCCTTCAGGCGCTTCAGTATCGCCTTGCGCATAGGTATATTGTCGAGATATTTGCGGCTGACGAGGTTTTCCTCTCTCACCCACTCTGCCGTGGCTGCGCTCGTGTCGTTCTCCAACCAACGGTACGGGTCTGCCACCTTCTCTCCGAAGTACTCGTCAACGGTGTTGTCCTTCGCCGTTGCCGGATATTTCAACTGTGCCACAGCGTCGGTTGTCGACAGCAGGGCTGCTGCTGTAAGCGTTAGAATTACTGTTTTGTTCATAGTCTTTGCTTTTGCTTCGGGCTTGCTGAAGATGTCTTCAACATGGTGCCCCTATTGATAGCTGTTCTATTAGGGTTTATTCTGCAAAACTACACTTTTGCGGTGAGAAAAACAAACAAATGCGCAGTTTTGCTACTAAAAAAGGCGCAACCCGTACGGTTGCGCCTTTTATTGTTGTTTAGAGTATAAGCCTGTATAAGGCAGCGTTTAAGCCTGTCCAAGGCAGCGTTTAAGCCGAACTAAGCCTTCTTAAGCCTTTCTAAGCCGAGAAAGCTAAGCCGAACCAAGCCTCTTTAAGCTATCCTTAGCCCTCCCCGACGGGGAGGGTTGGGAGGGGCTTGAGGGTTGGGAGGGGCTTTTACTTCACGAGCTTCTGCGAACGGATGATGTTGCCGTTCTGCATCTTCACGAGGTAAACGCCTGAAGCGAGCTGCTGAGCGTCGAACGATGTCGGGTTAACGAGGTACTTAACGAGTACGCCGCTTGCATCGTATACCCATGCCTTCTCTACGTTCTGGAAGTTAAACTTGCCCTCAGCTGCCTCTACCTTAGAAACGCCCTGGCTTGCAGAGTTGATAGCGTCTACTGTGCCACCAAGCATCTCCGGCTCGTCAGCTACGCCCTGGTCGTGGATGTCAACACCAGCGCCGCGGCCCGGGTTGTCGCCAGTGATCTCTACGCCGAAGTCCATAGAGAAGCCCTTGTTGTGGAGACCTGACGGGAGGAAGTCGCCTGCGAACCATGCGTCAGAGAATACGATACGCAAACGGCTCTTACCTGGCTTTGCGTCCTCAGGAATGGTGAACTCGCAGTTTACACCTGTTGTCTGGAACTCAGGAGTAGCTTCACGAATCTTGCCAGCGAAGAAGAGCATCTCGCCGTTAGCCGGATCGTCCTGAATCTTGGCTGAGTTGAACTGCTTGTCGCCGTTGAGGTCTATCCAGCCACCTGCGAAGCAGTACTTCAGACCGTCTGAGAAGTCGGCACACTTGATGTTCATCTTCACCTTCTGTCCCTGCTTAACCTTGAGCACGAGAGCTGTCTGGTCGTCGTACTGTGAGCCGTCAGCTACCGGGTGGTCTGTGTGGTAGTCGAGGTTCTGATCAGCACCTGCTGTTGTAACGTCTGTTACGTAGCGCTGCTGGCGTGCTGTAGCTGCGCCGTCGCAAGCCGGGTTCATCTTGCTCTCCGGATAGTCGGCTACCGGTACCTCCGGCAACGAAGCAACGTCGCCGCGTGTTACCTTAACCCACTTAACCTCTGAGTAGCTCTTCAGGTCGGTAGATGCTGAGCGTACGCCGATGTACGGCTCTGCGTTCTCCTCGAACTGGATGTCGCC
Organism: Leyella stercorea; assembly: GCF_019052365.1. Classification (GTDB taxonomy): domain Bacteria; phylum Bacteroidota; class Bacteroidia; order Bacteroidales; family Bacteroidaceae; genus Prevotella. The sequence continues at coordinate 17,951 of NZ_JAHQUY010000029.1, forward strand.
GATGAATGTAGACCATGTTGTGGTGCGGCCGATTTCAGAAACCTTGCCGTTCTCGCCGTTCTTGTAGAGAATCTCGAAGTGGTCGATGTTAGCCTCGTCGTTGTATACGAGATCCCAAGCTGCACGCTTCTGTGCCTGTGCGTCCACGTTCCAGTAGATCTTGGCAGAGAGCTGTGTCTTGTACTCGTTCTTAACCTCTACGTTGAGGTCCTTGATTGCAGCCGGTACGGCCTTAACGTCGTCGTTGATCTCGAGCTTGCCTACGTACATCTTGTAAGCGTCGTCGCTACCCTTAACGCGCAGACCGATGTGCTTGATGACGTCGCTCTTAGAAACGCCGTTGAGAGCCACCTTCACCTCCTGCCAGTTAGCGCCGTTGATGTTGCCCACCGGAGTCTCTACCCATGAGCCGTCAGCCTTCTGAACGATTACGTAGAGAGAAGAAGCGTTTGAGCCTTCCTTGCCGTTCTTAACGGCGATCTTAGCGTATGGGTTGCCTGCAGAAACGTTGAGGTCGGTCTTGTAGAGCACTACGTCTGTGCCTGCAGCTGTAGCCTTACCTGTGAGCAGGAGGCTGGTACCGCCGATGTACTGGTCAGCGAGCGAGAATGTAGCGTCGATATCCTTGCTAACCTCCTGTGTACCCGGCTTAACAACGAGCCAGCGGTATGTCGGAACGATGTCCTGAGTAGCCATATTGTACCAAGCGCCTGCAGTCTTCTTTCCCTTGTAAGCGTAGCGGTCGCCGTTGCCGAGGCTGAAGTTGGTAGCGAACGGAAGGTTTCCGAAGATTGAAGAACGCTCCGGAATCCATGTTGCCAGACCTGCGTACGACTCAAGAGGCTTCTTTGTGCCTGAAGTCTCCCAGTCGTTGCCAAGGTTGCTGATAGCCGGACGCTCGAGCGGGTTGCGGTTGCCGCCTGACATCAAGCGCTCCTGCATGTACTGGTAGTTAGCCTGACGGTCGTAAGAGTCGGCACCTGTGGTGTAAGACCAGATACGGCTTGAAGCGTGCTCGCCCCAGAGACAGATGTTCATCTGCTTTGCATACTCGTCTGCGTTAAGACGGTTCCATCCGCGGTTCATGGTTACGAACCACATACCTGCGTAGATACCATCTGTAGAACCGGTAGCGTCGATAGCCACCTTAGCAGAGTTGCTGAGCTGATAAGTGAAGTCGCCGCTCGAATAGTTGAGCATCAAGTCGTGTGTACGACCTTCCTTGTCGCCAAGCAGCCACTTTGCCTGCATTGCGCTTGCGATAGAGCTCTGGCTTGTGTAGATACCGCTGCGGTAGTTGTCGAAACCGTTCTCCTTTGCCTTTGCCCAAAGAGCGCGGTGGAAGTTAACGATATCTGTCTTGTTGTAGCCAGCATCCTCCCAGTTGTAGTTGATACCGTCGAAACCGAAGTACATCAAGCAGTTGATGATAGCGTCTACATACTTGAAGTTGCCTTTCTCGTCCTTTGATGTACAATACTGAATCCAGCTGCCAGCGCCGTCAGGACGGCCGCCGGTTGTGTCGAAGAACTTGATACCAGAGAACATGTTGGTACCGTTCTTGTGAGCAGCGTCGGTCCATGAAGCAGGAGCAGAGAAGAATCCGTGGTTCCAAGCACCGAAGAGGTTGGTGTAGTTCCACATTGAGAACACGTCGTAGTCGAAGTTGGTTGACGGGTGACCTACATCACCATCCTTACCCTGACCCATCGGGATGTTCATCCAAAGGTTGCGCTTTTCGTAGGTGTCCTTGATAAGACGACTTGAGCGGTCGATGATGCCCTTGTTGCGCACGTGCGAACGGATGAACGCGATGTCGCTCTGCTGAATACCTGCAGCAGCGAACTCGGCAGCGGTAGGATACTTGCGACCGTCCTGATAAACCTGGTAGAACAGGTTGATGAGGTTCACGTCGTTGAAACCGCTGAAGTCGTAAACTGCATTTGACGTTGTGTCATCAGCAGCAACAGCGTTTACACTCGGCATAGCTGACATGAACGCAGCCATAGCAAGCGTAGACAGAAGTACTTTTTTCTTCATGCTTTTGTAAATTTGTTTTAGTTAGTTAATTAGAAAATTCTTACCGTTAGTTAGTTATAATTTGATAACTCATAGATTTACGTTGATAAGATAACCGCATGCAGAATATCAAGCTTGCTTGAATATTATGCTGAGGTGCAGCTTATCAGTTTGCAAAGTTAATAAAAAAATGGAAACCGCACTTCTTTTTAATGCTTTTTTAACGTAAAGAAACTATAGAAACCACTATTACCACAGCGCGGTAACGCCTTTACAGCATTGCGGTAACAACAGTTTAGGCACGCGGTAACAGCATTTCCTGTACGCGGTAACCAGTATTCCCTCAGGGGGTGCAGCTGTCCCCAGCTGCACCAACCAAGTTATTGGGCTCTTCAAGGGGGTGCAGCTGTCTCAGCTGCACCAACCAAACTGCGAGTGTTCTTTCACAGATAGCACAGATGCACACAGAAGGTTGGGGTGCGTGCGCTGCTTGGTTGGTGCAGTGGAGACCACTGCACCCCCTGAGATTGCAAAAAGAGTATCGATTTCTTTGTCGTTACGAAGTTTCGTTGTATATTTGCAATGTAAACAATACATAGGACTATGGGCAAATACATCAATCCGTTCACCGACTGGGGCTTCAAACGACTGTTTGGACAGGAGTTCAGCAAGCCGTTGCTGATAAGTTTCCTCAACGACCTGCTCGTAGACGAGCTGCATGTCAAAGACCTCACGTTCCGCGACAAGGAACTGCTGCCGCCAACGAAAGACCAGCGCGGCATTATCTGCGATGTCTACTGCGAGACGGACACTGGCGAACGCTTTATCGTAGAGATGCAGAACCGATGGCAACCGAACTTCCTCGACCGCACCATCTGCTACACATGCCGTAGCATCCTTGACCAGGTGGACAAGGGTCGCACAGAAAGCGAAGACGCCTACAAGTTCCTGCCTGTTTACACAATATGTTTTATGAACTACATGCCGCGTACGGATGAGGTGTCGAAATTCCGTACGGACATCGTATTGGCGGACAAAGACACGAAGATGCAGGTATCCAACAAGATCCGCTTTATCTACTTGGCGCTTCCGCTCTTTAAGAACAAAGCGGAGGAATGTGTTACAGATTTTGAGAAATGGATTTACGTATTGAAGCATATGGAAGCATTAAGCAGAATGCCGTTCACGGCACAAAAAGAGATATTCAAACAGCTTGAGGACTATGCCGACAGCCACCGCCTAACAAAGAAGGAGTGGGAGGCGTACGAAAATAGCCTCTGGGTTGTGCGCGACAATATGGCGTGCATGGCAGCTGCTGAACGTGAGGCAAGAGAGAAAGGCCATGCGGAAGGACGTGCAGAAGGACGTGCAGAAGGACGTGCAGAAGGACGTGCAGAAGGACGTGCGGAAGAAAAGAAAGCCATTGCAAGAAATCTTCTTGCAATGGGATTAACCATCGAGCAGGTCGCTCAAGGCTCAGGCTTGCCGATAGAAGAAGTAAAGAGCTTACAATAACCTTTAGGAGGTGCAGCTGTCTCAGCTGCACCAACCGAACTGCGAGTGTCCTCCCACAGATGCACACAGCTGGAAGATAGGCTGGAAGATAACCTCATTTTTTAGGAATCTTCCAGCCTTTATCTTTCTGACATGCAGCACGTTGCACGCCGGCTGGAAGATATGGTAGATTTTTTCAGCTACTCGATTTTATTTATAGCTTTATAGCACCCTACACAACCCATTCTATCCAGTTCTCGGGAGTCACCACAGCCTTTTCCTTCACATCATACGCTGTTAGGAACGAAGAAGGAAATTGAGTATTGGCACGACGTGTATTCCACTTCATCTCGAAAATACTAAACTGTCCGTCACACTCCTCCACATAGTCAATTTCTTGCTGCTGGGTGGTTCGCCAGAAATAACTATTTACGTAACGACCCGAATAGTGATTGCGCTTTATACGCTCGCTGATAATGAAATTCTCCCATAGCGCACCTGCATCCTGGCGAAGCGAGAGAGGTGCAAAGTTCTGGAGAATAGCGTTGCGTATGCCATTGTCAAAGAAATAGACTTTTTTGCTCTTCTTCAATTCAGTACGCAGATTGCGATTAAAGCCATTAAGACGGAACACAATGTAGCATTTCTCCAAAAGGTCTATATACTTCTCTATCGTCTTATTGTCTGTACCAACGGTCTGCGCAAGTTCGTTGTACGACACCTCACTGCACACCTGCAAGGCAAGAGCAGTAAGCAACTTGCCGAGCAGAACAGGACGGCGTACGCTCTCGAGCGTCAACAAGTCTTTATATAGATAACTGCCAGCGAGGTTCATAAGCAGTTCTTTTGCATCGTCGGCATGGTTCAATATATCGGGGTAAGAGCCGTAGACGAGGCGCTGCTCAAGGGTCTGCTTCACACCGAGAAGACCATTACTTGCCATCAACTCGGCAGTGGAGATTGGATAAAGATGATACTCATACTTACGACCAGTAAGCGGCTCATTGAGCTTGTCTTGCAATTCAAAAGAAGAAGAACCTGTCACAAGCAACTGCACATCAGGGAAGTTGTCGGTAATTAGTTTCAATGTCATACCTATATTCTCCACTCGCTGCGCCTCATCAATAACAACTATACGATTGTCGGCTATAAGAAGTCGTAGCTCTGCAGTGTTTATATTGCTAAGCATATCCCTCACCTCGGGCTCATCACAATTAAGCTGCAATGCCTTATAGTCTTGTTTTTCAAGAATAAGCTTGAACAACGTACTCTTGCCTACTTGACGCGCTCCTATCACGATAATTGCCTTTCCTGCAAACAAACGCGATTCAATTGTCTTCTGCAATAGTCTTGATATCATAACATTAATATTATATTACACTTGCAAAGATACACAAAAAAAATGCTCTAATCCCAAAAATCATATAGAAATTTGGGATTGTAATCCCAAAAATTATATATAAATTTGGGATTAGGCCCAATTTAAGACAAAAAAGGCAGGGCTCCGAAATCGGAGTCCTGCCCATTTTTATATATACAAATCTAAACGTGCGGATTAGAAGTTAGAAGCTCCGTTATCCCACCAGAGGTGCTGACCCTGAGTATCCGAAGCACCCTCGCCGAGAGCTGGGAGACCAGTCTCCTCAATATCAGCCTTAGTCTGAGGATCGTCAGAAGCCCAAGGAATACGACGCATGATGTTCTCCTTTGTCTGTACCTTCGAATCGCCAGCGCCGATTGTGCCGTCGCTGTCAGCTACGCCGAGGATCGGGAAGAGCTTAGGATAGCCTACACGACGGAGGTCAACCCATGACTCGTAGCTGTACGGGAAAGAAGCGATGTACTTCTGAGTGATGATCTTCTCGAGCTTAACCTCAGGAGAATCACCCTCGTTCCACTTCACACCAATCTTTGTTACGCTCGGCATATCAGGTGTAAGACCCTGTGGGTCTACGTATGCAATACCCTTCGGAGCCTCAACGTTGAGGTATTCGTCAACCAGCTGGTTGTACTTGTTGCCCGTGAACGAACGGCTCTCAAGAGAAGCGTAGCGGATGCCCTGCTCGTAGAACTGCTTAGCTGTACCGCCCATGTTCCAACCGCGGAGAGCGCCCTCAGCGAGGAGGAAGTAAACCTCAGAACACTTCATGAGGAAGAGAGGAGCCTGAGTCTGAGCCAAGTAAGCCTTGTCGAGCATAGAGTAGCCACAGTACGGGTTGTTGGCTGCTGCCTGACCTTCACCAGGAGCTACACCGTCACGCATACCTACGTATACAGAGTTCGCCGGTGTGGTAGCCGGGCAAGAAGAACCCTCTACAGCCTGCGGAGACTTAGCAAGACCTACGCTGTTCTTTGTGAAGAGATACTTCATGTACGGGTGGTCGAGGTTCTCAAGCAGGTTAATGAAAGAAGCACCCATAACGGCGTCGCTCCAGCCTGTGATCTCAACCAGCGGGTGGTCCTTGCCAGAGAATGCCGGATAGATGGCAACCTCATTGTCAACGTCGGTGATGACACCATCGCGAACTGCTTCCTCTGCCCAAGTCTTAGCTGTCTCAGGCTCGATGCCGCTCATGTGGATAGCCATACGCAGCTTGAGCGAGTTGGCGAAGCGGATCCACGGCTCCATATCCTCCCAAGTCTTTGAATACGGATCGTTTACAATTGTAAGGTAGCTGTACATCACGTTAGCCACCTCCTGCTTGTAAGCCTCAGAACGGTTGTCCTTATAGTACTTAAGACATGCAACAACGTCATCGAGGTTCTTCTTAACACCATAGTAGATAGTACGTACGTCGTTATACTTGAACGGCGACTTGTCGCGCAGAGCCTTGAACTCCTCATAAGGCATCGGACCGAAGAGGTCGGCGTTCTCGATAGCCGAGTAGTTGAAGAGTGTGAGGAAGATAGCCTTCAACTCAGGAACTGAGTCGATCTTCTCTGTGTTCAACAGCGGAGCGATGTAGAGCTTAGCTGAAGAGAAACCGCTGCCAGGACCACCGATAGAACCCTTACACATGTCGTATGTAGAACGCAATGTGAAGTTAGAGTACGGGAAGTCGTAGTGAGGTACACAGAAGTACTGTACGTAGTTGTCAGGACCGAGCGAGTAGCAGAACTGGTAAGCGTTTGCCACAGGAGCACCACCGTCCTTACCGCCACGGATACCATAAACACCGGTCTGAGCAGTACGGATATTATCGTCAAGTGCCATGATAGCCTCTGCAACACCCTCGTCAGAAATCACCTTCTTGTAGTCGATGACATCTGCTTTACCCGAGCTGACCACTGGAGGCACGATGGTCTGGTTTGCGTTGAACTCGTCACCCGGGGTGTCGTAGTCGAGACACGACTGCATACCGAAGGCAGAGAGCGCAAGCGCAGCGTAAACAAATATCTTTGAATTTTTCATAATTCTTTTTTACTTTTTTGAATTGTTTTAGAAGTTTACATTCAATGAGAAGCCGAACGAACGTGACGACGGCATATTGAATACCTCGAATGCGCCGAGACCAGTGCCTGTAGAGAGCGATACGTCTGGGTCAACCGGAGCGTCCTTGTAGAGGAAGAACAAGTTGCGAGCGATAAACGAGAGGCTCAGGTTCTTGTTCTGACCGAAGAGGTTGCGGAAAGTATAACCGAGAGAGAGCTCACGCAGACGGAAGTTGGTACCGCTGTAGAGGTAACGCTCGATGTCCTGAGGAGTTACACCACCAACTGAGTTGTAGTAAGACTCGATAGGAACGATACGACCTGAACCATCGTCAAGACGGATACCGAGGATGTTATTGCCATAAACTGCATCAGCGTAGATGTTGTTCTTCTCAGCGTAGAGGCGAGCGTCAGCTGTGCGCTGTGACAAGCCTGCACCGTCGAGGAACGACTCTGTCATAGAGAGCACCTTGCCACCGATACGACCGTTGATGAGGAATGAGAGTGTGAGGTCCTTCCATGTGAAGCTGTTAGACCAACCCATCTGCCACTTAGCATTCTGGTTGCCTACATACTTGCCGAATGTCTTGCTCGACTCTGTCTCCATTGACAAACCACCCTTAGCGTTAAGAACGTAGTGGCCGTTCTCGTCGCGCTTGATGTCTGTTACGTACATGTCGCCCATAGCGCCGCCTTCCTTGTAGAGCACCTGCACACCGCCTACGTATGTAGCGATAACGTTCTCCTTACCGGTCTCCTCGTCGTAAGCTGTACGGAGGATCTTGTTGTCGTTGTAAGAGAGGTTATAAGATGTCTTCCAACGGAGCTGGCCGAACTTGAAGTCGTAGCCTACAGTAGCCTCAATACCCTGGTTGCGGATCTTGGCAGAGTTCATCGGGATAGACTTGCCAGAAGCGTTGGTACCAACGAGGTAGAGGTTAGACATAGTAGAGTTGTAGTATGTCAAGTCGAAGCTCAAGCGGTTGTTGAGGAACAATGCCTCGATACCGGTCTCGAAAGAAGCTGTCTTCTCAGGACGCGGATTCTTGAAGGTAGCCCATGAAGACGGAACCAATGCACCTGTCTCGAAGTTGCGTGTAGCACCAGCGTAAACGATACCCGGGATAGAGTTACCTACCTCTGAGTAAGAAGCACGGTACTTCAAGTAGTTGAACCACTCTGGCAGCTGAACGAGATTGCTTACGATAGCGTTCGCACCGAAGCCGAAGTAGCCGTAATCCTCAGGCGTACCACGATCCTTGAACTGACGGAAGGCACGGTACCAGTCGCGACGGTATGAACCATCCAAGTAAACTGTCTCCTTCCAACCAATCTGGCCTGTTACGACAGCACCCTTGTTCCAGTCAGAGCTCTGGCTCGGAGATGTAGCGCCCGGGCCACCGGCTGCTGTAGAGAAGTAGTTAGCCATTGTAGAGATGTGCTCACGGTCACCATAGTAGTATGTAGCTGTTACGTCATTGCCATGACCGAACGACTTGCGTATATGACCTACGTAACCTGCTGTTGCAGATACGTCCCAATCACCGAATGTCTTGTTGTAGTTAAGCATGAAGTCGGTGTAGAGGTCGGTTGTCTTAGAGTAGCTCCACCAGTAGCGACCCAGGTCTTCCATAGAAGCAGGGAGCCATGTTGTAGCGTAACGCTTCGACTCGCTCTCATACTTTGTGAAGTCCATACCCAAACGAGCCTGGAATGAGAGACCGTCGTAGATATCAAGCGAACCGGTGATGTTACCGAAGAAACGGTCTTCCTTAGCTACGCTTGAGTTCTGGTTAACAAGCCAGTACGGGTTGTTCTGGCCCTGAGCTGAGTAAGCCCAGTTCTGCATCGGCTGACCTGTTACAGTGCCCTGCTCCTTAACCTTTGTATAGTTGCTGCCCTCACGCTTGAAGTATGTCTGCAAGCCTGTGAGCCAAGTACCGTTGTCTACGCGGTAGTTGTCGCGATAGTAGCCGAGATCGATGTTACGCGGCATCATGTACAAGTGGTAGATCGGGTTCATTGTGATACCACCACCAGGACGGTTCTTTGTCTTTGTCTGGATGTAGTTCATCGACACGTCAATAGAAGCGCGGTCGTAGAACTTGAAGCTCTGACGGAAAGAGAAAGTGTGACGGTTGTATGAGTTGTTCTCAATCATACCGTTTGCGTGAGAGTTACCATAAGAGAAGTAGCTGCTCATCTTGTCTGTACCACCTGAGAGGGCGATAGAGTTGTTGGTTGTCACACCGGTCTTAAAGAAGTCGGCAACGTCGTCCTTTGCACTGTTGCGCAAGTGTACGTCGTTCATTGTCTCGCCAAAGTGCTCGCCGTACATCGGAGTCTGGATGATAAGCTGGTCGTTATTACGAGCAGATACCTTATCGCCCCAGCTGCTGATGCTCATAGTGTGAGCGTTCTCGTCGATAGCAGCACCGTAAACGTTCTGAATTTTCGGAGTTGTGAGCGGAGTGTCGAATGTAACGTTAGAAGAGAAGTTAACGCCTACCTTACCCTCGCGACCCTTCTTTGTGGTGATCATGAGGACACCGTTGGCAGCCTCAGAACCGTAAAGAGCGGCAGCGTTGGCACCCTTCAGCACGTTGATAGACTCGATATCGTCAGGGTTGATCATTGAGAGAGCGTCGCTACCCTCAGATACGCCTGTTGTAAGCATGTTTGCACCTGAACCTACCTGGCCGCGCTGTGAGTTGTTCATAGGAACACCATCGACAACGATAAGCGGAGTAGAAGAACCGAGGATTGACTTGTTACCACGGAGGATGATCTTAGAAGCACCACCTGCACCACCTGCTGACGGTGTGATGGTTACACCAGATACTTTACCCTCGAGAGAGTTGGCAACGTTCGGATCCTGTACACGGTTGAGGTCAGAAGCCTTAACCTGCTGTGTAGAGTAAGTAAGTGACGACTCCTTACGCTTGATACCCATGGCGGTAACTACAACCTCCTTGAGCACAGAGCTTTCGTCTTTCATGGTAACGTCAACGTTGGCACGACCGCCTACCTTTACCTCCTGCGGTGTGTAGCCGATATAAGAGAACACCAAGACAGCGTTCTTGTCCTTAACGTCGATTCGGTAGTTACCGTCGATGTCTGTAACTACACCAAGACCAGTGGCACCCTTCACTACGACGCTAACGCCGATGAGCGGTTCGCCAGTACCATCCTTAACAGTACCCTGAACGACAGCGCCCTGAGTCTGTGTCAAAGCATTAGGAGCTGCGTTGCCATTAGCCGAAGCATACTGCATAGGCAGACCTGCTGCGAGCATCGCAAAGGCGGCTTTCAGCACCATGTTGCCTTTCTCGTTTGATTTGTTGTTCATTGTTTGTTTTTTAATAAATGAATATAGTTGGAACCGGCAGGGCGGCGTCGCCGCCCGCCGGTTCGCTATTCTTTGTTATTACTTCTTGATTACGTTGAGAGCCTTGAACGGCTTGCCGTCCTTGAGCACCTGTACGATGTACATGCCCTTGCCACCCTGAACAGCTACGTTCACTGTCTCGCCGGCATCAGCACGGAAGTCATTGCTCTGGAGCACCGCACCTGCTGCGCTTACGATGTTGATAGTGTAGAAGCCACCCTCAGAGAAGCGGAGGTTTACGCTCTCTACGAACGGGTTAGGATAAACAGAGAAGCCTGCTGCGTCCTTAACGTCGTTGATTGCGTCAACACCAGTGATAACGAGTACGTTCTCAAGTGCCTTCTCAGACTCGCCCCAGAAGTTGGTGAGCTTAACGCCTGCCTCATACTCGCCCGGACGAGCGAATGTTACGACAGCTGCCTTGTCGTCCTCAGAAGAGATGCGGCCACCGTTGAGCTGCCATGCGTGTGAAGTCTTAACCTCGAGTGTACCCTCGATGCCAGGATAGCCGGTCACCTCGTTGTTTGCACCTACTGTCTTGTAAGATGCTGTAGAAGTATTCTCACCGCCAGAGCCGTTCATCACAACCATTCTTGCCTTGTACTGAGCACCTGCCTTACCAAGGTTAACGAATGTAGAGTCGCTCTTGTCCATCTCCTCGAAGGTGTAGTAGCCCATGAGTCCCTCAGGAATCTCGTTAGCTGCATAGCCCTGCATTGCGCGAACTACCTCAGCATCAGTAAGAGGCTTGTTCCAAACCTGAACCTCGTCGATAGTTGCGTTCAGACCTGCCTTGTAAACACCGCCACCACCGATGAACACGTTAGCGTGCTCAGAAGTGTTGATGCGGCTGTCAGAGCTGTTCTCACGGAGGTTAGATGCAGCAAAGTTGTTAGGACCTGCTACGCACTTGCCGTTGAAGTAGATCTTCTGCTGCTTGTCAGCAGCCTGAGTAACAACGATGTGGTTCCAAACACCCGGGTTGAGTGCGTAACCTGTTGACATCATCGACTCTCTCGGGTTGTCGTGAGCTGTCCAGCCGAAGGTATTGAATGAAACCTCGTTAGCAAGATGGTTGTTGTGGCAGTCGTGCTCGCCAGCGTTGATCTGCGGACGAATCTGTACCCAGAGGTCACCCCAGTTGTTGTGCGGCCACTTGTCTGAGATAGTGTTCTTCTGGATGAGGTTTGTACCCTGCTTGTCGTGAGCATAGTTGTCTACCTTAACCCAGAGAGCGTAAGAGTAAGCCATGCTTGTGTTGTTGCCGCCGTCGAGTGTTACCTCTGCCGGGATCAAGAGCATGTTCGGATCCTTTACAACAAGACCGCGAGATACCTTACCCTCGCCGTCGCGTGATGTGTAGTTGAGCTTGATTTCCTCGTTTGTCTCAGCTGTCTGCTTGTCAGCAGTTACAGTCTCAACAACTGGCACAGCACCTGTCTTCTCCGGAGAGATGATAACCTTGCCGCGGAATGTCTCTGTCTTGCCCTCTGCATCAACAACCTCAAGGTCGTAAACGCCAACCTCTGGTACAGAAGTTGTGAACTGGTTGCAATTTGAGTACTTCTCGCCTACCTGAGCACCTGTCTGTGCGTTGAGCAGACGGAACGACTGAGCGTTCGGTGCGAACTGATCCTCGTAGTAAACCTTGAACTGCTCGTTCGGCTTGATAACCTGACGGTCGATAGCTACCTCTGTAGACGGTGTGTCGTACTCAACCTTCTGATAATTGCTCCAAGAGATTTCGCTCTTCTGCAATCCGTCAGGAGAAACGGCGCGTACACCGAAGCGGCAGTCGCGCTTCTCGAGGTCGGCTACCATCGGAGCGTCGACTACGTAAGCTGCCCAAGATGTTGTAGCTGTGAGGTACTGCTCCTTCTCGCCCTTCTGCTGGAACCAGATCTCGTAGTACCATGTGTCTACCTCGTCGTTGTATGTCTTCTCGCCACCGGTCTCTTCCTTAGCAGCATAGCGGATCTTGAAGTCGCAAGTCTTGTCCTTACCGCGGAGAACATCAATCTCCTTAATCTTCGGAGCAACCGGAGCGAATGTCTGCTGCGGGTTGCGAACTGCGAGCTCACCAACGAGCATGTTGTAGTCCTTAGCTGTATTGTCGAGACGGATACCAATCATTGCTATCTCGTCGCCCGACTTCAGACCGAGCTTGTCGAGAGTAGTGGTGAATGTTGTCCACTGACCGAACTTCTCAGCTGCAGGAATGTCAATCTCCTTGTACTCTGTGAGCTTGCCCTTGAGAGCTACGAACAACTTAGCGTGTGTGTCGAGCTCATTGCTCATCTTATATGTAAGAGAGATGTTGTATGAAGGCTCTGTCTTGAGCAAGGTCTTGAAGAGCTTTACACGAGATGTTGTTGTCTGACCCTTCAGGCGGAGGCAAGAGCCACCCCAGTAAGCGTCGTCCCATGTCAGCTCAGCCTGAGCGAGGTCTGCGCTCTTTGCGCTCTCGTTGCCGTCAACGATCCACCAACGCCATGTAGGCATGTAGTCCTGAGTAGCGATGTTGTGCCACTTGTGGTTGAACGTAACCTCACCCTCGTTCTTGAATGTGAGACCGTTACCGAGGTTGAAGCGTGTAACGAACGGCACCTGCTGGATAGTAGACTTAGCTGTTACGTAGCTTGCTACACCGTGGAACTTGCCCTTCAGGCTACCGTTAGCGAGTGTTACGACGTCGCTCCATCCGAGGATGTCAGGAGTGTTAGCCGGGTTGCGGTTGCCACCGCTGAACACCATCTCCTGCTTGTCGAGATAAGCCTGCTGGATAGCCACGTCAGATGTACCGTAGTCGGTAGCGCTCTGGTGGATAAGACCCTGTGAGTGAGCACCCCAGAAGCCTACTGAAGCCTCTACGTCGTTGAGGTCGTTCCAGTTAGAGCTTGAAGAGTGAAGCGCACGGCCCTGGATATCGAAGCCCTTGTAGTAGTCGTACGGATTGCGGCCAAGACTCTTTGCATATTCTGCAGTGTTCTTGAGAGTACCGTTACCGGTGTTGTAGTTAGAGAACATCATGTCGGTAACGATGTTGTCCTTATCACCGAACTGATTCTTGTTGTGAGCACTAAGACCCTGGTCGAATGAGATGCCACCGTAGTCGTTGGTACCGTCATACCAGTGGAGCTGGAACTTCCAACCGATCTTCTCAGCCTCCTTATGGCAAGCAGCGAAGAAGCCCTGGATCTGCTTCATTGTAGCAGCATTAGCATTGAACTCAGAGTTCACACCAACACCGTCGATGCCGTAATACTTGAGGATCTTAACGAAGCGCTCTACGTTTTTGTATGTGCCGTCAGAGTTCTTCTTTGTCAGCTCGCCGAAGGTCTTGCCCCAACCGCTTGCTGCGTTCACGTTAACACCAGCAGCCCAAGGAATAGAAGCAACGCAACCTACCGCTACACCGTTCTTGTGAGCAACGTCAGACAGACCGCCAGTTACGCGGAACCAAGGTGCTGTCCAGTTACCGTGGATGCTGAGGTATGACCACATAGAGAAGTTGTCGCCCTCGAAGCAGTAGCGCGGAAGAGCCTTCCAAGAAGACGTTGGGTCGTCGAGCGGAGTCCAGAGACACATCTTACGACCCGGCTTAGCCTGCTTGCTAACCTCTGCCTGATAGTCGTCAGCCTCAGCGATGCGCGGCAATGGGCGAACGCGTGAGATATAGAACTGGTCGTCCATTGCGCTCACCTCGCGCGGAGGTGTGCCAGCTTCCCAGTTCCAGATGTTCTCGAGGAGGTACTGGTCGCCCTTGTCCTGGATGTCTAACGGATGAGTCGGAGTACGCTGAGCGTAACCGAACACGCAGCCACACAGAAGCATGGATGCGAGGAGTGTTGTCTTTTTGTTGTTCATTTAGATATTGTTTTGTTGATTAGGTATTTTAAAGCACAAAATTGACGAGTATACAAGTATGCTATGTTTTTATACAAGTGGACGAGTGGACGAGCAAACGAGCTTTTTGCACACCTATATAATATAAGGTGTATAATCAGCTTGTCTGCTTGTCAACTCGTTCACTCGTCTATATATTTACTCGTTTACTCGTCAACTTATAGATTTATTTTACTTACGAATAAGTTTCACAGTGCGAACGGTCTTGCCGTCCTTCTTCACATTAAGCACGTAGATGCCTGCCTTAGCAAGGTGTACGTTAACCACGTTGCCAGCGTTGAGCTGAGCAGCCTTGCGAGCAACCTGCTCACCAGCTGTTGTGTAAACGCTAACCTCGTATGCGCCAGCCTCAGCGAACTCTACTACTGCGTCCTCGCCTACTGTGTAAGCCTTCATCTCTGCGCCCTCTACAGCGTCAACGCCAGTAGGATAAGCCACCTTGATTACAGAGAATGTCTTCTCTGCCTTACCAAGAGCGTTAGAGAGTGTAAGAGTTACGTCGTAGTCGCCACCTGTACGGAACGAAACGTTTGCAGAACCTTCCTCGCCGTTACCAGTAATGTCAGCGAATGTAGCGTTCTTTGAAGTCCATGACGGCTTGGTCTCTACCTTGTATGTCTCGCCAGATACGAACGGAGAACCTGCGATGTAAGTCGGCTCAATCCACTGGAGAGTAGCCTGACCCTCGCTGCCACCTGCAACCATATCCTGCATACCTGCCTTTGTGCCAGCAAGTGAACCTGCAGCTGAGAAGTAGTTGTCAGTAGCCTTCTTTTCGAAGTCCCAGAATGCCTTCACGCCAGCAGGGAGGTTGTTAGCGTTGAGGTCGCCCATAGCAACCTTAGCGTCTGCTGCTGTGACTGCCTTGTCCCAAACTACTACGTTGTCGATAACACCGTCAATGCCGTAACGTGAGAAGAGCGGACCACCGATGCAGAGGTACATACCGTTTGTGATGCCATAGATATTGTTCTCATAGTCTGGTTCTGTTGTCTTTGTGGCTCCACCGGTACGATCCCATGAAGTAACGGTCTGCTTAACGCCGTTTACGAACAGGTCGCTACGGAAGTTACCGCCATCGTTATAATCAAAGGCCATTGTTATGTGTACCCAGTTGCCTACAGGCAGCTTAGTGTTAGCATACTTATAGTGAAGCTCCTTGTTAGAAGTAGCGTCTGTACCACGGAAGTTGTAGTGATCGATGCTACCATCTGCGCTGATACCAGACCAGTTCCAACCCCAGTCTGTCTTAGGCCAACCATCCTGCTTGTTGTAAACATTGAAGAGAGTTGTAGGATCGCCAGACTTGATGCTGTTGATCTTCAACCAGAATGAGATAGAGTAAGACTTCTTGCCTACGAGACCGAGGTCTGCAGCAGCAACACCGAAGCGCTTCTCCTTAAGGTCGAGGCCCTGTGAACCTGCACCGTCAGCGTGACGACCTGTGTAAGCCATCTTAACGCTCTCGCCGGTCTTGAGAGAAACATCCTCATCGCTACCGTTAGCTGTGAGAGTGTAGATCTCAGGCAGAGCACCTGTGCCCTCGCCAGTGATCTGGATGTAAGATGCGAATGTACGTGTG
This sequence comes from Leyella stercorea, assembly GCF_019052365.1. GTDB lineage: Bacteria > Bacteroidota > Bacteroidia > Bacteroidales > Bacteroidaceae > Prevotella. Next base: position 33,772 of record NZ_JAHQUY010000029.1, read on the forward strand.
GTCTGCTTAGCAGCACCATCCTCACCATACTCGTTGCCAGTAACCTTGAGGTCGTAGCTACCGACGTCAGCAAGCGATACAGTCCAAGAGTTGCCTTCGCCGCTCTTAACTACAGCGCCATCCTTAACGATCTCCCACTTAGCAGCCGGGTGCTCAGGGTCGATGTAGCTGAGTGTGAACTCCTCGTTCGGCTTGATAGTCTTCTTGTTGCTCTGAATATCGTCATTGTAAACGTATGCAGCAGGCTCCATGTAGTTGCTCCAAGCAATCTCAGACTCTGTCTTGTGGTCGAGAGCTACTGCAGAAACACCGAGGCGTACCTTTGCGTTTGCCTTAGTAGTCGGGATTGAGTAGTAGAGACCAGCCCAAGAGGTTGTTGTACCCATGAGCATCGGCTCCTTGCCCTCCTCCTGAGCGTAGAGACGGAAGTGAGATGTCTTAACGTCGAGGTTGTAGCACGGCTCGCCAGCTGCCTTGTTGTTAGGCATGTTGAAGATGATCTTAGCGTCCATACCAGCCTTGCTGTTGTAGAGCATCTTGGTGTTAGCTGCGTCGATAACCGGAGCAGCCGGTGTAGCGTAGTTGCCACGAACGATAGAGAACTCGCCGAGCATGAGGTCGACGTTCTTAGCGTTCTTGAAATTGAGAGCTACGAGAGCAAGAGTTTTGCCGTCGAAGTCAGAACCTACAGTGAATGTCTGCTTAACCCAGTCGTTAACGTCAGCTACACGATCTGCCTTGCAGAGGTTGTAAGCCACGCCCTTGTCTTCGCTGCCCTCAGCAGAGAGAACGAGGTCGAGGTCGGTAGCACCTTCGTTGAGCTTATAGCGAACAGTGATAACGTCGCCCTTCTTCAAAGCGTACTTTGTCTTGAAGAGGTGGAGATACTCGTTAGCTGTTGTACCGAAGACCTTGAGTGTAGAACCTCCGAAGTAAGCGTCGTCCCATACGAACTGAGCGTCGAGGCCCTCAGCCGGAACGTCAGCTGCTGTACGTCCGAGGAGTTTGTTAGCGAACCAGAAATGCCATGTCGGCAGGTAGTCCTGCATACCTACGTTGTACCAAGGTGTGCTGGTCTTGCGTTCGCCGTTAAGGTTGAAGAACTTACCATTACCGAGGTTGAAGTAAGTGATGAACGGCTCCTCAGCGAGATCCCAGCTCAGCGGTGAACGTGCTGTCATGAATGCAGCCATACCGTGCCAAGTCGGGTTGTATGCTGTGTACTGATGCTTGTCAACAATAGACGGAGTGATAACCGGGTTGCGGTTGCCGCCACCAAAGTAGCACTCTGTACGACGGAGGTAAGCGAACTGCTTCTTCTCGTCAGACGAACCGAGCTCTGAACGGCTCTCCCAGAACATGTTGTATGAGTGAGCACCCCAAAGACCGATAGAAACGCGCTGATCAGGCAGCAACGACCATGATGTGCCACCAGGCTCGCCACCCTGCATGTTCACACCACAATAAAGATCGAGCGGATCGCGACCGAGCTTCTCTGCATATGCTACAGAAGGAGTGAGCTGACCACGGTTCCAGTTGTAGTTGAAGAAGAGTGATGTACGTACGTTCTCGCTGTCACCGAATGTCTCCTTGTTATGGTTGCTGAGACCACCGTCGAATGTAACCTGACCGTAGTCGTTTGTACCGTCATACCAGAAGTTCTCGAATACCGGGTTAACCGGCTTCATCTTCTTAACGAGAGCTGCGTGGAATGTGCGTACCGGCTTCACTACAGAACCACCGTTGTAGAACTCTGAGTTGTAGCCCATACCGTCGATACCATAGTACTGGAAGAACTTTGAAGCCTTGTCTACGTCCATAGAGCCGATACCCTTAAGACATGCCGACCAGCTTGCGCTAAGACTTGCGTTAGGAATAGAAGCAACACCTGAAACACCTACACCGTTCTTGTGAGCGATATCGAGGAAAGCAGCCGGAATACGTCCGAGAGGTGCAGTCCAGTCGCCCCAGTGTGTAACATACGACCACATAGAGAATACCTCTGAGTCGAATACGCCGTTAGGAAGTGCGTTGAAGTCGGGGTTGTTTACCGGAATCCAAGCGATAAGCTTCTTGTCGTTCTTCGCATTGAGATCAAGACGCACCTGTGTAGCCTCGTTGCGGAAACGAGCACGTGGCTTTACACGTGAGATATAGAAGTTGTCGTCTGCTGTTATCTGGCTGCCAGGAGTCCAACCCTGAATAAGGGTGTGGAAGTTTTCGCTGCCAGTGTTCTTGCCAGCTTCTACATAACCTTCACGCATCTGCTGTGCGTTAGCGCTCATCACAGAAAGTACGAGACCTGCTGCGAGAGTCAAAGTTTTGCGGGAAAAATTCGCCATAAAGATTTGTATTTAGTAAATTGATTCAGTTTTTCTTAAACGAATGTATGTGTAAAAAGTTAGAGAATGGAGAGTATGGTTAGTACACTTCCATTTGTTCTGCAAAAATACGCATTTTTTGTGAAAAAGATATAAATCAGATATTTCGTTTTTATTATATTAACATCTTTAACATTTCGGGCAAGGGCAGGGGGTGCACTTGTCTCAAGTGCACCAACCGAGTTAATGGTGCACTTCTTGCAGGGGGTGCAGTTGTCTCAACTGCACCAACCAAGTTAACCACACATTCAGTTCGGTTGGTGCAGTTTTGCTTTGTTGGTGCACTTGAGACAAGTGCACCCCCTGAAAGCACCCCCTGAAAGCCACTACAGCAGATACTGCACATTCTCTGCTACATATAATGAGTAGCTATCTTCCGGAAGTCCGTTAGGGTTATTAACAATGTATGCCAGTTTATGTGCGAAGTCGTCTTCTCCACGCATCATACGATCGAACATCTCACGTTGCCACACATTACCATCCGTCCCTAAACATTGTTTTATCATACGTGACGAATAGCGCTTCAACTTACTGACAATAGAGACAACGCTGTTTTCTCCTATCGGCGACAGTAGAATGTGAACATGATTGGGCATTATGACGAAGGCATGGAGGTGATACGTCTGATTGTCGTTGAAGAACAGAGCTTCCTCAACAAACTGCCTGCACTGCGCATTGCTCAACACACAACCGCCATATCCAATCTTCAACCACCCCTCCACTATTTCTTCCAAACGTTCTTCCTCTGCCGTCAGCTCTCCATCCTTCGTCTCGCACCGTCCTAACGCCTCGCGCATGAGTGACAACTCCTGCAGTTTGGTCTGAGGAAGTGAGTCGGCAAGGCGAAAAGTGATAAACTGCACCGCCTCTGGCTGGAACCAATGAGGCAAGTGACCACACCGAATAAGTATGTCGGAACGACGGTTTAGGAAGGTGATGTGAGGCATGATGGGGTTGGGGGTTAGAGGGTGAGATAATTTTAATGAGGGAGGGGCGGTACTTGCAGGGGGTGCACTTCTTGCTTACTTGGTGCAGTTCTTGCAGGGGGTGCACTTGTCTCAAGTGCACCAACCAAACTAACTATACAATTTGCTTGATTGGGCACTTCTTGCTCGGTTGGTGTCACTTCTACTTGGTTGGTGCACTTGTCCCAAGTGCACCCCCTGAGTATACCAATTCTTGCTTGGTTGGTGCACTTGGGACAAGTGCACCCCCTGAATATACCACTTCTACTTGGTTGGTGCAGTTGAGACAACTGCACCCCCTAAGTATGCACTTTTTGCTTGGTTGGTGCAGTTGAGACAACTGCACCCCCTGAGTATACCACTTCTACTTGGTTGGTGCAGTTGAGACAACTGCACCCCCTGAGTATACCACTTTTTGCTTGGTTGGTGCAGTTGAGACAACTGCACCCCCTAAGAAGTGCACCCACTTATTAGTCGGCCAGAGTGAAGTCGAGCTGTTTCTTTTCGAGGTTGGCACTTGCCACCTTGATGCGTATGGGGTCGCCAAGCTGATACTTGTTGTGGTGGCGTCTGCCTACAAGACAGTAGTTGCGCTCGTCGAAGTCGTAGTAGTCGTCGTCGAGGTCGCGCATCGGCACAAGACCCTCGCAGTGGTTCTCGTCAATCTCGCAGTAGATGCCGTACGACTGTATGCCCGAGATGTGTGCGTCGTAGACGTTGCCCACACGTTCAGACATAAACTCCACAGCCTTATACTTTATAGAGTCGCGCTCGGCGTTGGCAGCAATCTGCTCCATCTCCGACGAGTGCTCGCAAAGTTCCTCATAGTGCTCCTTGTTGGCAGAGCGTCCGCCCTGCTGGTAGCGTGTGATGAGTCGGTGAACCATCGTGTCGGGATAGCGGCGGATAGGCGATGTGAAGTGAGTGTAGTAGTCGAACGCCAGTCCGAAGTGACCGATGTTGTGGATAGAGTACTTTGCCTTCATCATAGCGCGCAGCGCCACGGTCTGTATAAGGTTCTGCTCGCGCTTGCCCTCGCACGCCGACATGAGCGTGTTGAGCGACTTGGCGAGTGCGCCCTTCGTGCCGTCGGTCTTCATCTTGTAGCCGAACTTCACCACGAACTCGCGCAGCGTCTCGAGCTTTGTCGGGTCGGGGTTGTCGTGCACACGATAAGGCAGCGTCTTCGGCTTCTTGCCCTTCGCCACCTTGCCCACCGATTCAGCCACGGTGCGGTTGGCGAGGAGCATGAACTCCTCGATGAGCTTGTTGGCATCCTTCGAGCGCTTGAAGTAGCAGCGCACCGGCTTGCCCTTCTCGTCTACGTCGAAGTGGAGTTCCTCGCGGTCGAACTTCACGGCGCCGTTCTTGAAGCGTGCTGCGCGCAGCTTCTTAGCCAGTCGGTCGAGCATGATGAGCGCGTCGGCGTTCTCGCCCTTGTATCCGCCCTTAGGCGCTGCAGGTGCCGGTTCGCCCGTGCCGTCTACCACGCCGTTCTGCTCGAGCAGCTCCTGCACCTCCTCGTATGCGTAGCGGCGGTTCGACTTGATAACTGTATGCACGATGCGGTACGCCTTCACGTTAGCCTCCTCGTCGAGGTTGAAGATTACGGAGAACGCTAACTTCTCCTCATCCGGTCGGAGCGAGCAGATGAAGTTGCAGAGGCGCTCGGGGAGCATCGGTATGGTGCGGTCGACGAGGTAGATGCTCGTAGCGCGCTTCACAGCCTCCTTGTCAATCACGGATCCTTCTGTGACGTAGTGCGACACGTCGGCGATGTGAACGCCCACCTCCCAAAGACCTTCCTTGAGCTGTCGGATAGAGAGCGCGTCGTCGAAGTCCTTTGCATCCTTCGGGTCGATGGTGCAGGTGAAGACGTCGCGGAAGTCCTCGCGCTCGGCATAGTCCTCCGGCGTTATCTCTGCCGAAATCTTCTCGGCAGCCTCCTCCACGTTCTTCGGATACTTATACGGCAAGCCGTACTGTGCGAGGATGGTGTTCATCTCCACGTCGTTGTCACCAGCCTTTCCGAGCACGTCGACCACTTCGCCAATCATGTTGCGGTGGTCCTGGTCGGGCCACTCGACGATGCGCACCACGGCGTTGTCACCGTCCTTGCCGCCTTTCAGCTTGCGGCGCGGAATGATGATGCTGTTCGCCAGCACGTTTGCCGGAGAGATGAGCGTGCAGAGGTCGTGGTCGAACGAGAGTCGTCCGACGAAGGTGTCCTTGGCGCGCTCCAGAATGGCTATCACCTGCGCCTCCTTTATGTGGTTCTTGCGGCGAGCCATGCAAGCGAAGCGCACGCGGTCGCCGGTGAGAGCCCACATCGAGTTGCGTTCAGCCACGAAGATAGGCTTGTCTGAGTCGTCGGGCATGATAGAGTTCTTGCCGTTTGTCTTGCGCTGGAAGATGCCCTCCTGCACCTGTCCCTTCATATTGAGCTGATAGGAGTTGTCGGTCACTCTGGTGATGAAGTCGTCCCACGCCATCTCCTCCATGATGTCGATGGCGAGCATCTTCAGCGGATGAGTGTCGAGGTGGAGTGTGCGGAAAATCTCTTTGAACGTAAGCGTCTTTCCCGGATTAGCGGTAAAGAGTTCTTCCAGCTTCGGGGCGAGCTGTTTCTTGGTTAAGCGTTTGCCGCCTTTCTTTCCTTTTCCCATAGTTTTATTCTTTTATTCGGCGTGCAGTCGTGCGTAAGATTAGCCTTGCGGGTTAACGTTTTCGTAGACGAGTTGAAAGCTGTATATATAATAAGGTGTAATTCGGCTCGTCATGGTTGCATGTTCTGCCCGTCGTAGTTATTGTTTTACTTTGCAAATAAACAAAAAATATTTGGAATATCAATGCGATTGGCTTAGTTTTTTAGGCTTAAATGGCATCTTGACGCTCGTATCTGTCGGCACAATCCTTTCAAATCACGATATACGGTCATAATATTAACCCGTTGGCGGAATTAATTTAAGTTGATAAATATGAGTAAAAAGTTGC
>NZ_JAHQUY010000182.1 GCF_019052365.1 Leyella stercorea
GGTGAGTGTGGCATGATATTCCTGACCTTTGTAATTCACAACCAACGGCAGGGATGCAACTGTCTGCGGGAAGAGGATGATCGATGACGTGAGATTGCCGTCTGCCAAATTCATGGTCAGTTCTCCGGTCTGTAGTCCGTTGTCTGCGGTAGCAATACCGTCGGCCGTGTTGAACGTACCGGTGAGTAACAATCCGTCCAGCGTGTAACGTTCAGGCTTGACAACGCTGAAATTCACGCCGTCGCCCGCCTCGAAGGTAAGGGTTATCTGGCTCATGCGGTGGTGGAAGGAGTTGTCTTCACCGCCTTTGGCGGTTTTGTCGGTGAAGCTTACTACCGGGTTGTTTTTGTCTCCCGTGGCTCCTGAAGCAAAGAGGAAGTCGATGGCAGGCTGGTTCTGCTGCGCCGTGGCATCGGTCGTGGCTGTGAGGATGCCTCCCGCCGCGTTGTACGGATAGTAGGCGCGGAAAGTATGGGTCTTTGCATCTTCGATATAGATGACCTTTCCTTCTGCCTCAAATTTCCCGTTTTTCAGGATGAAAGGCACGTTGCCGTACTGGGAATCGTTGCCGATGTCGGTGATGCCGATACGGTCGCCGGCAGTCCAGGTGGTTCCGCTGGCGCGGGTGGCGGGGGCGATGCTGGCGGTAAACTGGGCGGCCACGGGGTCACCGTTCAGGTTCTCGTTGTCGTTGTTGCAGGC
>NZ_JAHQUY010000183.1 GCF_019052365.1 Leyella stercorea
GAAAAAGCTATTCTTGCTATGGCTGTAAAAGAAGGGGAAGCTATTGACAAATTGGTAAGATTAAGAGAAGCTATCTGCATTTTTACCGACCTTACCAAAAAAGAAGCAAGCAAAGATGAACAGCGAAGTAAACTCTTGTTTGATACTGTTAATCAGGTGAAACAAGAGCTGAATGCCACATCAAAAATTGTGCAGGACAAACTTCACGCAATGGATAACACACCTCTGAAGAAAGTAGTGACTCATCGCTTTGAACCTACCTCCAAGTATGTTCTTCTTTTCATTGGTGGCTTGGCTCTATCTCTTGTTCTCTCCATTTGGGGCAATCTCACCCAATGGCGAGCGCATCAAGATTGGGAGGAGGCTGACTTGAAATATCGTGCTTTGAAGATGGTTCTTCCATCTAACGATCCAAATGTTCGATACATCGAAAAGAACTTTTCTGTATGCCCAAATAAAGAAGTTATTGAGAAAGTGAGAACTCATGTAAATATTTACGAGGACTCAATTCGCTATCATAACGAAATGATACAGATGGCAGCAATAAAAGATAGCATTGCTAATAGCCTATTTAAAGAGGCGAATGAAATTAAAAAGAAAATTAATCAGAAATAATAGACAACGACCAACGGGTACAAGCGCATCCTTCGCTTCGACAAGATTAAGACCAACGGCATTCGCATCGTATTCG
>NZ_JAHQUY010000030.1 GCF_019052365.1 Leyella stercorea
ACGACAAGCCCATTGGCAGAATTAAGTATGCACTAAATTAATTCCGCCAACAGGTAACTTAATACTTATGAGAGTACTCATCATAAACACAAGCGAGACAAACGGTGGTGCTGCGGTTGCAGCCAACCGTCTCATGGAAGCTCTGCAGAGAAACGGAGTTAAGGCGAAGATGTTGGTAGCCGAGAAGCAGACCAACCACGTCACCGTCTCTCAGATGCCTCATCATCGGCTATACAAATGGCATTTTCTGCGCGAACGCCTTTCTATCTTCCGCCATTTGTATTTCTCCAAGAATCATCTCTTTGAAATAGACACGGCAAGCGCCGGATCTGACATCACAAGTCTGCCAGAGTTCCGCGAAGCCGACATCATTCATCTTAATTGGATCAACCAGGGAATGCTTTCGCTCGGCTCAATCCGCAAGATTGTGAAGAGCGGAAAGCCCATCGTGTGGACCATGCACGACCTCTGGCCTGCCACCGGCATCTGCCACTACGCACGCAGCTGCGGAGCCTTCCGCACCGTGTGCCACCACTGCAAGTTGCTGCCCGGCGGAGGCTCTACCAACGACCTCTCGCGCAAGATATGGAAGCGCAAGAAGGCGCTCTACCACGACAGCAATATCCACTTCGTAACGTGCAGCCGCTGGCTCGAAGCGCAAGCCAAGCAAAGCGCTCTGCTCTCGGGCGAGAAGGTTGTGTCTATTCCGAACACCATCGACACGCACATCTTCTGCCCGAAAGACCGTGCCGCAGCACGCTTGCAGATGGGACTGCCCGAAAAGGGCCGTATAGTGCTGTTCGTTTCGCAGAAGGTGACCAACGAACGCAAGGGCGCAGCCTACTTCATCGAGGCTATCAACCGCCTTGCCGACGCCAATCCTGAGTTCAAGGCAGAGACTGCCGTGGCTATACTCGGCGCAAGTGCGGACGAGATAGCCGAGCAGCTGCACATTCCGTCGTTCCCGTTGGGATATATCAGTAACGCACAGCAGATAGCGAGCGTCTACAACGCAGCCGATGTGTATGTTCTGCCGTCGCTTGAGGACAATCTGCCGAACACAATCATGGAGTCGATGGCTTGCGGCGTGCCGAGCGTGGGCTTCCGCGTGGGCGGCATACCTGAGATGATAGACCACAAGCGCAACGGATACGTCGCAAACTTCAAGGACGCTGCCGATCTCGCCGAAGGCATACGCTGGTCTCTCTATGAAGCCGACCCGAAAGAGCTCACCGCTAACTGCCTGCATAAGGTGGCAATGAGCTATTCGCAGCAGTCGGTTGCGATGAAATACATTGAGGTTTACAACGAAATGATAGCCATGAAGAGATACATCATCTAAGGCTTCACCCTACCCGAATATCCATTATACCATAGAACACAAAGATAATTAAGTAAGAAAAAGAAAGTTATGATAAAATTCACGATAATAACCTGCACCTACAACGCTGCCGACGTCATAAAGCCGACGCTCGACAGCATACTCAATCAGACGTGGGGGCAGATAGAACACCTGATAATAGACGGTGCGTCGAAGGACGACACCGTGAAGGTGGCGGAGGCTTACCGACAACGTAGCCTGGGGGAGGAGACCGAACACGACGTGCGCATCATCTCTGAGCCCGACCGCGGACTGTACGACGCCATGAACAAAGGACTGCGTCTCGCTACGGGCGACTACGTGGTGTTCCTCAACGCCGGCGACTCGCTGCCCAATGACGATACGCTTGAGAAGATATCTAATGATGTCAACGAACGATCGGACGGAAAACTGCCTGCCGTGCTCTACGGCGACACGGACATCGTCGACGAAAAGGGTATTGTGCTGCATCCACGCCGACTTGCTCCGCCCGACAAACTCAACTGGCGCTCGTTTCGCCACGGCATGTTGGTGTGCCACCAGGCGTTCTACGCCCGCACAGACATAGCTCGTGCCGAGCCGTACGACTTGCGCTACCGCTTCTCTGCCGACGTCGACTGGTGCATACGCATCATGAAACGTGCTGAGCGCGAGCATCTGCAGCTCCTGCGCCTGCCGGAAGTGGTTGCCGACTACCTCGATGGCGGCATGACCAACAAGAACCACCGCGCTTCGCTCTTCGAGCGTTTCCGCATCATGCGACGCCATTACGGACTCTTCTCTACGCTTGCCATGCACGCATGGTTCGTGGCGAGAGCCGTGCTGAAGAAATAGCCTACAACAAGACACAATAAAGGGGCTGTTTCTCCGTTATATTTATGTAGAGAACAAACCACATCTATCTAATAAAAAACAATAGCATGAATAATACGAACAATAACTACTGCGTGATTCTTGCCGGCGGCAAGGGACGCCGACTGTGGCCGTGCAGCCGTGAGAGCAAACCGAAGCAGTTCATCGACTTTTTCGGCAGCGGACGCACTCAGTTTCAGCAAACATACGACCGCTTCAAGGAGATTGTGCCGGTAGAGAACATATATGTGAACACCAACGACGCGTATATCGACCTCGTGCGTGAGCAGTTGCCCGACATAGCGCCCGACCATCTGCTCGCAGAGCCTATACATCGCGGCACGGCGCCGAGCGTAGCATGGTGCGCGCATCGCATCATTGCGCACAACCCCGATGCCAACATCGTCATCGCGCCCTCCGACCAGACCATCATCGGCGAGGAGGCGTTCGCCGAGTGCATAAGCCGCGGATTCGACTTCGTGGCGAACAATCGGTTTATGCTCACGCTCGGCTTGAAGCCTACGCGACCCGAGCCGGGCTACGGATATATACAGATGGGCGACAAGGTGGAGGACGGCGTGTACAAGGTGCAGTCGTTCACCGAGAAGCCTGAGCGCGACTTCGCAAAGATATTCGTCGACAGTGGCGAGTTCTACTGGAACACGGGCATATTCCTTGCCAACGCAAAGTGCTTGTTGCATTGCTTCGAGCAGCTGCTGCCGCCCGTTCTGCGCCAGTACGACGAGATGCACGCCGGCGAGGAGTTCGACTACGAGGAGGAGAACCGCTACATTCACGAGAACTTTCCGTCGTATCCGAACATATCCATCGACTACGGAATACTCGAGAAGTCGGAACAGGTCTGCATGATGAAGTGCAACTTCGGCTGGGCTGACCTCGGAACGTGGCACAGCATATACGAGGCGATGCACAAGGGCGAGGGCGACAACGTCGTTATAGACAGCGAGGTGATGCTCGACGACGCGCACAACAACGTCATCAAGCTGCCGAAAGACCGCATTGCCGTCATTTCGGGTCTCGACGGATTCATCGTTGCCGAAGAGAAGAACGTGCTGCTCATCTGCCGGAAGGAAGACTCGTCGAGCAACATAAGACGACTCGTTAACGAGATACAAATGAAGAAAGGCGAGGAGTTTATCTAAACTCCTCCTTTTTTTTATAGTTATACGCATTGTCATTATAACTATCCGCATTATTTTTATAAATATCCACCTGAAACCATCTACTTATAAACATATCAAAAACCCAACAAACATCATGAACACCAACAAGAGTATTCTTTCGCTCGCACTTGCCGTGCTGCTTGCGCTTCCGCTCGCAGTAAGCGCGCGTGTGCCGAAACGCATTTACCTCGAAAAGACACGCGTGGCGTGCGTCGGCAACAGCATCACATACGGCATGAAGCTCGCCGACCCTGCTACCGAGTCGTATCCGGCGCAGCTGCAGCAGATGCTTGGCGACGGATATGAGGTGGGCAACTTCGGAAAGTCGGGCGCCACGCTGCTGCGCCACGGCCATCGTCCGTACACAGAGCAGGAGGAATGGGCGAAGGCGAAGGCTTTCAAGGGCGACATCGCCGTCATCCACCTCGGAGTGAACGACACCGACCCGCGCAACTGGCCGTTCTATCGCGACGAGTTCGTGAGCGACTACCTGGCTCTTATCGACACTCTGCGCCAGCAGAACCCGAAGTGTCGTGTGCTCATCGCGCTGCTCTCGCCCATCACCCACAACCATCCGCGCTTCGAAAGCGGCACGCAGCAGTGGCACGAGGAGATTCAGGAGGCTATAAAGACCGTGGCTCGCGTGGGAAAGGCGCAGCTCATCGACTTCCACAAGCCGCTCTATGCTTATCCGCAGCTGCTGCCCGACGCCGTGCATCCTAACAAGGAGGGTGCCACGATGCTCGCACGCACGGTGTGCGCTGCCATCCTCGGCAACTACGGCGGACTGCAGATGCCCATGACCTACTCGGACAACATGGTGCTGCAGCGCGACCGCGAACTTACCATCCACGGCACTGCCAACTCTGGCGAGAGAGTGACCGTGAGCATCACTCGCCCCGATGCCGCCAAGGGCAAGTCGGCGAACGGCGCTAAGCACAAGAAGGGCAAGCAGCCGATGCGTGTGCGCGCGCTGAAGACCGAGGTGCAGACGGCTACGGCGAAGGCTGACATGAACGGCTACTGGCAGGTTACGCTACGCCCACAGCGCGCCGAGAACGGACTTACGCTCACCGTCAGCACCGACGAGAAAGAACTCATATATAATAATGTGGCGTTCGGCGAGGTTTGGCTATGCTCAGGTCAGTCGAACATGGAGTTCATGCTGCACGAAGCGGCTACAGCCAAGCGCGACATACCGAAGGCGAAGAACCCGAACATACGCTTCTTCGACATGAAGGCGCGCTGGCGCACCAACCCCGTTGAGTGGGACGCTGCGGCACTCGACTCGGTGAATCACCTGAAATACTTCAAGCCTACAGCGTGGACCGTCTGCTCGCCCGAGACGGCGAAGGACTTCTCGGCGATAGCCTACTACTTCGGCGCGATGCTGCAGGACAGTCTGCAGTGTGCCGTAGGTCTTATCTGCAACGCCGTGGGCGGCTCGCCTACAGAGGCGTGGGTGAGCCGTGAGGATCTCGACGCGCAGCTGCCGCAGATTCTGCGCAACTGGGCGAACAACGACTTTGTGCAGCCGTGGGTGCGCGAGCGTGCCGCTCAGAACACGAAGCTGGCTGCCAACGCCGCCGCTCAGCGCCACCCCTACCAGCCGTGCTACCTCTACGAGTCGGCGATAGAGCCGCTCGAGCAGTTCCCCATGAAGGGCGTGCTGTGGTATCAGGGCGAGTCGAACGCGCAGAACTTCACCACGCACGAGCGTCTGTTCAAGATGCTCGTCGAAGGATGGCGCCGCAACTGGAACAACGCCGAGATGCCGTTCTACTTCGTGCAGCTCTCGAGCCTCAACCGCCCGGGCTGGCAGTGGTTCCGCGACAGTCAGCGTCGCATGCAGAGCGAACTGCCGAACGTGGCAATGGCTGTGTCGTCGGACAAGGGCGACTCGCTCAACGTGCATCCTACGAGCAAGCAGCCCATCGGTGAGCGTCTGGCGCGCATCGCCCTGCACAACCTCTACGACTTCGGTAATGTGGTGCCGAGCGGACCTGCCATTAAGGAGGCTTCGGTCGTAGGCGACGGCATAGTGCGCCTCACGTTCGACTACGCCGACGGTCTTTCTACCGCCGACGGCAAGTACCCTGCTACGTTCGAGATAGCCGAGGAAGAAGGCGTCTACAAGCCTGCCGAGGCTCGCATCGAGGGCAACACGGTTGTCGTGATGGCGGCGGGCGTGGCTCATCCGCGTTTCGTGCGCTACGGATGGCAACCGTTTACACGCGCCAACCTCGTGAACGGCGCGAAGCTGCCGGCGTCTACGTTCCGCGTAGAAATCAAGTAACTTTTAGTAGCGGAGGTAAAAGCCTCCGCAGCTGCAAGCAATGCTAACTACAAGTAGCGGAGGTCTCCGGCCTCCGCAGCAACAAGCAATGCTAACTATAAGTAGCGGAGGTCTCCGGCCTCCGCAGCAACAAGCAATGCTAACTATAATTAGTGTTCGACTTGGTGCTGCGGAGGCCGGAGACCTCCGCTACGTTTTTGCCCATACTTCTTGTGATTTTATCATCGGACACCGAACGCAATCCGATCGGACGGCGAACGCAATCCAATCAGACACCGAACGCAATCTGATCGGACACCGTACGCGATCCGATCGGACACCGAACGCAATCTGATCGGACACCGAACGCAATCCGATTGGACACCGAACGCAATCCGATTGGACACCGAACGCCGCCGGTCGAAAAAAAAGGACAGTTACGTCGCAAATTTAACACATGCTACTAATAATATCCGAATTATTATTCGTAACTTTGCACCTCAGAACGACCTAAGAACCAAATTGTTATTTCTAAACAAATCAAAATAATATGAAGAAAATCTACACTTTGTTCTCTGCACTGTGCTTAACAGTTGCAGCGCCTGGCGCATTGTCAGCACAGAACAACTTCAAGCTGGTTGAGGAGAGCGTGAGCAATCCTGACAACACACCGGCTCCAGTCTACCCAGTACCAAGCGAGCGTCAGCTCAAGTGGAACGAAACCGAATTCTACGCTTTCTTCCACTACGGCATGAACACATATACCGACCAGGAGTGGGGCTCGGGTATGGAGCGCGAGACTGTATTCGCACCTACACAGAAGCCCGACCCAAGACAGTGGCTCGAAGTGGCTAAGAAGGCGCACATGAAGGGCGGCATCGCTGTGGTGAAGCACCACGACGGCTTCTGCCTCTGGCCTACAGCTACGACAGAACACTGCACACGCAACTCTACGGGCTACGGCAAGGACGTGGACATACCTAAGGAGTTCGCCGACGCAGCACGCGAGTTCAATATGAAGTACGGTTTTTACATCTCTCCGTGGGATATGTCAAGCCCATACTGGGGCAAGAAGGACAGCAACGGCAAATACACAGACGAGTATGCCAAGAAGGTGTTCCTGCCACAGTGCGTAGAGCTTGCTAAGTACGGCAACGACCAGTTCGAGATGTGGTTCGACGGTGCTACCGGCGGCGACCACGCTGGCGGTTACGGCAGCTACACTTCTTCGCAGAAGCGCACTATCGACAACGCACAGACTTACTACGACATTCCTAACCTGCGCGACTCTATCCACAACCTCCTGCCGAACGTAATCATGTGGGGTGTTGGCGGCGAAGCACGCTGGATAGGTAACGAGGAAGGCTACTCAGGACAGACTTGCTGGTCGATGGGCGACGCTGAGTCGGGCGACGAGAACGCATGGCAGTGGGCTGCCGGCGAGAGCGACGCCAAGTCGACAAAGGGATGGTTCTGGGATTCGAGCAAATACAACCAGCCGAAGTCGGCTGAGACTCTCTTCAAGATGTATCTTGAGACAGTAGGCCGCAACGCCACATTCCTGCTCAACCTGCCGCCGAACCGCGCAGGTCGTATCGACGAGAGCCTCGTAACCATCATGGAGGACCTCGGCAAGCTGCTCGACCAGCGTCTCGGCACAGACCTTGCAAAGACAGCTAAAGTAACAACCGACTGCACTCGCGAGGCTATGGGCAAGGGCAACTACGAAGCAAAGAATCTTACCGACGGCAACAAGGACACATATTGGGCTGCTCCCGACGGAAAGACTTCTGCCGTTATCGAGCTTAGCTGGGACACACCGCAGACCGTGCGCTACGTATCGCTCATGGAGTATATCAAGCTCGGACAGCGCGTGAAGAAGTTCAAGATTGAGACCAGCGAGGACGGCGTAACATACACCGAGCGCGGCAACGGTCAGACAATGACTACCGTAGGCTACAAGCGCATCATTCCGCTCAACGGCTCTACAACCAACTACTCTGCAAGCGGCTTCAAGGCTAAGTCTGTACGCATCACTATCGAGAACGCTAAGGCTTGCCCGCTGCTCCACACTGTAGAAGTGTTCTAAACAAACCCTTACTCCATCAACTAAAAAACAAAGAAAACAATGAACGTAAAGAAATATATGTGCCTTGCCGGTCTGTTCTTCCCTATCGCAGCTATGGCACAGCAGGACAAGACTCTCTGCGACTTCGAGACTCCGGAGAGCTACGTGAGCGTACGTGCATACGACACATGCCCTACCTCACCCTTCAACCTCAACAAGCTCACGGGCAACGTGCAGGTTGTAGACAACGACCTTAACGCAGTGGACGACGCGCTGGGCTACGCTCCGAACGAATCGTCGAAGATTCTCGGCGTGCAGCGCTCGCGCTACGGCAGCAACACCTTCGGCGCTCTCGTAGAGCTGAAGGAGCCGCTCGCTCTGAAGCGCGAGACCCAGTACGTACACGTTAAGTTCTACTCTACGCAGGACGCTCCGGTGATGCTCATCGGACTCGGCAACCGCGAAGATCGTCCTTGGCAGCCCGCTACTACCGAACAGTTCTGGAGCGTGCCTACAAGCAAGGTGGCTGCAGGCGCATGGCAGGACATAGTGTTCCCAATCATGGGCGCTGACGGCATCAACATCAAGAGCCTTCTCGTAGTGGTAGACCGCCAGTCGCCACACAACCAGATGAGCGACTTCGCCGTGTTCATCGACGATATCGTGCTCAGCACCAAGTCAAACCCGTTCTTCTCTAAGTCGGTTTACCCGATCAACTACGAGGAGACTACAGCTCACACACGTACAGACCGCTACATCAAGACCGTTAAGCTCGGTTCGCAGAGCGTAGCTATCAACCAGAACTCTGACAAGAAGCTCTACTTCAAGAAGCTCGACAACATCTTCCTCGCTAAGCCAGGCGAAACCGTCACAGCGGCTATCGACTGGAGCGGCGTTTGGATGCACGGATACGCATACCTCGACAAGGGCAACGACGGCAAGTTCGACGTCGACTACACCAGCACTGGCATTACAGACAGCAAGGACCTCGTTGCGTTCTCTTACTACAAGGACAAGAACAGCGCCGGCAGCCGTGCAAGCGGCGACTGCGGCGTAACAATGCCTTCGTTCAAGATTGCTGACGACATGGAGCCGGGCATCTACCGCATGCGCTACAAGGTAGACTGGGACAACGTTGACCCGGGCGGCAACACCACTACCGGCAACTACATCACCAACAATGGTGGTGGTATCGTTGACGTTCTCGTGAACATCCACAACGACAACGTAGACGTTTATCGCGCTACAGAGGAGAACGGCGGCGGCTTGAACGGCGAGATTCTTCTTGCTAACGGCAAGCCGGTGACTGGTCAGACCACTCCGTTCGGTCAGGCATTCAAGATTAAGGCTCAGCCGGCTGAGGGCTTCCTGCTCGACTACGTTAAGATTCGTCACGGCTACAACCTCGAGGGCGCAAGCACCAAGAACGAGAACCCGCAGTGGAAGGAGTACACCGTGCAGGCTTCGCAGTTCGTTAACGGCGAGTACACTATCCCGGCTGACTGCGTGGACGGCAATATCCGCCTCGTACCTTACTTCAAGAGCGACCCTACAAGCGTTAACGACGCTACAGTGAAGGCGTTCACAGTGAATGCTGGCAAAGGCGAAATCACACTCAACGCCGCAGTTGCTACACACGTAGAGATTGCTAACGTTCAGGGCAGCACTCTCTTCAACGGCACTGTAGAAGGAGCTCGCACAATCTGCGCTCACAAGGGCGTTTATGTTGTGAACGGCGAGAAGGTGCTCGTAAAGTAAACTAACATTACTCACATATTGGGGATAGCCGTCTTCGAGACTGCTATCCCCTTTTAAATCTAAAACCATCTATCTATTATGACAAACCATTTACGCACAGCCATCGCTACGTTCATCATGGCAACAGCGATGACGCCTGCTATGGTGCTTGCGCAAAGCACTTACCCCGTAAACTTCGACGAGAACGAGGCATCGAGCAACCTCTTACGCCACACTAATGCTGTGCAGCTCACAAGCAGCTACGGCACACAGAAAGTGGAAGTGAACCAGAAGAAAGAGAAACGCATGTATATAAAGCGTCTTGACGACTGTCTGCGCGCTAAAATCGGCGAAACCGTTACGGCTGGCTTCGACTGGAGCGGTACGTGGATGTGCGGATACGCATATATCGACTTCGGAAAGGACGGCAGCTACGACGTTGACTACGACGACAACGGCGTGAACGCCATGAAAGACCTCATGACTTATTCTATGTATAAGAATAAGGACAGCAAGGGCGCTACCGTAAGCGGCGAACCGAGCATTAATCCGCCGTCGTTCACTATCCCGTCGGATGTTAAGCCGGGCATCTACCGCATGCGCTACAAGGTAGACTGGGACTGCGTTGACCCGGGCGGAAACACGCTTAGCGGAAACGATATCAAGAAGAACGGTGGCGTGATTGTCGACACGCGTATCAACGTGCACGGCGAGACTGCACACGTAACCGTAAAGGGTACTGACCCATTGAAGGGCACTCTGTCGCTTGCCGACTACAGCGCAGAACTGAACAATCAGGACGTGGAGTTCGGAAAAGACCTCACTATCGCTGTCAACGTGAAGGACGGATACAATTTCAGCTCGCTCAGCATCAAACACGGATACTGCTTGGACGGCGAGGCGGTTGTCGACGGACTGCGCCAGTGGCAGGAGAACACTATCATGGCGTACACAGCAAAGGACGACAAGATAACTATACCTGCAAGCTACATCGACGGCGACGTAGAGATAACCGTGAACTTCGCAGCCGAAGGCACCACTTCGGGCGACAACTACGCGCTCAACTTCGAGAAAGATCTCGCCCAGATGAATCCTACAGCCAACAGCCTCACAGAGTTCTCTATTACGAACAAGGCTGGCAAGAAGTCGGCTATCGCTATCCCTGAGGGCACTACCGTTTATCGCGACGCTCTCACGAAGGAAGTGAACGCCAAGCCGGGCGATGTGCTCACACCGGGCATCACGTTCACGGGCAACACCGAACTTGGCGCATATCTCTACATCGACTACAATCAGGATGCAGCGTTCACAACGCCGCTCGACGAAACCGGAAAGCCAGTCGTTGGCAGCGAGATTGTGAGCTTCTCTTCATACAAAGGCAAGAACAGCAACGGCGAAGCTGCTGGCGCAACAACCGCAATGCCGTCGTTTACTATCCCCGAGGACCTGCCTACGGGTGTTTATCGCGCTCGTCTGAAGATTGACAAGGAGAACATCGACCCGGCTGGCGACTACAATGCGTCTGACGCTTTGCACATCAACCACTACAACGGCTATATCGTCGACTTCCTGCTGAACATCCACAACGATAAGGGCAGTCTCGACATCGACGCACGCGGCGGTCATATCGTAGGAAACGGCAACAGCGGCGTGAGCGAAACCGTAGAGTTCGGTTCACAGCTCAGCCTTATGCCGCTCGCTCCTGCAGCAGGCTACAACGTAAAGAGCATCGCTGTGCGCCACGGTCACAATCTGGACGGAGAGCAGTTTGTCAACGGCAATCGCCAGTGGAACGAGTACGAAGTCAGCGACGCCAAAGCCGGCGAAGGCTTCACGATAGACGCGGCTAATGTGAACGGCGACGTGCGCGTATCGGCTAAGTTCGAGGCTGACGGCACAGAGGAGTACAAACTACGCTTCGCCGACGAGTTCGACGGCAAAGACTACTCGCTGCCCGACGCCGACGTATGGCACAACAGTACACGCGAAAGCCCCACATGGAAGCGATTCACAGCGCAGACAGCCGAGGGTCAGCAGAAGACGGCATTCATCCGCGACGGAAAGCTCGTCACTCGATGCATCAAGAACACTATTGCTGAGGAGGGCGACGTGGAGATGATAAGCGGCGCTATCGAGAGTTCTGACAAGATGTACTTCACATACGGACGCGTAGAGGGTCGCTTGCGCACAACTCCTCACGTCGGCAACTTCCCGGCGTTCTGGCTTATGCCGCAGGACAACTCTGCAGGTTGGCCTAACGCTGGCGAGATTGATATCTGGGAGCAGATTGACACAGAGAACAAGACATATCATACGGTGCATACTCACTGCACATACGATCTGCATCTGGCTCTGCCCAACTCTGGAAGCACACATACCAACGCAGCCGACTATCACGTGATAACTCTCGACTGGACGCCGACGCTGCTTACCTGGTATGTTGACGGCACAAAGGCGTTCTCTTATGCAAAGACTAAGCAGTCGCATCTGCTTGAGAAGGGTCAGTGGCCGTACGACAAGCCATTCTATCTGATACTTAACCAGAGCGTAGGCAACGGTTCTTGGGCTAAGAACTGCGACGTCAACTTCGAGTACGAGACACTCTTCGACTATGTTCGTCTCTACCAGAAGGATGGCGAGGGCGACATCACATCAGCCGTGAAGGACGTGAAGACAAACGGCTCTGCGCTCGACGTATACGCACAGCAGGGCGGTCTGCTCCTGGTTGCGCCAGAGGCACAGAAGGTTGACGTGTACAGCATCAGCGGCACACGCGTCTTCTCAGGACTTGTGCAGGGCAACCGCTTCGTGAGCCTCAGCAAGGGCGTGTATGTAGTGGCTGGCAAGAAGATTGTCGTGAAGTAACATAGAAGTCTACGGCATTTCTGCCGTAGGCATAATAGTAAAAAGCATAATAGCAAAAGGAGGTTATGGCAAATTTGCCATAACCTCCTTTTTATATATCAAAGTCTTTATATCAAAGTCTCAGACACTACTTCACGGGGAATGTCTTGGTAAGCGTTCCAAACTCCGCGTCTGTGATATGCGAGTGGAATGTGCTGCGCGAAACGGTTGTGCCGTATTCGTCGGTTACGGCGAGAACAGCTACGTACCAACCGCGCTCAGCGTCGGAGAACGGCTTCTTGAACGTGAACTTACCGTTAAACTGCTTCACTACCTCTGTTACATCCTCAGCCTTGTCGGTAGTAGCCATGAAGTCTGCCCATGCCATAGACGGAGTCTCTACGTCGTAAGTGTTGAGAGCGTCGTCCCAATCGTCTTCCTTCATGACGAGCATACGTGCGCTCTTGATTGACGGAGCCTTCGACTTGATGGTATACTCGATAGCAAGGTCGCCGCCGCCAGCCTGATGGTTGGTGACATCAACCTCGGGGCAATCGTTGGCAGCCGCCGGCTTGATGTGAACATTGTCTACAGAAGCCTTCACCCAGTCGCCGTTGGCGTCTACTGCGAGTGCGCAGAACGTATAGTCGTTCTCCTTCTCAATGTTCCACGCCTTGTACTCGCTGGCGTATGTAGCCCACTGCTCAGCAGAGAAGCTCACGCCCTGCGTGTACATCAACGCGCCGTAGCCATAGAGGTTGACGAACTCGTCTATAGACTTCGTAGAACCTAGCACAAGGTGCAGCGACTTGAATGCGCTGCCCGGCTTTACGTCGAACTCGGGCTTGCCCTCAGAGTTGAGTCCGAGATACTCTACGCTGAGCGTTGCCTTGCTCTCGCCAGGATCGGCTGTGCGCACAACGCCGTACGTCATATCCGTTCCGAGCGTGTACTTGCCGTCAGCCTCAACGAGGTCGCACACTACGACGTAATGGTTCTCGCCGGCAGCGATAAACTGCGTTGTACCGCCCTCCGGCTTCTCGCCATCGACGAGCGTAACGCTCTGACTGCCCACACCGGCGTAGCCGTAGCTGCCCGACATCATGAGCGTAGAGAACACCTGCTTGAGTTCTGCCTCGGTCATCTCCGAGAGCGACGCGCCGCCGAAGTACTCCAAGAGGAAGAACTTGAGATACGACTCGCTTACGCACATCTGATAGAACGGCTGGTCGTCTGTCTTTGTGGTTACGGTGTACTTCACGTAGTTCTTTCCAGCCTTGAGGTCGCTCACCTCAGCCTTGAGCTGATCGGGCACACCCTCGGGGCGTCCGAAAGAGATGTAGTCGTCGGCGCCGAGCACTACAGCGTCAACCGTTCTGCTGCCTTTATTTAGAAATACCTTCTGCTGCGCGTCGGCTGTAGCAACGAAAGCTACGACGAGCGCAAATACTGATAATATTGTCTTTTTCATAATCTGTTTCTGCTTAAGTGTTAGAGACGTGTAACATTGCCTTCGTAGTGGCCCTTCAGCGCACCACTGTACTTCTTGATGCTGAACACCGTGAAGTCGACATCAGCCTTGCCGTCGGCGAACGAGAGCTTAGCGTTGCCGCCGAGAGCGATAGACTTTGTACCGTTGACTGTAGCCTGCGAGTAGGTGTCGCCTGCGTACTTGATGGAGATCTTAGCGTTTGTCTCGTCACCAGAGAAGCCGTGCAGCGAGTTGTCGTTAGCGAAAGCGTCGGGCATAGTGACCACAATGTCGGCGTCAGCCATGCCTGCCAATGTCGTTACGCCAGCCTTTGCAGAAAGATAGATAGTGTAGACGCCCTCAGCGTCGTCGTGTGTGAGCACCGCCGACTTCAGATCGACCGGCTTGCCGTCAGCCACGGTGTAGTTGCTGGGCACAGCGAGCGAATACTCCTTCGGAGTGCCGTTTACATATACCACATCGAGCGTGCGTGCGGCGCTATTGCCGAGGTTAGCCACGTTGATCTTGATGGTATAAGTGCCGTCGCCGTTGTCGAGCACCGAGATAGTGCCCGTAGCCGAAGACGGTGCGTCGTTGCTGATGCTGAAGGTCTGCGGATTGTTCACGTCCGTAACGTTGTCGACGAAGGTAAGTTCGTACTTCTTATTGCCCTGCACGTCGAGTTCGCTGCCGTCCATATTGCTCTGCGGCACGAAGAGGCGCACGTAGTAGTAGCAGTTGTCCAGCTCATTGGCGCTGCCGATGTTGCCGGGCGTGAGGTAGAAGTTGACGCCGTCAGCCTTCTTCTCTGCGAAAGCGGCGCGCATCTCGTAGCGTTTGCCGTCAACGATGAAGTGGTTCTCGTTGGCAGTCACCTCTGTGTATGCGCCGTTGTACTGCGCAGCGAGGAGCGTTTCGCCCTTCTTCGGCGTTGCCTCAAGGTTCAGAGCGAGCTTGCCACCAGCGAAGCTCACCTGGAGCAGACCGTCAGAGTAGTAGTCGTTCCAGTCGTACGACGATACAGACACCGGCTCATAGTCGTCGTTGCGGTTATACTCGTCGACGTCCATAAAGACAGCCTGGAAGAAATCTTTGTCGGCGTCGAAATCATGACCGAACGCGTTGAACTCAACATACTTGTCGAGCAGCGTCGGCGAGAACGCCAGCTGCAGATTCTTGCCGCCCTTCATAACGTCCTCTGGTGTCTTGCAACCCTCGAGCGTCGAGAGATAGATATACTTATAGTTGTTGATAGTGGTGACGACAGCCGACTTCATCTCGTAAACATCGTTGCCCACCTTCACGCAGTTGCCGTCGAGCTGAATGCGCTTCGGGAATGATATGTTGTCTACATCTGTGCCCACCTCGTAGGCAGACACGATGCGTCCGTTCTTCACTACGAACACGCTGTCGGGTGTTGCAGCCGTAGCCATTGTCTGCATGGCGAAGCCCACGAACATGGCGAAAAGTAAAAATATCTTTTGTTTCATTGTACTCTATTAAGTATTAAGTGTTAGCGATTAAGTATCAACTATTAAGGGTTAACAATTCGGTATTAACGCTTAACCATCTTCAGCGACTGTCCCTCCGCCTTCACCACGTACACGCCGGCAGCGAGCTGTGTGGCGTCTATCTTCGCCTTGCCGCCGCGAGCCGTAGCCTGCGCAGCGAGAGAGCCGTTGGCAGCGTACACTTCGAGCAGCTTGCCGTCGGTCATGCCCTCAGCCGTGATGGTGTATCCGTTGGAGCGCAGAGTGATGGGCGACTGCTTTGTGAGCTGCACCATGCCGGCAGTAGAGCCCTTCAGCTCAATCTTGTCCACATTCTTCACTGCGTGCGTTGCCACCGTTGCGCCGCTCTTCGAGATCAGTTTCACGTTGCCGTCCGCCACTGTGAGCTTCGCCACCTGCGACATCTGCACCTCGTGCGCAGTTCCGTCGAGATAGAGCACATTCACCTTGCCGTCCTGCGCCATCATCGGGCAGGAAACAGCACAAAGGAGAAGGGCTGCTAAGAAATAACGTCTAATCATAAAATCAGATTTTTAAAGTTTAATTGTGTTACTTATAATTGCTTATCTGTTACAAAAGTAGTCAATAATGTTATACAAACCAACTTATAACCGATTTTTTGTAACAATTTCATACAAAAAAGCCCAGAGCTGTGCGCCCTGGGCTTGTATTTTCTAATGTTGTACGATGCCGAATTAGAGGTTCGGGTTCATCTTTGTCCACTCTGCTACTGGAGGAACGATGCCGAGCTCTACGATCTCGTCGCGCATCTTGCAGAGGTGC
The DNA here is from genome assembly GCF_019052365.1 of Leyella stercorea. Taxonomy (GTDB): domain Bacteria; phylum Bacteroidota; class Bacteroidia; order Bacteroidales; family Bacteroidaceae; genus Prevotella. The sequence goes on from NZ_JAHQUY010000030.1 coordinate 16,086, forward strand.
TCGTAAGACTTAGCGAGAGAAGCAAGCTCCTCTTCTGTGCCTGTAGGCTGTGTGAAGTGAACGCCAGTCTTGTCGATTGTAGAAGGCATAGCCATCATAACGTTCTTGAAGCCACACTTCTCGCAGTTTACGTAGCAACCTGCTGGCAATGTGAACTCCTCGCCACCCATAGCAGCCTCGATCATCTTAACTGCGTTGTATGCCGGGCTCTGGAATGAAGAACGACCGCGGAGCTTGATGATGTTAGAACCACCCTGAACGGTGTGGTGCTTGATCTCTTCCCAACGCTCTGCTGAGAGACCCATCTCTGAGAGAGGCTTGCCGTCTACCTTAACCTGAGAAGCGAATACAGCCATCTGCTCGCCGTGGCCACCGTATGTGTGAGCGCCAGTCACCTTGTCCTGCTGTACGCCGAACTCGAGTGCGAGAGCCTGCTGCAGACGTGTAGAGTCGAGAGCAGCGAGTGATGTGAGCTGGTTTGGCTTCAGACCTGAGTGGATAAGAGCTGTGAGGGCTGTAACGTCAGCCGGGTTGAAGATAACAACAACGTGCTCTACCTCCGGGCAGTACTTCTTGATGTTGTCGCCGAACTCTGCAGCGATCTTGCAGTTGCCCTTCAAGAGATCCTCGCGGGTCATGCCGTCCTTACGCGGAGCACCACCTGAAGAGATGATGTACTTAGCGCCTGTGAATGCTTCCTTCGGGTCTACTGTGTAAGTTACGTTAGCGCCCTTGAAAGCGCACTGCTGAATCTCGTCGAACACACCGTGTACACCCGGCTCGTAGATGTCATAGAGACAGATGTTAGGAGTAAGACCGAGCATAAGAGCGCTCTGTACCATGTTTGAACCAATCATACCGCCGGCACCGACGATCAAAAGCTTTTCGTTAGATAAGAATGCCATAATAAATAGTGTTTATTATATTAATACTTGAATTTCGTTTACTAACTGCAAAGATACAACTTTTTTGAAATATACAAACGATTATCGAAAATTATAGTGTTGTTTAATCTTAAAATCTGTATATTTGCAGTACCTAATAATTATAATATGACAGATACAAAGTTTACTATAGCCGATCGACTCGCCGCATTGCGCGAGGAGATGCGGCGCGAAAGGCTCTCGGCGTTCATTTTCCCGAGTGCCGACCCGCACATGAGTGAGTATGTTCCCGAACGTTGGGAGGGACGCAAGTGGATATCGGGCTTCGACGGCTCGGCTGGCACGGCTGTGGTTACGCTCCATTCGGCTGCGCTCTGGACCGACTCGCGCTACTTCCTTGCTGCCGAACAGCAGCTCGAGGGCACCGAGTTCCAGCTGATGCGCGAGCGCATGGAGAGCACACCCAGCATTGCCGACTGGCTGGCGCGCGAAGTGCACGACGGCGAGCCTACCGAGGTGGGCGTCGACGGCATGTGCATCTCGAAGGGCGAGGCTGAAGGGCTGAAGGCGGAGCTGAGACATGCCGGCGGACTGACGCTGCGCACCAATCTCGACATACTCAACCGCGTGTGGGCAGACCGTCCGCCGGTGCCGCTTAACAAGGTGGAGATTCACCCGCTGGAATACGCGGGCGAGTCGGTGGCTGAAAAGCTCAGCCGCATACGCACCGAGATGCGCCGCGCGGGAGCAAGCTGCATGCTCGTTACGCAGCTCGACGACATAGCGTGGACGCTCAACCTGCGCGGCTCCGACGTTCATTGCACGCCGGTGTTCGTGGCGTGGCTCATCATCTGCGAGGAGAGCGCTACATTATATATAAAGGAGGAGAAGCTCACGGCGGAGGTGAAAGACTATCTGCGCGCTGAAGGCGTAGCCATCGACGACTACAGCAATATCATTGCGGCGCTCAACGACTGCGACGCGCCGACGATGCTCATCGACCCTTTGACGGTGAACAGCACTTTGGCGCAGCCGCGCGGCAACTTCACCGTGCTCTCTGCGCCGTCGCCCATACCTGCCATGAAGGCGGTGAAGAATCACACGGAGTGCGAGGGCTTCCGCCGTGCTATGGAGCGCGACGGCGTGGCTATGGTGCAGTTTCTGAAGTGGCTGGAGGAGGCTGTGCCGAAGGGCTATCAGACGGAACTCACGGCGAGTGCGAAGCTGTACGAGCTGCGCGCTAAGCAACCGCTCTTCCGCGACATCTCGTTCGACACTATCGCCGCCTACGCCGACCATGCGGCTATCGTTCACTACGAACCGACGCCGCTCAGCGACGTTAAGCTCGAACCGAAGGGCTTGCTGCTGCTCGACAGTGGCGCACAGTACAGCAACGGCACAACGGATATCACCCGTACAATAGCTCTTGGCGACGTCAGCGACCGCGAGCGCCACGTTTATACGTTGGTGTTGAAGGGTCACTTGGCGCTGCAGAACCTCTGCTTCCCACGTTCGGCGTCGGGCACGCAGCTCGATGCGGTGGCACGCACGGCGATGTGGCGCGAGGGCATGAACTTCATGCACGGCACGGGGCACGGCGTAGGCTCTTATCTCAGCGTGCACGAGGGTCCTCATCAGATTCGCCAGGAGTATCGTGGGGCGCCGATGGTGGAGGGAATGACCGTTACGGACGAGCCGGGGCTGTATCTCGACGGACGTTTCGGCGTGCGCATCGAGAACACGCTGCTCACCGTGCCTTACGTGACGACCGAGTTCGGACGCTTCCTGCGCTTCGAGCCGCTCACGCTCTGCCCTATCGACACCAAACCGATAATGACAAACATGCTCAGCGACGAGGAACGCCAGTGCCTCAACGCCTACCACGCAATGGTGTACGAGCGTTTGGCGCCGATGCTCGATGAAGAGCATCGCGAGTGGTTGAAGAGGAAAACGGAAGCGATTTAGTTGAATCAGTTGATTCAGTTGAGAGTTGATTCAGTTGAGAATTGAGAGTTGAGAATTGAGAGTTATGATTAGCTGTGCTACGATTCGAAAACTCTTGATTTAAACATAGGAGGGGGGGGCAAAACTATAGAATTGTGATGAATGGCTAACTGTAGGAGACTACGATTAGAACCGTTTGCTATTCAATTTGCCAAATATTTTAGTTTTGACACACTCTCCACGCAGCCACTAACCTCCAGGGGGTGCAGCTGTCTCAGCTGCACCAACAAAGCAAACGGCATTCATGTGCTCGGTTGGTGTACTTCTTGGCTGGTGCACTTCTTGATTGGTGCACTTCTTGGTTGGTGCACTTCTTGGTTGGTGTACTTCTTGGCTGGTGCACTTCTTGATTGGTGCACTTCTTGGTTGGTGCACTTCTCGGTTGGTGTACTTCTTGGCTGGTGCACTTCTTGATTGGTGCACTTCTTGGTTGGTGCACTTCTTGGTTGGTGTACTTCTTGGCTGGTGCACTTCTTGATTGGTGCACTTCTTGGTTGGTGCACTTGAGACAAGTGCACCCCCTTGAAGGCACCCTAACCATCTGTGTGCATCTGTGAAATCCGTGGGAGAACATCGCTGCTTGCGTTATTTAACAACGGATTTATCGGATTAAACGGATTCGTTGGCGGCGGAAATCATCGGTTAGCCGTAGCGGAAAGCTAATGCCGTAGCCTCCTACTATTAGCATTGTCAACTATAGATTTTATGTATATAATGGTCGTGACGCACGCCCTATCTCTTAACATTAACCGATCGGACGGCGAACGCAATCTGATCGGACGGCGAACGCAATCTGATCGGACGGCGGACGGAATCCGATCGGGCGGCGGACGGAATCCGATTGGACGGCGGACGGAATCCGATCGGACGGCGAACGGAATCCGATCGGACGGCGGACGAAGCACGATGACAAAACGCAACAATCGGAGCAAAAAAAAGTAGCGGAGGTCGCCGGCCTCCGCTACTTTTGTTGATCACACTTCTATGTGCTGCGGAGGCCGGAGACCTCCGCTACTTTTGTTGGTCGCACTTCTACGTGCTGCGGAGGCCGGAGACCTTCGCTACTAACATTTTAATTAAGAATATCTTTAAACGCGAAGTTCGCGAGTATAGATGTCGACTGACTCAGCATACGGATGAACTCCTGTGCTGAGTTTTTCATATACGAGTCTTTAAGAATATGTATGCAACCGTCCATCTCGTTGTCGGCTGCATCAAGCGAAAGCGCCTTCATGTCGGGCTGCAGAATGGTTGTCGACTCGGAGAGAATCGTAACAAGATTGCTGCGGCGCAGAAGGTCGAAGATGATGTTCACGCTGTTCACCTCAACCATGATGCGATAGTTCAGCTCCTTGCCCTCTACAAGATGGTCGAAGGCGTTGCGCGCCTGCAAACCCTTGCACGGCAGTATGAGGTCGTAGCGCTCAAGGTCGGAAAGTCGCAGCGACGATTGGCGCGCAAGCGGATGGTTCTCGTTGACGATAGCCGCCAGGCGGTTGCTGAATATGGCTCGGCTGTCGATAGCCTTGTCCTTGTTGAGCGGCTTGAAGGCAAGCACGAGGTCGAGCTCGCGCTTCTTCAGTCCGTCCATCAGTTCCTGCATCGAGCGGTAGATGATGTTCAGCTTCACGTGCGGATAGGCTCGCAGAAAAGCCACCAATGTCTCAGCCATTATGTTGCTGAACGAGTAGGTGACGCCGATATTCAGTTCGCCGCCGAGCATCTCCTTCAGGTCGTTCATGTGGTCGATGCACGCATCTGCCGAGTTCACGGCGTTCTGCGCGTAGGGTCGAAGTTCCTTTCCAGCCTCGGTGAGGTACACCTCATGCGAGTTTCGCTCGAAGAGTGGCAGACCTATCTCCTGCTCCAGATGCGATATCTGCTGCGAGAGCGTGCTCTGCGTGATGAAGAGCTTGCGCGCAGCCTCGGAGAAGTTGAGCGTCTCTGCCACCTTCAGAAAGTATCTAAGTTGTCTTATTTCCATATCAATGATTGTCTTGAAGCAAAAGTACAACTTTTATTGTATTTCCACAGCACTAAGGTCTACGAACTCGCCGTTCTTGCGCTTGCGCTCAACGAGCATGTTGAAGAGCTTGCGCTTGCGGTCGCCTTCTATGAAGCGACGGAAGAAGATGTTAGGTATAGCCACGCCGAGCGCTATGCAGCTGATGACGAGCGACGCCTTGATGGCGTTGTTCATGCCGACTGTCACCTCGCCTACCACGCCGTGCATATCGATGAAGGCGAAGAGAGCGCGATACATGAGCACACCGGGTACCATCGGGATTACGCTCGGGATGGTGATGCACTGATGGGGAACGTGGAACCAGTGGCGAGCCTTGATAACGATGACGCTGATGAGCGCTGAGCCTGCGAGCGAACCGATGCTCAAGCCCATATCGAGACCTATATTGCCGTTGCTCGGACCGAGATTGACGAAGTTGCGGAAGCACACGGCGATGATGCCGCCGAGAGCCACTGCTGGCAGGATTCTACGCGGAATGCTGAAGATTGTAGAGAAGCCCATAGCCGAGACGGCTGCAGCGATAGCAAACTCCCAGTACTCGTGGTGCGGAATCATCGTAAGGTCTTTCACGAAGTTGTCGATGCCGCACACCTTAATGGCGAAAGCGATGCCGAACGCCATAGCCAGAACCATCAACAGCGTGTTGATAGCGCGCACCATGCCCACTTCTATATATCCGTCGAGCATGTCGCTAACGAAGTTGATGAGCGGAACGCCGGGCACGATGAACAAGGCACAAGCCATGAGCGGATGCCAAGGCGTGTCGGAGTGCATGATAGCTGGCAGGAAGTCGGCGAGAGCCGGCGAGAGCGAGAGGAATGTGGTAGCCCATGCGATGAGTGTGGCTACGAAAGCCGCGATGCCGATGGCTATATAGTTGTTGCAGCCGCGTGTGGGCAGGAACATGCGAAGGCGGAAACCGAGGATGGCTGCCAAAGAGCAATAGAAGAACGCAGGCCAGTCGCAACCGAACTGTATGCAGAAGCCGCCGCAGGCAAAGCCGCCGCCGACAGCTACCTGCCACGGAGTGAAGCTGCGCGGCGTAGAGCGAATTTCCTCCAGCGCCGACTCGTACTGTTCGAGCGAATAGTCGTTGCGGATGGCGCTCCATGTGAGCTTGCTTATCTTAGTGATGGAGGTCATATTGATGCCGTGCTTCTCACAGCGCTGGAACTTGGTGAACGAGTGCTCGGTATCGCTGTAGTTAACCATGAGCACGTTCCAGTTGATGTAGAAGTGCAGGTAGCGTTCGTCGAGACTAAGGAAGGCTGCGGCGCGCTTCATCGTACGGCGGATGCGCGAGGTGTCGGCTGCACTCTCCATAAGTATGCTTCCGGTGCGCAGAAGCAGGTCGAGCTTGTGCTGCAGCTCGGCTGCCGCCACTTTAGACTGGTTGTTTGAATTGCCACAGTGGCAGGTTGCTTGCATTGTTTCTATTGTATTGTTATCCATATTCGTTGTTTACGGGGCTTGCGTGAAGAGTAACATAAGGGGGTGCAGTTGTCTCAACTGCACCGATTTATTAGACCTACTTCTCGGTTGGTGCAGTTGAGACAACTACCCCCTTAGTTACCCTGAACATATTAACTACTATTAAAACTATAAAAACATTATCTTATTATCTGAATCGGCGTGCGCGGCTTAACCGAACACGAAGATGAGTATCTGTATCGTAACGATGCGCAGGAACATTGCGAACGGATAGACGTTGGCGTAGCCCACGTTGGGCGCATCTACCGATGTCTGGTCGCGAATGTATGCCAGCGCCGACGGGTTGGTGTTTGAGCCGGCGAGCACACCGAGCAGCGTGTACCAGTTGATGTGGAAGAGATACTTGCCGATGACGCCGCCCAGGATGACAGGTATCATTGTGATGGCGATGCCGTATCCTATCCAGGTCATGCCGCTCTCCGTCATTACGGTCTGCATAAACTGCTCGCCGGTGCCGAGACCTACACACGCGAGGAAGATGCAGATGCCCACTTCGCGCAGCATGAGGTTGGCTGATATGGTGTTATACGTCACGAGGTTGTACTTCGGACCGAAGTAGCCTACGAGGATAGCCACGATGAGCGGACCGCCGGTGAGTCCGAGTCGCAGACTCTCGTTGATGCCGGGGATGAAGAACGGGATGTTGGCGAAGATACAGCCGAGCACGATGCCGAGGAACACCGGTATAAGGTTCGGGTTGTTAAGACGCTTCATCTGGTTGCCGAGCATCTTCTCGGTATGAGCGATGGCGAGTTCGGTACCTACGACGGTGAGACGGTCGCCGAGCTGCAGCTTCAGCGAACCGGTAGCGATAAGATCCACACCGTTGCGGTTGACGCGTGTAACGTTAGTGCCTAAGTTCTCGCGAATGTGCAGATGAGAGAGCGACTTGCCGTTGATGTCGGGCTTAGTAACGAGTATTCGGCGTGTGATGAGTTCGTTGCCAAACTTGTCTTCGGGCACGTCTACCTTCTCGCCGAGCAGCGCAATGACGGGGTCTTCCACGGTAGGATGAGCCACAACGCGCAGTATGTCGCCCTCGCCTATCACGGTCTTTCCGTTCACCACCTCGTCGTGTTCGTTCGATCCGTTGCGAAGGATGCGCGACACCATGAAGTCGCGCTTCAGCAACTCGCGTATCTGCTGTATGTTATCGCCGAAGATCATCGAGTTGGTCACCTTCACCGAGAATGTGTTGAGCGTCATCTTCTCCAGGTGGCCCATACCACGCTTGGCGTCAGCCTCCTCAGCCTCCTTGTTGATGCGCAGAACGTAGCGCAGGATGGCGAACGAGATGATTACGCCGAGCGCACCCATCGGATATGCAATGGCATAGCCGGTAGCGATGCTCGGTGCGTCGATATGGCGCAAGTCGCTGTACGCCTGCTGCGCAGCACCGAGTCCCGGAGTGTTGGTTACTGCGCCCGAGAGGATGCCAGCCATTGTGGTGAATGGTGTGCCGGTGAAGCTGTATATGACGAGTGTTGTGACGATGCTGAGCGCCACGATAATAGCCGTAAGAGAATTGAGGCTCTTGCCGCCGTCCTTGAACGATGAGAAGAAGCCGGGGCCTACCTCAAGACCGATAGAGTAAACGAAAAGAATCAAGCCGAACTCCTTAAGGAAGTGGAGCAGATGGGCGTCGAGATTGAGCGAATAGTGGCCGAAGATGAGACCGATGAACAGTATCCAGGCGAGTCCGAGCGACACGCCCTTCACCTTCAGCTTGCCAAGGCTCAGGCCTAACGTGATAACGAGGGCGAGAATCATCACCGAGTGTGCTACGCCTCCACCCCATAGGTCGGGGAAACCATAAAACAGATTTCTTAAAATTTCCATTTCTCTTATGCTATTTATTTATTTTCTGTGTTATATATAATAATGTATATTCATGCGGTTTGCAGTAGTATGTTGTTATTTCTGTTTTGCGATTGCAAAGGTATTGAGAATACCGAAAGCAAAAAAGCATTTACGTTTATTTTTTGCGAACGCGGCTAAAGTTTTTTTCAATCGCAAAACCATGATTTCACTTTTAAAACCCCTTCACTTTACCCCTTTTTACTCTTTTACCTTTCTACTTTTAAACGCCCTTTTTACTTTTTTACTCTTTTACTTTTCTACTTTTATTTGTACCTTTGCTTAAAAATCAAAACACACAGTATGAACGTAAAACTTCGCGGCACTCTATGTGGCGTCGGCGCAGCCGTGTTCTACGGCACTAATCCGCTCGGCGCCATGAACTTGTACCATGACGGTATCAGTGCCAACTCTACACTTTTCTATCGTTTCGGACTCGCTATCGTGATGCTTGGCGTGATGATGCTCGTGCAGCGCAAGAAGTTCGGCGTAACGCGCAGCGAACTGATGTTGCTCGCCATGCTCGGCGTGTTCATGGGCTCGTCGTCGTCATCGCTCTTCATCAGCTTCAACTATATGGACGTGGGCATCGCCTCCACGCTGCTATTCGTCTATCCGGTTATGGTGGCGGTGATTATGGCGCTGCTGTTCAAAGAGAAAGTGACGCCAGCCACGGTCATCTCCATTGCGCTCGCATTGGGCGGAATAGCTCTTCTGAACCAGACTTCCGACGGATCGGCGCTCAGCACGCTCGGCGTCTTGCTCGTCATGGTGTCGTCGCTCACGTACGCCGTGTATATCGTTGTGGTGAACAAGTCGCGCCTGAGGATGTCGTCGGTGAAGCTCACGTTCTACGTGCTTATCTTCGGTCTGCTCACCATTCTCGGCTACACGTTCGCCATGGGCGAGACGGTGCAGTTGCTCACCACGCCGCACCAGTGGCTCTTCGCTGCCCAGCTCGCGCTGATGCCTACCGTGCTATCGTTAGTGCTTATGGCGATAGCCGTTAAAGACATTGGCTCTACTCCCACCGCAATTCTTGGTGCGCTCGAACCGATAACAGCTGTAGCCATAGGCTGCGTCTGCTTCGGCGAGTCGTTCACTATGCGTCTTGCCGTGGGCATCGCGCTCATCCTCACCGCCGTGCTGCTCATCATCGGCGGCAAGCAGGTTTCGCCGCAGCGTGTCACGGTGGCGTTCACGCGCCTGGGTCGCATAATCGTGAAGACATGGCGCTGGAAGCAGTAGACTTGCAGGAGACATTGAGTACCATAAAATGGAAAATATACCTATTATATAATAGATAAACAGATAAACACATAAATAATCATAAATGTTCCGCAAAAAATTCGGACATTTATTATTTTGCATTAACTTTACACCAAAATTCAAACTCACCCTTCTCTTGGAAACGGACATCAATAGCTTAAGGTGGTGCTTGCTGAGAAAAAGTGCACTAACAAATGGTTGGCACAACAACCGAGCAAAGCCTCTGGCACAATCTCTAAACAGTGCATAAATACGCTACAACAGAATTTGGGAATCGTAAGAAATGCTGAAAAAGTTCTTGATATTGACGTTTCTGATTTACTTTGGAGGACAATATAGAATATGAATAGACAGTTCACACATATAGATTGTTTTGCTGGGCCCGGAGGAATATGTACTGGTCTTCATGCAGCAGGCTTCAATACGCTTGTAGCTATTGAGTATATTAAAAGCTGTTGTGAGACTTATTCAGCCAACCATCCGGAGGTTCATGTCATACACTCTGATATTAGGGATGTGACAGAAGACCAAGTATTGCCATATATTCCTGAGGATGGCGTTGACTTAGTAACTTCCGGCATGCCTTGTGAAACCTTTTCTACAGCAGGAAACACTTCACGATCGTTCTATGACGACCGTCAATTCTTGTTCCGTGAAGGAATACGCATTGCAAAAATGACTAATGCAAAGATGATTCTTTTTGAGAATGTTCCTGCTATTACATCAAAAAAAGCACATAAGGATTCTCCCACATTAATCGTTGAGATTCTGCGCAAGGAGTTAGAAGATGCCGGCTATGGCAATATGATTCAGGTTGTGTTAGATGCAACAAAATTTGGAGTACCTCAAAAACGCAACCGATTCTTTATTTTGGCAACTCGGTTCGATGATTGGTGGCTTTCAGAACCAAATCAGATGTGCAAACCAACAACGGTTGGCGATGCACTTGCGGGACTTCCAAACGTAATACCCAATTCAGGTATTGAAGGTACGGAATACGTTAATGTAGACAATGCATACTACGCACTAATGCGAGATGATAAGTTCTGGAAAAGAGAAGGCATGGGCGGTGAACGTATATCAAATCACATGCCCATGAAACATAGAGAATATACCTTAAAACGTTTTGCTCTATTGGGTCCAGGCGAAAGTCTCAAGACATTATTCGATCGCTACCAAGGAGAAGAACGAGAAAAGCTTCAGAAACAGCGAATTCTTCCAAAGAAAATGTTTATAAAGCGAAATTTGCGACTAAAAGAAAACGAAGCAGCCCCAACAGTGACCAGTCATTGTTTAGATGAATTTGTCCACCCAATACACAACAGATGTCTGACAGTCCGAGAATGTGCACGGTTACAATCTTTCCCCGATTCATATAACTTTGTTGGAGGTCCTTACATTGTTCCTCATATTGATAGGACAGTACAAGACAAGTATGAACAAATTGGGGATGCTGTTCCTCCATTGCTTGCATACGCTTGGGGGCTTCAGATTAAAGAACTCTTCAAACTTAACAAATATGGAATTTGACTATTATAAATACTGCCTATCTACTTATCAGAAAGAATATAACCGTTGCTACAAGCAACTTCAAAAGGCATATAAGGGCAAAGCAAGCTTCGAAAAGAAGCAAGACGAATGGGCAAAAGAATCCCAAAAGTCTGCAATACGCGTTTCCGTAATGAAAGGTCTCAATGAAATAGAAAACCCTTCAGTTTCAGAATTATGGAGTGCGCTTTACCGAGTTCATCTCTATAAAAAGTCAGGCATTAAAGACTTGGATACTATCCAGAAGGTCATAAGTGCTGATGAAAGTTGGAAGAAATCAAGTGGTCATGCGTTTGAGGAAATGATTAAAGAACTTGCCTCACTTACTCTTGAAGGCACCGATGTTAGCATTATACTTCAACGGGATTTGAACACTTTGATAAAAGCCGGAGAATTAGACAATGAGCCCCGTGATATCAGTTGGCTGAAAGACCAGATAAAAGGCAACATTTTTGATTTGTATTGCATTGTTACCATCGGAGACAAGAAAAAATGCTTCGGCTGTGTTCAATGCAAGACCAGTATCCGTGATCGCGTTACACGCGACAGAGAGCCTTCACTTCACGCCATGCAGTCATACTTCTGGAGCATTGCATTTGTGTTGGATGGTGATTTCCTCAAACTGCCCAAGTTCAAGGCGATGGTCAATGGTGGTTCCAAAGAGTTTCCTACAAATGGCTGGCATGGTATGTATGTATTCTCTGAGAAAGAATCTGCTGATCGTATATACCCGATAGCTGTTGATTTTGAACTTTTCAAGTCTCACGCAATTCAAGCAGCAAAGCAATGGAAGGAACAACGTCAATGGTTTAATCCTGAATGGAGAACGGTTTAAGAATTAGGAATTACGTTTTTTCTGCAGTTCCATTACTATTAAATATCCGTAAAAAGGCACACGAAATATTGCCTTTTTGCGGATATTTTTGTTACTTTGCTACATATTATATATATATGATACATCTGAAAGATATTAACAAGACTTACCAGGGTGCGCAGCCGCTGCATGTGCTGAAGGGAATCACGCTCGACATTGCCGAGGGCGAGTTCGTTTCTATCATGGGCGCGTCGGGCTCGGGCAAGTCTACTCTGCTCAATATTCTCGGCATTCTCGACAACTACGACTCGGGCGAATACCTGCTCGGCGGCACGCTCATCAAGAACCTCTCGGAGACGCGCGCTGCAGAGTATCGCAACCGCATGATAGGTTTCATCTTTCAGTCGTTCAACCTCATAGCGTTCAAGACGGCGGTGGAGAACGTGGAGCTGCCGCTCTACTATCAGGGCGTGGCACGACGCATGCGCCACAAGCTGGCGATGGAGTATCTCGACCGACTCGGACTGGCGCAGTGGGCAGACCACTACCCCAACGAGATGTCGGGCGGACAGAAGCAGCGCGTGGCTATAGCGCGGGCGCTCATCACGAAGCCGCAGATAATTCTCGCCGACGAACCTACGGGCGCACTCGACTCGAAGACGTCGGTGGAGGTAATGGAACTGCTGAAAAGGCTGAACGCCGAGGAGGGCGTGACCACCATCGTCGTGACGCACGAGAGCGGCGTGGCTAACGAGACCAACAAGATTGTACACATAAAGGACGGCGTAATAGGCCGCATCGAGGAGAACCTCGACCATACGGCGCGTCCGTTCGGCATCAACGGCATAATGAAGTAAAGGCACATGCGCGACATATTCATCGAAATACTCACCACCATCAAGCACAACCGGCTGCGCACGGCGCTCACGGGCTTCTCCGTAGCGTGGGGCATCTTCATCCTCATCGTGCTGCTCGGTGCGGGCAACGGTCTGATCAACGCTATGATGGGCAACTCGAACCGATTCCTCGCCACATCAATGGTGGTGTACGGAGGCGAGACGTCGAAGGCGTACGACGGTCTGGGCGAAGGGCGCGCCGTGGAGCTGAACGACAAGGACATGAGCATCACCAAGGAGGGCTTCAACAACAACGTGGAGACCGTGGGCGCAGAACTGTCGCAGCAGGGCGAGACGCTCGTCAACGGCAGCAACTACACCACGGGCATAAAGCTGAGCGGCGTATACCCGAACGACATCTACATCAACAAGCGCACGATGGTCTGCGGACGCTTCATCAACCAGCTCGACCTTAAGGACCGCCGCAAGTCGATAGTCATATCCTCGGACATGGCGAAGGAACTGCTGCCACAGTCGCCGCTCGCACTCAACGGGCAGCTGATACGCACAACGACGCTCGCCTTCCGCGTCGTGGGCATCTACGAGAGTCAGAAGAACAGCATGGGCAACGACGCCTTCATACCGTTCACGACGTTCCGCGCCATATACAGCAAGGGCGACAAGACGGGCGACATCGTCTTCTCGTTCAGCAATCTCAACTCGGAGGCTGAGAACGCGGCGTTCGAATCCAACTATCGTGCGAGGATAAACCGACAGCACCGCGCCGCGCCCGACGACGAAAACGCCGTATGGATATGGAACCGATTCACGCAGGCGCTCAGCATGAATACCGCCAACGGACTGCTGAGCACGGCGCTCTGGGTGATAGGCATACTGACGCTCATCTCGGGCATCGTGGGCGTGTCGAACATCATGCTCATCACCGTGCGCGAACGCACTCACGAGTTCGGCATACGCAAGGCTATCGGCGCCAAGCCGTGGTCTATCCTGCGCCTCATCATCATCGAGAGCGTCGCCATCACTACTTTCTTCGGCTACATAGGCATGCTGCTCGGCATCGCCGCCAACCAGTATATGGACGCCACTATCGGAAAGGAAACCATCGACAACGGACTCTTCGCCATACAGATGTTCACTAACCCCACCGTGGGCTTCGACACCTGCATAAAAGCCACACTACTGATGATAGTCGCCGGCACGCTCGCCGGACTAATACCCGCTCGCAAGGCAGCCCGAATCAGACCGATTGAGGCGCTGAGGGCTGAGTAGGAGCCCCTCCCAACCCTCCCCGTCGGGGATGGCTTAGTTAGCCTTAGTCCCCTCGGCTTAAAAAGGCCTAAGAAGGCTTAGTTCGGCTTAAACGCCGCCTTAATTAAAAGCTTAAGAAAACAATGATACGATTCGACACCGACCGCTTGCGTGAAATACTCGACACGCTATCCCGCAACAAATCGCGCACCTTCCTAACCGGATTCGGCGTGTTTTGGGGCGTGTTCATGCTCGTCGGACTCATCGGCGGAGGCGACGGACTCAAGGAGCTTATCAACAAGAACCTCGACGGATTCGCCACAAACTCTGCCGTCGTATGGGCGCAGCAGACAACCATACCCTACCACGGATTCCGCAAAGGACGACAGTGGGTGATGAACTACGACGACGTGAAGCGACTCAAGGCGCACGTGCCAGAGCTCGACGTCGTTACGCCTACCATCACGCGATGGGGAGCGGGCGCAACGCACGGCGACAAACACGCCTCATGCACCGTGAAGGGCGTGATGCCAGACATGCAGGAGGTCACTACGCCGAAGATGTTCTACGGACGATACATAAACGAGATGGACATCAGTCAGGGACGCAAGGTCTGCGTCATCGGCAAGCAAGTGTACAAGTCGCTCTTCACCGGCGGAGGCGACCCGTGCGGTCAGCTCATTCGCATCGACTCCATATATTATAATGTGGTGGGTGTCAACTATAGCGACGGCAACATGAACATCAACGGCAGCGACGAACAAGCCGTAGTGCTGCCCATCACGCTCGTGCAGCAGGTGTACAACCGCGGACACAACATCGACCTGCTCTGCATGACCGGAAAGCCCGGCGTGAAGATGAGCGACATCACCGACCGCATACGCAGCGTGATAGCGCAGGCGCACGACGTGAGTCCGAAGGACGATAAGGGCGTGATGATATTCAACACCGAGATGATGTTCTCGATGGTCGACAGCATGTTCCGCGGCGTCAACATACTCATCTGGCTCGTAGGCATAGGCACGCTGCTCGCCGGAGCCATCGGCGTGTCGAACATCATGATGGTGACCGTGCGCGAACGCACAACAGAGATTGGCATACGCCGTGCAATAGGCGCCACACCGCGAAGCATTCTCTCGCAAATCATCTCCGAAAGCATACTCCTCACAGCCATTGCCGGCATGAGCGGCATACTCTTCGTTGTGCTTATCCTGCAGGCGCTCGAAATGGCTAACACAACGGACGGCATCGTCAAGGCTCACTTTCAGATTAGCTTCTGGACAGCCGTGGGCGCCGTAGCCATGCTCTCACTGCTCGGCGTGCTCGCCGGACTCGCGCCTGCCATGAGAGCCATGAGAATCAAACCCGTAGACGCCATGCGCGACGAGTAAAACAACCCAGCTTATGAAAAAGTACATCAAATACATCCTCATGGCACTTGTTGCCGTGATCTTCATCGGAACATTCGTGTTTCTCTACATCAAGTCGCAGCCTCAACCAGAGGTCTACGACGAGTTCACACTGCAGCGTATGAACATCCGCAAGACCACCGTCGTCACCGGCAAGATTGAGCCGCGCAACGAGGTGAACGTGAAGCCGCAAATCTCGGGCATCATCACCGAGATACTCAAAGAGGCAGGCGAAACGGTTCAGCAGGGCGAGGTGATTGCAAAGGTCAAGGTGATTCCGGACATGGGTTCGCTCAGCGCAGCCCAGTCGCGTCTGCGTCTTGCCGAGATAAACCGCAAGCAGGCGCAAACCGACTACGACCGCGAGAAGGCTCTTTTCGACAAAGGACTCGTCGCTGCCGACGAATACGACAAGATAGCGCAGGCTCTGCGCCAGGCTCGCGAGGAGGTGGACGCAGCGCAGGACAACCTGGAGGTAGTGCGCGACGGCGTTTCGAAGTCGAACGCTTCGGCTTCGTCTACGCTCATACGCTCCACAATCACGGGTCTGATACTCGACATACCGGTGAAGGTGGGCAACTCCGTCATTCTTGCCAACACCTTCAACGACGGAACCACAATAGCTACCGTCGCAAACATGAACGACCTCATCTTCCGCGGCAATATCGACGAGACTGAGGTGGGTCGTCTCTCCGCCGGAATGAACATGAAGATTACGATCGGCGCGCTGCAGGATCTGAAGTTCGACGCCCGCTTAGAGTACATCTCGCCGAAAGCTACGGAGCAGAACGGCGCCAACCAGTTTGAGATAAAGGCAGCCGTGAATCTGCCGTCCTCGTCTACGAACATACGCTCGGGCTACAGCGCCAACGCAGAGATAGTGCTGGCTGAAGCGAAGAACGTGCTGGCTGTGCCAGAGAGCGCCATAGAGTTTGAGGGCAACGACACATACGTCTACGTGATAAAGGGCGAAGGCGACAAGCAGACATACGAGCGACGCAAGGTGCAGACCGGCATTTCGGACGGCATCAACATCGAGATTCGCAGCGGAGTGAAACAGAACGAACGCGTGCGCGGACCGAAAAAGATGGTTGCCGACAACAAATAAGCAACAACTACAGATTATATCACGGTTAGCTTGCCGCAATCGGCGGCAGTTAACCGTACAACCTAAGACCTCTTACGTACTACAGAACGCAATTTAATGCACAAATTGTTAGAGAGTATATAAAAAACGAATATACTAATACATACTAATACATACTAATAACAAACCAATATGAACAAATTATTCTTTACAGCCCTTGCGCTGCTCGGCACTTGTACAGCCGTAGCAGCCGAAGACTACAAGGGCGAAACGCCGAAAAGCGGAGGCACCTACTGTCTCTACAATGTCGGCAAGAAACAGTTTCTCGGCACCGAAGACGGACGTCTTGTGCTTGGTGGCGAGAAGGTGAAGGTGACGCTCGAACAGATCGAGAGCGCAACCACTCCGGGATTCTACCGCATCATGTCGGGCGACACAGCGTGGGGAGCCGAACTTTGGGGCACGCCGTCTGCAAAGGGCGGCACGTTCAGCGAGTGGCGCATTGAGCCGGTGGAGGGTTCTACCGAAGAATACGCCATCTCGAGCCGCAACACAGAGGCAAGTGCTTCGATGTATCTCTACCAGAACTCAGTCTACAACCGCATCGCCGCTATGCCACAGATGCCGGGCAAGGAGTTTGAGGCTGCACAGTGGCTACTCGTAGACGCCAATACGCCCGAGACTGCCATCGAAGGCGTGAAGACCGACGGCGTAGAGACCGAACAGAAGCAGACTCATGCCAAGGGCGTGCACAACATCGGCGGTCAGCAGGTGCGCACAGACAGCAACACCGACGGATTGCAGGAGGGCATATACATCGTGAACGGCAAGAAAACGCTGCTGAAGAAGTAAGCTGTCACACATTATATATATAGTAGATATTACAACAAACCTAAAAACATTATGATAGCAAATATCAAACAGCGTCTCGTGCTCTTGCTTTCTCTTGTGTGCCTCCTCGCCGGCGGCACGCTTTCGGTACAGGCACGCCAGTCGCTACTCACCAACTATACGCCTAACGGCGCGTCGTTCAAGTACGAGACGGCGATAAACTTCCAGAAGCAGAGCTTCAAGGCTGTGCTCGACCTCAGCACCTGCGACAACTCGAAAGCGAACGAGAACGTGCTCTCTATCGGCGACGACCTTCAGGGCGCAAACGGATGGGGCGGCGTCAACGTCATCCATCTTTTCTACACAAAGAGCAGCAGCACCCTGCAGATCAACTGCTTCAACCCGAGTCAGACTCACCGCGAGGACATCTCGAACATCTCGGGCGAGACCACCATCGAGCTGAAGTCGGACGGTCTGTACATTAACGGCGTGCTGCGTTGCGACGCTTCTACGGTGAGCAACATCCTCGCGATGTCGTCTATCCTCTACGGAAGCACGCAGGGTAACACACGCTCTTGGGCTACGTACAAGGAGATTTCGCTCGAAGACGTGGAAGGCGGATCTACCGGCGGCGGTGGCACTACAAACCCCACCGAGCGCAAGTTCGACGCTTCGTGGATTCAGAACCAGCAGAAAGTGGGCGACTATAAGGAGGATGCTCACGCTACGTTCATACCCTACGCTTCTGAGGAGGCTATGAAGAGCGACGCTGCGTTCAACGAGCCGTGGCTCACTCCGCAGAACGCCGAGACACAGCTGCTCAACGGCGAGTGGAAGTTCAAGTTCGTGCCCGGAACACAGAACGGTCCTGGCGAAAGCGAGTTCTTCGCTGCCGACTACGACGACTCGGCATGGGACAACATCCGCGTGCCGCTCTCTTGGGAGATGGCAGGCTACGGCAAACCGGTATACACCAACGTGGGCTACCCGTTCCAGAACAATCCACCGAACGCCAACGTGGGCTACACCTACTACGGTGTGGAGGATCACAACGCAATAGGCTTCTACCGCCGCTCGTTCAGCGTGCCCGAATCGTGGAACGGCAAGCGTCTTTTCGTCCACTTCGACGGCGTGTACAGCGCTGCCGTGGTATGGGTGAACGGCAAGTACGTAGGCTACTCGCAGGACTCTAACACCGACGCCGAGTTCGACATCACCGACTTCGCCAAGGTGGGCGACAACCAGCTTTCGGTGCGCGTCTACCGCTGGTGCGACGGCTCTTATCTCGAAGGTCAGGACATGTGGCACCTCTCGGGCATTCACCGCGACGTCTATCTCGTGGCTACGCCGAAGGTGTTCGTTGCCGACCATTATATCACAGCGCCCAACCTCAGCAAGGACGCTACGAGCGGCACACTGAAGGTGGCGCTGAAGGTGGACAACCGCGACGGTGTAGAGGCTGCGAAGAAGTTCTCTGTAGAACTGCTCGACCATGAGGGCAAGACCGTTGGCTCGGCTACAGCCGAATACAGCGGCACTGACACCAAGACCGTCGACGCTACTATCAGCCAGCTCAGCGGTCTGCACGCATGGAGCGCCGAAGACCCGTATCTCTACAGCGTTGTCGTTAAGCAGCAGACTGCCGAGGGCGCCGACGAGATGGTGTTCTCTACGAAATACGGTTTCCGCAACATTGAGCAGAAGGGCAACCTCGTGTACATCAACGGCAAGCGCGTGTTCTTCAAGGGTGTGAACACTCAGGACGCTCACCCCGAATACGGACGTGCCATCGACATGGAGACCATGCTGCGCGACGTGGAGATGATGAAGCAGGCGAACGTGAACACCGTGCGCACCAGCCACTATCCGCGCCAGCCGAAGATGTACGCCATGTTCGACGCTTACGGTCTGTACACCATGGACGAGGCGAACGTGGAGTGCCACTTCAACCAGAACCTCGCCTCTAACTCTACATGGCGTACAGCCATCGACGACCGCGAGGTGCGCATGGTGATGCGCGACCGCAACCACCCGAGCGTCATCTTCTGGTCGCTCGGCAACGAGTCGGGCGGCGCAAGCAACTTCGCTTCGAGCGTCAGCAAGATTCGCCAGCTCGACGACCGCCTCATCCACTACGAGGGCAACATGAGCTACTCTGACCTCGGCTCTTCGATGTATCCTACCGTGAGCAACGTGAGCGGCAGCAGCAACGGATATGCAGGCAAGCCTTACTTCATCTGCGAGTATGCACACGCAATGGGTCAGGCTGTGGGCAACCTGCAGGAGTACTGGGACGTTATCGAGGCAAGCAACGGCATCCTCGGCGGCTGCATCTGGGACTGGGTTGACCAGAGTTTCTACGACCCTGCACGACTCGTGAAGGGCGAACGCAAGAGCGAGAACGGCTTCAACTACTGGGTTTCGGGCTACGACTACAACTCTACCGGCGGCGTGGGCGTAGGCTTCCAGGGCAACTTCGTGAACAACGGACTCATCACGCCCGACCGTGCATGGACGGGCAAGCTCACAGAGGTGAAGCGCGTATACCAGAACGCTGCGTTCACAGACTTCTACGACGGCAAGCTCACGCTGAAGAACAAGAACTCGTTCGTCGACCTTGAGATGTACGACCTCGTCTACCAGGTGCTGCGCGACGGACGCGTCGTTGAGGAGGGCACGGCTGACATGCCTGCCATAGCTGCCGGCAAGGAGGCTAAGGTTGCTATACCGTACACCACAACCGTAGGCGACGACGCCGAGTATCTGCTCAACGTATCGCTGCGCCTGAAGGAGGCTACGATGTGGGCTGAAGAGGGCTTCGCCGTGGCAGAACAGCAGTTCGAGATTGGCAAGCGCCCGGCTCTCGCCGCTCACAACGCCGACATGAATAGCTGCTCGGCACTCACCGTAGAGGGTCAGACCGTGAAGGGCAAGACAGCCGACGGCGAGTTCGCCATCAGCTTCAACAACGGCAAGATGCAGACATGGACATACAACGGCAAGGCGCTCATCGCCGAGGGTCCCGACTTCAACAGCTACCGCAAGGTGGACAACGACCGCAACTTCCGCCCGACGTTCAGCAACTCTGCCAGCGTCAGCGTGACGGGCGCACTCGCCAAGAGCGGCGACAACGCGACGATGTCTGTTAAGGGCAGAGCCAACGCCTGCCAGTACACCATCGACTATACGTTCTATCCCGACGGAGTGGTAGACATGAAGGTGACATTCTCGCCGAGCGCTTCGCTCGCACGCATGGGTCTCGGCATGCAGTTCGCCGCAGGCTTCGAGGACGTAGAATACTACGCACGCGGTCCGTGGTCTAACTACGCCGACCGCAAGACCGGCTCTATGATCGGACGCTATCAGACCACCGTCGACGACATGGTAGACGAGATGCTCCACCCGCAGACATACGGCGACCACCAGGATATGCGCTCGCTCACGCTGCGCAATAACAGCGTGCCCGGTCAGCCGCTCTCGCTGAACATCGAGGCAGATGGTCAGGCAGCCTTCTCGCTCGGCCACTACGACGAGACACGCTGGTGTACATGGGGCGACTCGATGTGGAACTCGCAGCTCCACTGGTACGACCTCACACGCGATCCGCAGATATACGCCCACTTCGACTACGCACAGCGCGGTCTGGGCAACAACTCTTGCGGCGGCGACGGCTGCCTCTCGCAGTACGAGGTGCCGTCACGAGGCAACTACTCTTATACCCTGCGCTTCACACCTGGCAAATAAACATTCAGACAAATAACCCTTAGGAGGCTACGGCATTCTTGTCGTAGCCTTTTTTTGTAGCGGAGGTCTCCGGCCTCCGCAGCAGGCAGCGTTGTTGCTAACATAAGACATAGTGCGGCGGAAGTCTCCGCAGAAAGCTGCGTTAGACCTGGTGCGGCGGAGGCCGGAGACCTCCGCTACTATCCTTCCATTTACGATTTCAAACAAAAACAGCCCTAAAACTTACACTTCAAAACCATAACAAACCGAATGAAAAACAATTTTTTGATGTGTTCGAGCACATAATATTTGACATATATCAATAAAACCGCAAGTTTCGTGACATTTACATTAAAAACATTTGTCATCTTCAGAATTGTACGTACCTTTGCATTGTCAAAAGGTTAATAGATTGTTTAGGTTAGTAGTAATAGATTTAGGTTTTTAGTTATTAGGTTT
>NZ_JAHQUY010000184.1 GCF_019052365.1 Leyella stercorea
CGGTGAGGGTATCAACATACCTGCCACGTGGACGGTCACCATGGGCGACTATACGGGTACGGAGACTTCCGCCACCCATGCCCCCGACCATCTGTTTGCTCCAGGCAGCTACACCCTTGCGGTGTGGAACCCAGCTGAAGGAATCACGGTAAATGGTACCACCGCCACCATTGCCGCAGCCATGGGAAACCGAGCAGGCACGGATGCCTTTGTGAACAATGCCCCGGGATGGTTCTTCACCTATACGAAACAGATGAGCATCGAGAAAGACAAGGACTATCCGCTGACCGCTGCAATGAAGCAGCAGGTACGCGAACTGACGCTTGTCGTCAAACCGACGGGTGATGCCGCCGGACGCATCACGGAGATTGTTGCCCATCTGACGGGTGCAGCCAGAACACTCGATTTCGCTACCGATACCTACGGAGCCGCTTCAAACGTCGTGCTGCCCTTCACCAAGATAACCGAAGGTGACGATGCCGGCAAGTGGAAAGCCACGGTGCGGTTGCTGGGTGTGACTGGCACGGAACAACTGCTGACGGCTGAAATCCGCTATGCGGACGGCAACCCGAGCCCCACCACGCTGAAAAGCGACCTTACGGAAGCTCTCAAGGAGTTCAACACCAGAAAGGGCAAATCGCTGACCCTCGGCGGAACGCTGGTTGAGAC
>NZ_JAHQUY010000185.1 GCF_019052365.1 Leyella stercorea
AACTCTCAACTATTCATATGCAAAATTGCCTGAGTTCATTCCTCTCAAATCAATGGGAAAACAAATAGTTCCATTAATTATGGAACGAATGATAAACCCTTCCGATTTTTATTTTCTTGTTCTTTATGAAGCTGTTCTGGAAGGAAATGAAACGAATGACGATTCTAAGTTTAGCGGAAGCGAACAAATCAGAGCTATAAGGTGTGTAAAAAAATGGCTGGAAAAACAATAAAGGGCAATTACTTCTTCATAGCTATCATAAAGAAAAAGTGTCCGCGATGTCAGACGAGTAGTATCACGGATACGGATGAATAGTTGAGAGTTTGATGAAAGTTAGTATCCTGAAACATTGTTGATGCACGGACAAGCCCTTGCGCTGTCGAAGACAATGCGAATGCCGTTGGTCTTAATCTTGTCGAAACGAAGGATGCGCTTTCTTTGGGGTCACTCTCGCATACCGCTGCGTCATCTTCACATCCTTATGACCGAGCATCTTGCAGATGGTCTACATCGGCACACCTGCCTCCAGCGTAATGAGGCTGGCGAACGAGTGTTGTCCCGAATGGTAGGAATAGGTAAATTCGTTCTCTTTTCCACAAGCACATCGAAAGCCTTTTGGATGGAAAGCAACAACTGCTCGA
>NZ_JAHQUY010000186.1 GCF_019052365.1 Leyella stercorea
TAAGTGCCCAATAAGTGAATATGGAAAGCCATTCGATATATGCGCCTATATCATCCGCCTGAGTTTCATTGAAAATCTGAATGGCTCTACGATATGCAATTATGACTCTGCGAGCTAAAACGACTCCAAAAACGACTAACCAGGCAGCTAAAGCAAATAAAGAGATTTTTTGCATGATTCCGCTTGGCAACAGGAACAACACAACTCCGGAAAGAGTTGAAAATATAATCCATAAAATGATATGTGTCCACACACGCCGTTTGGTAATGTAAAAACGATCAAGCAACATTATCAATGCCGAACTGAACAGAGAATAGCACAGAAAGTATGTGGACATGTTCATCAATATGGCAGAATCCGCATTTTTGAATCGGATACCAAAGAAGAAATGTACCGAATAGTTTGCTGAAAGCAGCAACATAGCTATACCCATAATCTGTCGGGAGCGGAGATAATTCTTGAAAATTTTCTTTTCAGGAGTCTTTGCAAACAAAAAATAAAAGCCGAAGAATAACATTAACGGCAGTGCGGTACAAAGTGAAAAACTGTATATAGATGGTTCCATTGTTATGCTTATTTAGTTTTGATACAAATTTTGATAAATTTCCGAATTATAAGCCAGTTGGGATAAAAAACA
>NZ_JAHQUY010000187.1 GCF_019052365.1 Leyella stercorea
ATCGTCTGAAAGGGTCTTTGACGAGCCACTCGTTATCAATCGCCCGAAAAATCATGGCACGGAGATTACGGACAAACACCATTGCGGAATTTATCTTCAGTTGCTTGTCTATTCTAAGGAATGTCTCATAGTTCGTAATAAACGGCAGGGACAATTCTTTCAAGGCAATGTCCTTTACACGATAATGCGACTGCAAAAACTCGCCCACGTAAGCACAACCGATTCTATATTTTGTGAATGTGCTCAAAGATTTCATGCCAGCCTTGTATTGTTTTTCCATTTCATCCCTGCTTTGCTCATAGACTTTCATCAAGGTATAGCAGCGATACTCCAATCCAAGAAAGGCGTTCTTAACCTTGTCGGCAGAGACAAAGTTGTCTCGATCTATTATCTCCTGATAATTCTTGCTGATACTCACACGCATTTTGTCCAGTTTGCGGTTCACCTCCAAGGCTTGCATACTTTTTCCAGTCATGCGTCCGCCCTTGGTGTCCCACAAATTGGGATTCGCAGTCATCTTGCAACTGAACTGTGCCTGTGTTCCGTCCACAGTGATACGTCCCATAACAGGAACTGTACCATCTTTCTTTACTACCTGTCTTTTGAGGTAGAAGATAATTGAAAATGTACTCTTCA
>NZ_JAHQUY010000031.1 GCF_019052365.1 Leyella stercorea
CTATTTCGCAAAACTCCAAAATTTTTCAGCTAAATTTGCTATCTCTATATTGCATTTTATATTGTTCACGCAAACACAAAATTATCAATTTGCTTTTTTACAAACATAAATAGATTTAGAGACAAAAAATCTTCATTTATTTGTTAGCAAAATGATAATCAAGCAAGCCTTCAAGCGGACTTTTTAATATTTTTCCCAACTCATAGCCTTGCGACATAGCCGCCTGCTCCAATTGCTTACGATAAAGAAAAGCAACACTTCCAACCGCATTTATAACCGGTTTTGCCTCCGAATAGTTTCTGATATTGCTAATTATGAAATTTTCAAAATTCCTAACAACAAGCGCCTCCAGAGATTCATCGCCGATATGTGGCAATATGAACTTGGAGAGCGAGGCAAGGAAACGATTTGGAGTAGCCGAATGATAAACTTTGTCAATTATATCAGCCTGACTTGTGTGATATTCATCAAAAAAAACATCACGCAGTTCTCGTGAAAGTGTACCTTTCAATATACCATTAATAAAATCACGACCAAGTACTGCTCCACTACCCTCATCTCCTAATATATAACCGAGAGCTGGTGTATGCTCCTTAATGCCTTCGCCATCATAGTAGCATGAATTGGAGCCAGTACCTAAAATGCAAGCAATACCAGAATCGGTTCCACAAAGAGCACGTGCCGCCGCCAGCAAATCACTGTCGACATAGACAGAAGGCTTTTCGCCTACCGCCACACGCAATGCCTTTTCAACAGCCAATCGAAGTTCAGGCGTGCAACCTGCCCCATAGAAGTATACTTCGTCCAAAGAGGTTAAATCAAGAGACTGCTGCTTTGCACGTGGCAACATCTGTTCCTGAACAACAGACAACATTTCATCGTAAGACTGTACGACGGGGTTGATGCCATCCGTATGTACAAGTACATAAACGTCTGACGAATCGGCAAAACACCAATCTGTCTTTGTACTTCCGCTATCTACAATCAATTTCATCTTGAAACGAGTATCTCTGATTATGCTATATACCTAAAATATATGAGAGCCAGAACAGCCAACATAACAATAGCTATCACGACTTTAATCATACAACTTGTTATTTTCTTAACAATAAGAAAGGCTATCACGGCAGCCAATATGCATAGAATATAATAATAAAAAGGAGTTTCCATTGTTCGCTTTTTTATTTTGTTTGTTTCAATTTGCAAAGTTACTAATTTTAATCTGTAATCGTACACAATGTTATAGTAATCATTTTTAGGTATTTCAAAAAATGTAGGTTATCAAGTTTATTCTTTTTCATTTTTTATGTGTACTTTTGTATCCTTGTTACAAGTAATTAGCATTTACACCAAAAAGAAGGATAAAGAATATCGAAAAGTTATAGAAACAACATGAAATTATCAGAATTAAAGACCGGCGAACGCGGAGTCATTGTGAAAGTCATGGGACACGGAGGCTTTCGCAAACGTATCGTCGAGATGGGATTTATCAAGGGAAAAGTAGTAGACGTTCTGTTGAACGCTCCGCTACAAGACCCCGTAAAATATAAGATTATGGGCTACGAAGTGTCGCTACGCCGTTCTGAAGCCGAGATGATTGAAGTGATTTCTGTGGAAGAAGCTGCCGAAATTGAGAAGAACAAGCCTAAAGTATCGGAGCCTCTTGAGAAAGAAAGCGACGGTCTGAGCGACACACAGCTACGCGACGCGGCTATGAAGAAGCGCCGCACAATCAACGTTGCACTTGTCGGCAACCCGAATTGTGGAAAGACCTCACTGTTCAACTTTGCATCAGGAGCACACGAGCGTGTCGGCAACTATTCTGGCGTTACTGTTGACGCAAAGACAGGACATGCAACGTTCGAAGGCTACGACTTCAACATCGTAGACCTTCCTGGCACCTACTCACTTTCAGCCTACTCGCCCGAGGAACTTTATGTACGCAAGGAGATAATCGAGCACACGCCAGATGTTGTAATCAATGTTATTGACGCAAGCAACATCGAGCGCAACCTCTACCTCACCACGCAGCTCATAGATATGCACCTGCGCATGGTGTGCGCCTTGAACATGTTCGACGAAACCGAAAAACGCGGCGACAATGTCGACTATGCAAAGCTCGGCGAACTCTTCGGCGTGCCGATGATTCCGACAACGTTCACAACGGGCAGAGGTGTCGAGCTGCTCTTCCACATTATTATCAATATGTATGAGGGACTCGACTTTCTTGACGACAAAGGCAACCTTGACCCCGAAGTGGCAGAAGGCATTCGCCAATGGCACGAACAGTATCAAAAAACAGAGAAAGAGGAGACGGAACATGAAGAAGACTTTGCAAGCGGTGTCAAACCCAAACACAATGTTTTCCGACACATCCATATCAACCACGGACCATACGTAGAAGAAGGCATAGAGGCAATACAGACAGTTCTGAAACAAGAGAACGACTTACGCCACCGCTATTCTACACGCTATCTCGCAATAAAGCTCCTTGAGAAGGACAAAGAGACCGAACAGCTTATCGTTTCGTCAACGAGTTGTGCTAAGGAAATATTCGCCGTACGCGACAAGGCTGTGGCTAATGTGCAGAACTATACCCACGACGACTGCGAAACAGTCATCATGGATGCCAAGTACGGCTTCATACATGGAGCGCTTCAAGAAGCCGGATACCAAACCGGCAACAAAAAAGACACTTATCAGCTGACACACCTCATAGACCAGGTCATCACCAACCGATATGTAGGTTTCCCGATATTCATACTTATGATATGGATAATGTTCGAAGCCACGTTCTCTTTAGGTCAGTATCCTATGGGATGGATAGAGAGCGGCGTAGAATGGATAGGGTCAATAATAGCCGACAACATGGCAAGCGGTCCGCTTAAGGACATGCTTATCGACGGCGTTATCGGAGGCGTAGGCTCGGTAATCGTATTCCTGCCGCAGATTCTTATACTCTATTTCTTCATATCGTTCATGGAAGACAGCGGATACATGGCTCGTGCAGCATTCATCATGGACAAGCTGATGCACAAGATGGGACTGCACGGCAAATCGTTCATACCGCTTATCATGGGCTTCGGCTGCAATGTGCCTGCCGTAATGGCGACACGCACAATAGAAAGCCGCCGTTCGCGCCTTATAACGATGATGATATTGCCGCTCATGAGCTGCTCTGCACGCTTCCCTATATATATAATGATTATAGGCACAATGTTTGCGCAGCAGTATCGTTCTACGGTAATGATGTCGCTCTACATCGTAGGCATTATAATGGCAATACTCATGAGCCGTCTTTTCAGCAAGACTTTCTTCAAAGGCGAAGACACACCGTTTGTAATGGAACTGCCACCCTACCGTTTCCCTACCGCTAAAGCCATAGGCAGACACACATGGCAGAAGGGCAAGGAATATCTCAAGAAGATGGGTGGAATCATTCTTGTTGCAAGCATTACGGTTTGGGCGTTGGGCTACTTCCCGCACAACGAGGAGTTGTCTCGCGAACAGCAGCAGGAGCAAAGCTATATCGGACGCATCGGTCACGCCATAGAACCGGTATTCCGCGCACAAGGCTTCGACTGGAAGCTTGACGTAGGTCTTGTTTCGGGAGTTGGAGCCAAAGAGATTGTGGCTTCGTCAATGGGAATACTCTATCATACCGAGGATGCAGCAGAAGAAGGCAGCGAGGAGTCTTACACCAACTTGCGCCGCCAGATGATAGCAGACGGCATCACACCGCTCACATCCTACTGCTTCCTGTTATTCGTACTGCTCTACTTCCCCTGCATCGCTACAATAGCAGCAATAAAGGGCGAAACCGGTTCGTGGAAATGGGCTGGCTTTGCAGCTGTATATACAACGGCTTTGGCTTGGATTGTTTCCGCCGCGGCCTACCAAGTGGGAGTATTGTTCGGTCTATAAGAATAATGGAAATAATTTTTCCAATAGACGATAAACACTGTAAACCTATATTAAAAACACCAAGCAAAGGGCAAGTGTTTACTTAAATAATATTATTTCCTGTATATTATTTCAGTATAACACTTGCTTGTATTATAAATTAAGACTATCTTTGCAACGTGTTTTTCATGGTATTAGATTATTAAGGTTAAGAAAGCATAGGTTGTCGTGAGACAATCTATGTTTTTTTTGTTTAAATAAAAAAGCGGATTAATTTATTTCTTAATCCGCTTTGTCAAACTACCATTAAATTTCACTATTGATTCTACCATATAGCTTATGGACGTCTCAGGAATTGCGAGAATGGAGAAGAAGTGAATGCCTTCATTGTCCACCCTATCAAAATACAAGTCGCTGAACACAGCCTGCTTCAGGAATTGTTCCGGCACCTCGTTCATAAACGCCTCTTTTCGCAAATCGCTTGAGTACAAGCGTCGGTTGCCGTTGTACACCGCAAGGTTCACTATATTGTCATAATAAACATTGTCTATCTCTACTCCATCGTCATTTACCGAAGGCTTTATAACCTTATATGTTGTAGGATTAATCTGTATGTAGCAATGATATTTCTCATTGTTGAAGTAGATGACACTATCGCGCTTCACCACCTTCTTCTGATTGATATCAAGAACCGTCTTTGGCACGAAAGCATCCATATACGACGCATCGTTAGTCTTGTAGAGCTTTACGCGCTCGCCGCTTTGATTTCTGAAGACGAAAACGTTAGG
Organism: Leyella stercorea; assembly: GCF_019052365.1. Lineage (GTDB taxonomy): Bacteria > Bacteroidota > Bacteroidia > Bacteroidales > Bacteroidaceae > Prevotella. The sequence goes on from NZ_JAHQUY010000031.1 coordinate 4,692, forward strand.
CGTCTGCTTCACAATAGTATATTTCGTGGTCTTACCGCCGATCAGCACAAACGAGTTGTCCTCGATGCGGAAATAAGTAGGCACACTTGTCGAATCGGGGAAGTAGACAGAGTCGCCCTTCACACGAAAAGCAACATCCTCACCGTCCTCGTCAAGCCAAATGCCCTGCAGGTTCTTTTTTGCCGTTAAGTCTTCCGTTGGTTGCGCCGGCTTATCGTGCCGGTTTCCGCATGAACCAGCCATGGCGGCAAGCAACAAAACGAATAATGTTTTAGCTATATTATTATACATACTTATTACATGTTAATCTGCGCTGAAATTCAGCCATAACGTCTGCAAAGATAGTATATTTCAGATTAAAACCAAAACAATAAGCAGATTTTAATCTTTTCTATTCAATTTTTAATTATTTATATCAGAGTTATAATTAAAATTTAGTAAATTTGCAGAAATGAGAGATTTGGAGAAACATATAGCAAGGTTACTGTTGGACAATGATTGTGTCATTGTCCCAGGTTTTGGTGGGTTTATGGCTCACAGCATACCTGCGAAATACGACGAAGACACATGTCTCTTCACTCCCCCGATACGTATTGTAGGCTTCAATCCGCAGTTGACTATGAACGATTCGCTTCTCGCTCAGGAATATGTCAACACATACGACATCAGTTTCCCCGAAGCGCTGAAGCAAATCGCTACAGATGTAGAGAGTCTGAAGCGTCGCATTGACGAAGAACGCATCTACGAGCTATTAGGTATCGGCAAATTCATTATCAACGACGATTCCTCCTTGAAGTTCGTACCCGAAGAAACGGGAGTCATTACGCCCGCGCTCTACGGTCTTGATACCATCACCGTTAAACCTATGGAGAAAGGCGTAGAACAAAAGAAGCCGGCTACAATATCGAAAGAAGCAACCGACAAGACAGACGACAAGGAAACGGCATCGTCAGAGACGCTGTCCGTAGAGATTCCTCTGCGCTACATAAAACATATAGCAGCAGCATGCATCGCCATCGTATTCATGCTCACGATGCCTGCCAAGTTGGGCGATTCGAGCAAGCCGAATATCAACCAAAGCGCAATTAGCGCCAACTGGTTCTACGAGATTATGCCTAAGGACATAACAAGCGGCAAGCCCGACAAGCTGAGTGGAATAATCGAAGCGAAAGATTTAACAAACGCTGAAGTCAATGAGACAAACGCAACTGATAGCAAGCAAGTTGCAGAAACCAACGACGAGGCAAACAACAAAATAGAAAGCAAAGCTAACGAAACTTATTTCAGCATCGTGTTGGCAAGCCGTGTGGCTAAGAAGAATGCGGAAGACTACGTAAGCAGACTTCATAAGAAAGGGCTTAAGGAAGCCGCTGTCTACACCGACAGCAATGGTCATACTAAGGTAATTTACCGAAAATTCAGCACAAGAGAGGAAGCCAACAAAGCGCGTAACACTCTGACAAACGATGTTGAATTTGAAGGATGTTGGATAACAGAAATTAAATAAATGAAAAGAGTAAGATGCCCTAAATGTGATAACTTCATCACATTCGACGAGAAGAAATACACCGAAGGCCAGTCGCTGGTGTTCCAGTGCCCCGATTGCGGCAAGCAGTTCGGCATACGCATAGGCGTATCCAAGCTGCGCAACACACAGAAAGAGGACGTTCCTGAAGAGAACGTCGAGGACAGCGAGTGCGGCTACATCACCGTCATAGAGAACGTGTTCCACTACAAGCAGGTAATTCCGCTACACATGGGTGTGAACGTTATCGGACGATACATGAAGAACAGCGGCGTGAATTGTGCCATAGAGACTAACGACCCGAGCATCGATATAAACCATTGCTCCATCACAGTTAGCCGCGACAAGAAAGGCAACCTGAAATACGTTCTGAAGGACGGTCCGAGCTACACCGGCACATTCGTAGACAATGTGATTCTCGGCGACCGCGAGCAGCGCGTGATTGAAGACGGAACGCTGTTCACAATCGGCGCAACAAGCGTCATACTGCACACAGACAACATCAAGGGATAAGCAGACAAGGTGCGGCTTTACATATTATATAAAGCACATATACCTATACATTGCTGTCCGGCAAGACTCAAAAGAACATAAACAGAAAGCCCGAAGCTCTACAAAATAGAACTTCGGGCTTTCTTTAGTTACTGCGCAAAGGAGACATTATTACCACGCTGCGAAAACACAATTACCACGCTTCGGCTATATTGTTACCTCATAGCGGTAATATCGTTACCAGACTATGGTAAATCCACAACTCGTGATAATCTACTGCAAACGAACAAGACTATTACAGTCGGCGCTTAGACAGATTGGCCATCATAACCGCACTCAGACCTGCCGTCTCTGTGCGCAAACGGCTTCTGCCGAGCGATATCGACTCGTAGCCGTGATCTATGGCAAGCTTCACTTCGTCGATAGAGAAGTCGCCCTCGGGACCTACAAGCACCGTGACGGGCGTTTCGACGTCAATCGTAGCGAGTTCGTCGAACAAGTCCTTGCGATCTACTTCAGCATAACAATGAGCAATAAACTTACGGCCCTTGCGCTCTTTCGTAATGAAGTCCTTGAAGCTACACATCTCGTTTACGACCGGCTTGCATGCCTTGTGGCTCTGCTTCATCGCCGAAACAACGATTCGCTCTACCCTATCCGTGCGCAACGTCTTGCGTTCAGAGAATTTGCAATCGAGGAAACTTATCTCATCAAAGCCAATCTCCGTAGCCTTCTCAGCCATCCATTCTATGCGATCCATCATCTTTGTGGGCGCAATGGCAAGAGAGATACGGCCACGCCATTCGCGCTCATACGGCAGCGTTTCAAGAATGTTGTACAAGCAATGCTTGCCCGAAGCCACACTCACCTCGGCATCAAACAATCCGCCTTCGCCGTCTACAAGCACCATGCGGTCGCCACTTTGGAGGCGAAGCACCTTCACGGCGTGCTTCGCTTCCTCTTCGGGCAGTTCGCCAACGGTAGCGGCGTTGGGAACGTAAAAATATCTGATTTCTTTCATTTCTTAAGCCTTAACCTCTTTCTTTGTTCTGAACATAACAAGGAACAGCAGAGCAACGACAAGAGCATAACCAGCGAAGATAAACCAGCATGTCTGCCAGTCGCCAAGCAGATAGCCGTCCTCAGTCCATTGACAATAGTGGTTGATAACCTGTCCGGCAAGCAATGTGCCGACTGTTGCGCCCAAACCGTTTGTCATAAGCATAAACAAACCCTGCGCAGAAGCCTTAACACTCTCGTCGCACTCTGCATTCACGAACAGGCCGCCAGAAACGTTGAAGAAGTCGAACGCTACGCCGTACACAACGCACGACAGCACGAAGAGCAGCACGCCTGGCATCATCGGGTTGCCCAGTCCGAAGAATCCGAAACGGAGTACCCATGCGAACATGGCGATGAGCATAACCATCTTTATGCCATAACGGCGCAGGAAGAACGGAATGAGAAGAATGCACAACGCCTCAGCCACCTGACTTATCGAGACAAGCAGCGTAGCATTGTTGGCTGCGAAAGAGTCTGCCATCTCTGGTATACCCTTAAAACTTGTGATGAACGGTGTTGCATATCCGTTTGTAACCTGCAGCGACATACCGAGCAAGCCCGAGAAAATAAAGAACAAAGCCATGCGCTTTGTCTTGAACAGCTTGAACGCATCAAGACCGAACGACTCGGCAAGCGTCTGAGCCTTCTTCGGCTGGAGCTTGCACTGCGGCAGAGTCATGCAATAAACGAAAAGCACGAAGCTCAGAACACCGGAAACAAGGAACTGAAGGTGGGTGTACTGGAACTTATTGGCATTGTCGGCAAGTGTCAGACCAAATGAACCGCCGTCCACGACGGCACAATTCACGAACCACATCGTTGCGATGAAACCGACAGTTCCGAATACGCGGATAGGCGGAAAGTCCTTAACGGTGTCAAGGTTATGGTTTGTAAGAATAGCGAACGCGGCGGTGTTCGACAACGCAAGCGTAGGCATATAGAAAGCCACACTAAGTGTGTACAATGTCATGAAGATTGTTTTGTCGGGAGTGGCGCTGTTCATGCCCATCATAAAAAGGCTCACCATGAACACACCCGCGATGAGATGGCAATAGCCAAGCAGACGTTGCGGCTGGATAAGTCGGTCGGCTACGATGCCCATCAACGTAGGCATGAAGATTGACACAATACCCTGTATAGCATAAAACCAAGAAATCTCGGCACCCATACCGGCTCTGCCAAGATAATTACCCATAGAAGTGAGGTAAGCTCCCCACACGGCGAACTCCAAGAAGTTCATCAATGCCAAACGCACTTTAATATTCATAATTGTAATAGTTTTTTGTTTCCGATTAAGAGGTTAACAGCATATTTGCAGCCGTTTTGATTCCTGCAAAGTTACAATCTTTTTTAAAAATACGGCAACAAAGACGGGCAAAATACACGTTTTCATTCGGCTTTATAGCGTCCAAATCACAAAACTTTACAAACTATCTGATAAGCCTCGCAATAAAAGCAAGTTTTACGCGTTAATATTTTGACATATCAATATAAATTCGTATCTTTGCAAGGTTTTTGTAACATTTACGAAAGCAGATATTCACTTTTATTACGCGTAAGAAAGTTTAGGTATATAAGATGAGACAACTTAAAATTCAAAAAAGTATTACGAACCGTTCCAGTGAAGCACTCGACAAGTACCTTGTCGAAATCGGTCGTGCTCCGCTGATAACCATTGATGAAGAGATTGAGCTTGCGCAAAAGATCAAGAAAGGCGGTCCGGAGGGCGAACGCGCTAAGGACAAGCTTGTGACAGCCAATCTGCGATTTGTGGTATCTGTTGCCAAACAATACCAGCACCAGGGACTCACCCTTACAGACCTTATCGACGAAGGCAATATCGGTCTGATTAAAGCTGCTCAGAAGTTTGACGAGACTCGCGGTTTCAAATTCATCTCATACGCCGTATGGTGGATCCGCCAGAGCATCCTTCAGGCTATTGCTGAGCAGAGCCGCATCGTGCGCCTGCCGCTCAACCAGGTTGGTTCGTTGAACAAGATCAACCACGAGATAAACAAGTTCGAGCAGGAAAACCAGCGCCACCCGTCAGTTTCAGAGCTTTCAGACGCTACAAACATCGACGAGGAGAAGATCGGACAGAGCCTCATGGCAGACGGTCACCACGTAAGTATCGACGCTCCATTCCAGGACGGCGAAGACAACTGTATGCTCGACGTAATGCCGAGTGGCGAAGACAGCCGCACCGACCGCCAAGTAGACCACGAGTCGATGGCATTGGAGCTGAACTCGGTGCTCAACAAGGTGCTCAAAGACCGCGAAATCACTATCATCCGCGAGTGCTTCGGCATCGGTTGCCACGAGAAAGGTCTTGAGGAGATCGGCGATCAGCTCGGACTGACACGCGAGCGTGTACGCCAGATTCGCGAGAAGAGCATTGCAAAGCTCCGCGACAGCGGCAACGCAAAGATTCTCATGAAATATTTAGGTTAGGCTAAATTTTAATTGTTCAGTAAGTGGCGAACAGTTAGCTTCCGAACTGGTTGTCACTTATAAAAGTGCCCTCGAAAAAAGCAACAGCTTTATTTCGGGGGCACTTATCTTTTATTATATATTGAGTTGTTAACTGCCAACATTATTTTGGGACATGTTAACTGCTACCTATCCGCAACGACATCAAGTATCAGCTTCACCTCAAAGCCTTTCACTCCATTCTTGGCAAGCGTATCCCAATCGTTAGCAAACTCTTTCTCCAACACCTCGCGTGCATCCGCAGCGTTGTTCAAATCAGCGAAGCGCTTGAAGCATTGCGTTGCCTCCGCTGTCTTAGACAGAACGAACTTGGCATAGCCGCAATTAAGCCAGTCGGTATCTGCAACCTTGTCCGACTTCACTATCCAATCGTAGACACGTTCTGCGTCATCGGGCTTACAGTCTACAAGATAGCCCCATGCAATGATGCGCTTAACATCAACGTCGTTGCCGTTTTCATAATCCAAGCGGAACAAGTCGGCAAGTCCGTCCTTCACATTGCCGCTATTTACGAGTGCAAGACTATGACATAATATATAGCGACGATTAGACGGATCAGCAGCCAATAGCTTCTTGTAACATTCTGCAGCATCAGCATAACGCCTCAAAGCGAACAACGTATCGGCAAGACCTTTCTGCACACGCAGCGCATCATAGCCATTCGCCTGCAACTCCTTGAACAAGCTATAAGCATCCTCTATCCTACCAAGTCGCAGATAGGTTAAAGCGCAAAGAAGTTTCTCATCATCGGTTGCAATACCTTTAGCAACGAGGCGCGAAACCAATCTTTCAACATCCTCATACTTCTTCGACTTAAACAAGTGACGCTCAACGACTAACAACTCTTCATGCAACAAACCATCGAACAGCTCGTTACCTATAAAGAAAGCCGCTATTTCGTCGTTTTTACGTTCAAACGGATTCGCAAAATCCTTGCGTTCAGAGTGCAACTTGAAGAAACGATACAAGTCTTGCAGATACATTCTACGTATATAGGCAGCCGACTCCGTATTCACATCGACCGCACTATCTGCAATGCCTTTGCCAGAAGCAACAACCTCTTTTACGCTTGCCGGCAACTTGTCTATAACCGATGCCAGGGCAAACACAAAAGAATACTTGTCTGAGTCGCAGAACGGACCTTGAGCGATAGCCTTACGTATAATATCTCCGTTCTCGCCTTTCAAGACAGACGCCACATCGGGATTGTCGAAAGAGAACGGAGCAAACCAATTGCTGAGTTGATAGAAGAAAGAGAAACGCTTCATGTGTGAGAAACCACCGAAGTAGATGTCGCTACCAGAATCCTTCATAGCCATCATCTTCTTCATCTTATCCTCCATTTCTGCCATATTCTTGTCAACGGAATCAGAATCGAGTATGTCGTTAAGCGAATCTTCATCGCTCTCGACAATACCGTCACGCGTCATCTTGAACTTGTTGTTCTTTATCAGCGTAGGCATTATGTCGCGCTGTATCTCCGCATTGTCTTCTTCGGTCTGCATGCACAAGAACAATTGCAACTGAAGCTCGCCTATCTCACGACGTGCATCTGTAGACTGGCACAAAGACTTGACGGTTTCTGTTATCTCAGGATAAAGCGACGTCTCGCCATGAGGCAACGTAAGCATAGCACCAACCAATGCACGCTGCTTTACGCTTTCTATTGTCGAGTTCGCATAAACATGTACAAGAACGAGCCACTTGTTTACATCAAACACATTAAGCAACGCCATTGTCAGAGCGCTTAAAATAAGCGACACATCATCCTGGTCAACCGTAGGCGAAACAAGCAATTCGCTATAGAAGCGCTTGTTGTCTTCACTCCACTGGTTAGAAACAAGCAGAGCGCTGAACAGTTCGTCCATATAGCGCTGATGTATCGCGTTAATACGAGCAACTGAGGTATTCGGCATATCGCCAAGCGTGAGAGAAGCCATTGCCGTCTCCTGCACATAATTCTCTAACGACTTGCCAACCGACTCGTCACTCGCATCAAAACGCTTTGCAACATTAGCACATCTGATAAAAGGCAGACGCTTCTTAACGATAGACGCCAAGCGCACATTGGAATACAAGCGGAATGTGCGGCGAAGCAAGTGGTTGTATACAATTTCGCCTTGAGGGTCGCGCATATTGTGAGCAAGACAACCGCACATTATGCGATAGTCGTTATCTATCTCCTCAACCTCAGACATGTATTCAGTCAAGGAAAGATCTGTCATGCGCTTCTTTAATAGACGCAACGCTTCGCCGACATTATGATATATAAGTATTGAGTCTTTTATGGTTGGATTTGCCATAGCTTTTACTTTTTGCTTGTGGAAGTAAGGTCGATGTCCTGCTGACGTGGCTTCTCAATATGATTGAACTTCAACTTAGGCAAGGCAGATATTGTACGATCGTCCACCTTATAATATTTACGAAGCACATCTGCATATCTGCCCATGCCATTAGCATTGAGCGAGTCGCAAGCCATATTGTATGCCTTGGTGAAAGCAGCGAGTTGTTTTCTGCGTCTTGCATCTGCCGTACGGTCTTTGCGTACAGCTATCACTCCCAAACATTTGTTAACATCTCTACTGTCTATAACGACATTATTTCCAGCCAAACGTGCAGTAGTAGCTAAAGGCTCTGCAAGCCAAACTGCATCCATCTCATTATTAAGCAGCATGCGCAAGCGGATGTTGACATCATTGACTTGAATGCGAAACGCCATAGACGAGAGCTTTGCGCCCGCAAGAACACGATCGCAAAGATAGTCGGTAGCCGAATAGCGAGTCATGGCTATCATCTTATCGCCGAACTGATCGATACGCTTCAGACGACTCTTGCGACTGGCAATAAGCTGCCAATAAGCGCCGGTTGTAGATAGATAATCAAGTGAAGTGCCGCCAGCTGTCATACGCTTTGCACGCACAATATCGGTAACGATGCCTTCTACAGAACCGCCAACGAAAGCTGTATCGCAATCCATTTGGGCAGTAAAGCAACGCAAACGCACATCAACACCAAGAGTGTCGAACATACGGTGCTCTTTAGCAAGGAACAACGGCATACAATCCGCCGTAGGAAGTACGGCAAACTTCAACGCTAACGAGTCTTCACGATGCAGACGCTGGCGTTCGGCACGGGTCAAACGTTCTTTCTCCTCGATGGAGTTGCCGCACGAAACGGCAAATATGGCTAAAAGTATATAAATCACAATATGTTTCATGTGGCAAAAGTAGCAATAAATTTTGACACAACGAAAAATATTGTTACTTTTGTCGGTAATAAGGCGTGGCGATAAATGCCACGACAAATAAATAAGACAATCATTATTATGGCAAAGACCAAAACAGCATATGTTTGCAGCAACTGCGGGCAAGAATCAACGAAATGGATCGGCAAATGCCCTAACTGCGGAGAATGGAACACATTCAAGGAGATACGCCTCGGCGCAAGCCAACCTGGCGGCAATGCGGACGGACTATTCCGCCACAACAATGCTACATCCGGCAAAAGCAGTCCGATTAAGCTTTCGGACATCCCGACGCAAGACGATCCACGCATCGACATGCACGACGACGAACTGAACCGCGTGCTTGGCGGCGGACTCGTTGTGGGAAGCATCGTGCTGCTTGGTGGCGAACCAGGTATAGGCAAAAGTACGTTGACACTTCAAACCATACTCAACATCCCCGACCGTAAGATTTTGTATGTCAGCGGCGAGGAAAGCGCACACCAGTTAAAAATGCGCGCCGAGCGCCTGCTTGGAGGGATGGCTAACGCAACAACTGCAGCTGTCGACAACATTAATATATTGTGCGAGACATCGCTACAGAAGATATTTGAGTTTGCGAACGAACTCGCACCGGAGTTGCTCGTAATCGACTCTATACAGACAATCGCGACTGACGAGGTGGAAAGCAGTCCGGGCAGCATCACGCAGGTGCGTGAATGCGCCGCTTCGCTGCTCCGTTTTGCAAAGACTACGGGCACACCGGTCATACTCATCGGACATATAAATAAGGAAGGAACGCTTGCCGGACCGAAGATTCTGGAGCACATTGTAGACACCGTGATACAATTTGAGGGCGACCAGCACTATATGTACCGCATCTTGCGATCGATAAAGAACCGTTTCGGAAGCACTTCCGAGCTCGGTATCTACGAAATGCAGCAAACCGGCTTGCGCCAAGTAAGCAACCCTTCAGAACTACTGCTGTCGCAAGACCACGAAGGACTGTCGGGAGTGGCTATCAGTTCGGCAATAGAGGGCGTACGCCCTTTCCTCGTAGAGACTCAGGCTCTCGTTTCGTCAGCAGCATACGGCACGCCACAGCGTTCGGCTACAGGGTTTGACCAGCGCCGTCTGAACATGTTGCTCGCAGTTCTAGAAAAGCGTGTAGGTTTCAAACTGACACAGAAGGACGTTTTCGTGAATATAGCCGGCGGACTCCGCGTAACCGACCTTGCCATGGACTTGAGCGTTATAGCTGCCGTATTGTCAAGCAACGTAGATACGGCAATAGAAGCCGGATGGTGCATGGCAGGCGAAGTAGGACTAAGCGGCGAAGTACGCCCTATCAACCGCATTGAGCAGCGAATCGGCGAAGCAGAAAAGCTCGGCTTCACAGATATAATACTACCGCTACACAACGTACAGAGCATCAATGCACGCAAGTACAAAATCAACATTCATCCAGTTAGAAAGGTTGAAGAAGCGCTTAGAGCTTTGTTCGGATAACGTTAAAGAAAACATTAAAGTTTAAGACAGACAACATTGACTATCATAGGGTTAAGAATTTATATTACATAAAACATTAAAAGAAAGAGAATATGAAAAACTCAGTAATAATCGTGAGTGGCGGAATGGATTCCATCACCCTACTCTACGACCACAAAGACGAGATTGCACTCGGCATTTCGTTCGACTACGGTAGCAATCACAACGCACGAGAGATACCGTTTGCCAAGATGCACTGCGAGAGACTCGGCATCAAACACATTACAATAAACCTCGACTTCATGCACCAGTATTTCAAGTCGAGCTTGCTTGATGGTGCGGAGGCAATCCCCGAAGGACATTATGCTGACGACAACATGAAGTCGACGGTTGTGCCGTTCCGCAACGGCATTATGCTTTCCATCGCCATCGGCATAGCAGAGAGCAACAATCTCGACCAAGTGTTTATTGCCAATCATGGTGGCGACCACACCATCTATCCCGATTGCCGCCCAGAGTTCATAAACGCCATAGACGCAGCTGCTACGGCAGGCACCTATAATAATGTAAAAGTAGTTGCGCCATACACAAAGATTACCAAAAGCGACATTGCACGCATAGGCAAAAAGCTTGGCATCGACTACACCGAAACATGGAGCTGCTACAAAGGCGGCGAAGTGCATTGCGGCAAATGCGGCACCTGCGTAGAACGCAAGGAAGCTCTCGCAGAAGCCGGAATAGAGGATAAAACAATATACGAATAAGTAAATTTAACTGCGAACTTGCAAAATATCTATATATTTTTAGTAAATTTGCGGTCAAATACAGGCATTTAGCTTAAAAACAGAAATATTTCTAACTTTTAATAAACATTTTAAGAAAATGAAAATCGCAGATTTTAACTTTGCCGGCAAGAAGGCAATTGTACGCGTAGACTTCAATGTACCATTGGACGAGAATGGAAAAGTAACAGACGATACCCGTATCCGCGGCGCTCTTCCTACACTTAAGAAGGTGCTTGCAGACGGCGGCGCTCTCATCATGATGTCTCACATGGGCAAGCCGAAGGGCAAGGTTAACGAGAAGCTCTCTTTGAGCCAGATCGTTCCTAACGTATCTGCTGCTCTCGGTGTAGAGGTTAAGTTCGCTAAGGATTGCGGCAACGCTTCTGAAGAGGCTGCAGCTTTGAAGCCGGGCGAGGCACTTCTTCTTGAGAACCTCCGCTTCTATCCGGAAGAGGAAGGCAAGCCGGTAGGCGTAGAGAAGGGCACACCTGAGTACGACGCAGCAAAGAAGGAGATGAAGGTTCGCCAGCAGGAGTTCGCTAAGAAGCTCGCTTCTTACGCAGACTGCTACGTAATGGACGCATTCGGTACAGCTCACCGCAAGCACGCTTCTACAGCCGTTATCGACGAGTACTTCGACAAGGATCACAAGATGCTCGGCTACCTCATGGAGAAAGAGGTACATGCTGTTGACGCAGTTCTCGGCAACATCAAGCGCCCGTTCACAGCTATCATGGGTGGCTCTAAGGTTTCTACAAAGATCGGCATCATTGAGAACCTCCTCACAAAGGTTGACAACCTCATCCTCTGCGGTGGTATGACATACACATTCGCCAAGGCTCAGGGCGGCCACATCGGTCTCTCTATCTGCGAGGACGACAAGCTGGACGTAGCTCTCGACGTTATAAAGAAGGCTAAGGAGAACGGTGTAAACCTCGTTCTCGGCACAGACTCTGTATGCGGCGACGCATTCAAGAACGACTGCAACACACAGGTTTGCCCGTCAGGCGCAATTCCTGAGGGTTGGGAAGGTATGGACGCAGGTCCTGAGACACGCAAGCTCTTCGCAGACGCTATCAAGGGCGCTAAGACTATCCTCTGGAACGGTCCTGCAGGTGTATTCGAGTTCGACAACTTCGCTGGTGGCTCAAAGGCAATCGCTGAAGCAATCGCTGAGGCAACTAAGGAAGGCGCATTCTCACTCATCGGTGGTGGCGACTCTGTAGCTTGCATCAACAAGTTCGGCTTGGCTGACCAGGTTTCTTACATCTCTACTGGTGGTGGCGCTCTTCTCGAGGCTATCGAGGGCAAGGTACTCCCGGGCGTAGCTGCTATCGAGGCATAAGCTATTTAGCTTCAAAGTAGACAAAACATAATATGGCTGCAAACTATATACATTAATATATATGGTTTGCAGCCTTTTTCATTCATCACTCGATGCTATTGGATAGTTTTTTATTAAATAAAGTTAAGATTTAGATATTAGAATTACTTCGCATACTTTATTTAAGATAAAATCAGTACCTTTGCACTCGCAATTTTGCAAAAGTAATATTTATTTAATTTTTAACACAATGAATCGATACGAAACCGTTTTCATTTTGACTCCCGTTTTGTCTGATGAACAGATGAAGGAAACGGTCGCTAAGTTCAAGAAGCTCCTCACTGACAATGGTGCAGAGATTGTGAACGAAGAGGCTTGGGGACTCAAGAAGATGGCTTATGCTATCCAGAAGAAGTCTACAGGATTCTATTGCCTGTTGGAGTTCAAGGCTGAGCCAACAATTATCAAGACTCTCGAGACTGGCTATCGCCGCGACGAGAAAGTTATTCGTTACATCACTGTTAAGCTCGACAAGTATGCAGCTCAGTATGCAGAGAAGCGAGTTAACAAGTTCAAAAAAGAGGAGGCTTAAAACATGGCAGCAGTAGAATCAGAAATTCGCTATTTGACTCCACCTTCAGTGGACACACGCAAGAAGAAGTATTGCCGTTTTAAGAAGAGCGGTATCAAGTACATCGACTACAAGGATCCTGAGTTCCTCAAGAAGTTCTTGAACGAGCAGGGCAAGATCCTTCCGCGTCGTATCACAGGTACATCTTTGAAGTATCAGCGTCGCGTAGCACAGGCTGTTAAGCGTGCTCGCCAGATTGCGTTGCTTCCTTACGTAACCGATTTGATGAAATAAATTAAGGAGGAATAGCAATTATGGAGATTATACTTAAGGAAGATATTATCGGCTTGGGTTACAAGAACGATATCGTAAACGTAAAGAATGGTTATGGCCGTAACTACCTGATCCCGCAGGGTAAGGGTGTTATCGCTTCTGAATCAGCAAAGAAGGTTCTCGCTGAGAACTTGAAGCAGCAGGCTCACAAGCTCGCTGTCCTCAAGGCTGAGGCTGAGAAGAAGGCTGAGGCTCTCAATGGTGTTGAGCTCGTTATCGAGGCTAAGGTTAGCGCTACTGGTGCTACTTACGGCTCTGTAAACGCAAACATCGTTGCTGAGGAACTTCAGAAGAAGGGCTTTGAGATTGATCGCAAGATCATCACAATGCGCGACATCAAGACTGTTGGCGACTTCGAGGCTACTATCCACTTCCACAAGGAGGTTGAGGTTAAGCTCCCGGTTAAGGTCGTAGCAGAGAACGCTGTAGTTGAGGCTCCGGTTGAAGAAGCAAAGGCTGAGGCAACTGAAGAGAACGCAGCTGAGTAATTCGATTTACAGATTACAACATAAAATTGAAGGTAGAATGTTTCGACATTCTACCTTTAATCGTTTTATAGGTTAATTTTTATCGTCTCGCCCTCAAAAAAATAAAGCATTGCGCCAACACAATTAATTGACACAATGCCGTATTATTTCGCTTCCGCCCAATATCGGTTTAATATTGACGCAACGCAGAAAGTAACTCGTTATTCTCAGGCTTTGAACCGATGGTTATGCGCAAGCAATTCTCGCACAACGGCATACCGGAACAATCCTTTACCATTATTCCCCTATCCGACAGATATTTATATACAGCTTGCGCATTCTCAAACTTTACAAGCAAGAAGTTTGTTTCTGACGGATAGACACGTTTGCAAATAGGCAAGTCCATGAAAGCAGAAACCATACGCTGGCGCTCGAGAATGATTGTGCGCACGCGCTTTTCAGCTTCAAATGTGTCTCTGAATTCTTCTATGGCAACCTTCTGCGACAATGAGTTCAAAGCAAAAGGCGCCGCTACCCTATTCAATATGCCAACAATGTCACGACTTGCATAAAGCATAGCCACCGAAATGGCAGCACACCCCCAAGAATTGTCCATCGTGTTCATCACAACAAGATTTTCATACTTTGCAAGTCGAGAGCGCCAAGAAGCCCGGTTACTGAAGTCTACATACGATTCATCCAAAACAACGATTCCATCGAACATCTCCAGCAGCATAATCACTTCAGAAGGATTGGCTGCAGCACCGGTTGGAGAGTTCGGCGAACAGATCCAAATAAGTTTGGTATGCTCATCACATTGCTCAAGTACACGCTCCGCATTCAACTGGAAGTTATCGGCGAGCAAAACACGACGATTCTCCACATCGTTCAACTGCGCTAAAGCACCATATATATAATATGTAGGCTCAACAGTGATAACATTGTCAACACCAGGCGTACAAAAGCAACGATACATTGCGTCGACAAGCGCATGGCGTCCGTTTGCCACAAACACATTACCCACACCAACATTCTTCACCTTAGCAATCGATGTCTTCAGCACATTCAACAAAGCATCCGGATAACGGTTATAAGGCGAATTATATGGGTTTTCGTCTCTGTCGAGCCATATACACGACTCAGAACGTCGAGCACCTTCATATTTAAAATCCTGCAAAGTCATATTCAAGATGTTCGTTCGCACCAATTCCTCTAATGGTTTCATAAATAATAATTCGAAAAGTTCAACTCTAAATATTAATACACAAAAGTAAGTTATTTTTAGGTATTATGCAAGATTTATTGTACTTTTGTAGGCTCTTGAGAACAAGTTTATATGCATACAAAATCAATCCTCACACTCCTACTCATAATGGCACTCGGAGCTTGCACAGAGAAACAACAATCTACGCAAACTCCTTGGGGCGACACGTTCGGAACAGACACCACTACATCGCAGACATTCTCGCTCAGAGACATTCAAGAAAGCGGTGAAATGGTCGTTTTAACTATAAGTGGACCAGACACTTATTACGAATATAGAGGAAAACAATTAGGCACGCAGTATCTTATGTGTGAGAAATTTGCACAGAAAATCGGCGTGTCTCTACGCGTTGACATTTGCAGAAGCATCGATGAAATGGTCAAAAAATTCAAATCTGGAGATGCAGATATGATTGTATACCCTATTCCGACCTCCACAAAAGGTATAATACCGTGCGGATACAGCACAGACCAAGGCAAACTCTCCTGGGCTGTAAGAGACGGCAATACAGAATTAGCAGACAGCATCAAGAACTGGTACAAGCCTGAGATTGCAGCAAATGTAAAACGTGAGGAAAAAGAGTTGTTCTCCACACAAAGCATCCACAGACATGTGTATGCCCCAATGCTGAACACACAAGCAGGCATCATCTCCAACTACGACCACCTTTTTAAGCGCTACGCCCCTATCGCAAGATGGGACTGGCGACTGCTTGCTGCCCAATGTTATCAAGAATCATGCTTCGACCCTAAGGCGTATTCTTGGGCTGGCGCAAAGGGATTGATGCAGATTATGCCAGAAACTGCAAGACGTCTCGGATTAGCAGAAAGTGAAGTATACGAACCGGAGCAAAACATCTATGCAGCAGTGCGTTACATCAACGAGTTAAACTCGCACTTTACGGATATAAGAAACCCAGAAGAACGCAAATTCTTTATACTTGCAAGCTACAACGGCGGATTCTTTCATATCCGTGACGCTATGGCATTGACTAAAAAGAACGGCAAGAATCCACACAAATGGATACATGTAGCTGAATACGTACTAAAGCTCAGCACACCAGAATGCTATAACGACCCCGTAGTCAAATACGGATATATGCGTGGTAGCGAGACTGTCAACTACGTTAGTGCCATATATAGCCGCTGGCAGAAGTATCGAGGCGTCAGAAATGCATCGTCATTAGCCCCAACCGATGATGCCCCAACCGTTTATGAGCCACACAAAGCAAGCAAGAAACACCGTTTCAAGCTCAAGAATGTTAAAGATAATTAATAATTAAAACACATATAATATATAATTGTATCGTTACGGAAAAATATGCGTACCTTTGCAACTCGATTTAATAATTCACATAAAGTCTAACTTTATTAATTTTCAATTTTTACTAATTTTATGTCAAATTTAAAGAACGTACAGCCATTGGCAGACTTCAACT
The DNA here is from genome assembly GCF_019052365.1 of Leyella stercorea. Classification (GTDB taxonomy): domain Bacteria; phylum Bacteroidota; class Bacteroidia; order Bacteroidales; family Bacteroidaceae; genus Prevotella. The sequence goes on from NZ_JAHQUY010000031.1 coordinate 21,154, forward strand.
GGGACGAGTTTGAGAATGGAAGTAGCTTGAACGTAAGCAAGCAGGAGCTTGAGAAGGCTTATGACGAAACACTTAACAAGGTATCTGAGCACCAGGTAGTTGAGGGTACTGTAATCTCTATCGACAAGAAAGAGGTTATCGTAAACATCGGTTACAAGAGCGACGGTATCATCCCTGCATCTGAATTCCGTTACAACCCGGAGCTGAAGGTAGGCGACAAGGTTGAGGTTTATGTAGAGAACCAGGAGGACCGCAAGGGTCAGCTCGTACTCTCTCACAAGAAGGCTCGTCTTAGCAAGAGCTGGGAGCGTGTTAACGCAGCTCTTGAGAACGAAGAAGTTATCCAGGGTTACATCAAGTGCCGCACTAAGGGTGGCATGATCGTTGATGTATTCGGAATTGAGGCATTCCTCCCGGGAAGCCAGATTGACGTTCACCCAATACGCGACTACGACGTATTCGTAGGCAAGACAATGGAGTTCAAGGTTGTTAAGATCAACCAGGAGTTCCGCAATGTAGTTGTTTCTCACAAGGCTCTCATCGAGGCTGAGTTGGAAGCACAGAAGAAGGAAATCATCGGCAAGCTCGAGAAGGGTCAGATCCTCGAGGGTACAGTTAAGAACATCACATCTTACGGTGTATTCGTTGACCTCGGTGGTGTTGACGGTCTCATCCACATCACAGACCTCTCTTGGGGCCGCGTAAGCGATCCGCACGAGGTTGTAGCACTCGACCAGAAGATTAATGTTGTTATCCTCGACTTCGATGACGAGAAGAAGCGTATCGCTCTCGGTCTGAAGCAGCTCACTCCGCACCCATGGGATGCTCTTGACGAGAACCTCAAGGTAGGTGACCACGTTAAGGGTAAGGTAGTTGTTATCGCTGATTACGGCGCATTCGTAGAGATCGCTCCGGGCGTTGAGGGTCTTATCCACGTTTCAGAGATGAGCTGGAGCCAGCACCTCCGTTCAGCACAGGAGTTCCTCCACGTAGGCGACGAGGTAGAGGCAGTTATCCTCACACTCGACCGCGCAGAGCGCAAGATGTCTCTCGGCATCAAGCAGCTCAAGGAAGATCCGTGGGAGGCAATCGAGGTTAAGTACCCGGTAGGCAGCAAGCACACAGCTAAGGTTCGCAACTTCACTAACTTCGGTATCTTCGTAGAGCTCGAGGAAGGTGTTGATGGCCTTATCCACATCTCAGACCTTTCTTGGACAAAGAAGGTTAAGCATCCGTCAGAGTTCACACAGGTTGGTGCAAACATCGACGTTGTAGTTCTCGAGATCGACAAGGAGAACCGTCGTCTCAGCCTTGGTCACAAGCAGCTTGAGGAGAATCCTTGGGATACATACGAGACTATCTACACTCCGGGTTCTGTACACACAGGCAAGATTACAGAGATGATGGACAAGGGCGCTGTTATCACTCTCAACGAGGGTGGTGAGGGCTTCGCTACTCCTAAGCACCTCGTTAAGGAGGATGGCACACAGGCACAGCTTGGTGAGGAGCTCGAGTTCAAGGTAATCGAGTTTGTTAAGGAGACAAAGCGTATCATCCTTTCACATAGCCGTACATTCGAGACAGCTAAGGACGAGGTTAAGGCACCGCGCAAGCACAACACAGCTAAGAAGGAGTCTACTCCGGTTATCAACAACGTAGCTGCCAGCACAACTCTCGGTGACCTCGACGCTCTCGCAGAGCTCAAGGCTAAGATGGAGAAGGGCGAATAATCGTAACTCAAATCCATAAACATAATAAGAAGGCGACTGCTTAATGCAGTCGCCTTTTTTACCTTTTAAGCACACCTGCATTTTGTTAATGCGTGTTAACACATGAAAATACAGCCTTTTGTAGAGTTATATTTCAAATAAAATCAGTAACTTTGCAACATAATAATCCAAAACACTTACGTTTCTCTTCTGAAACGTAGTTTCTCAATTAATTTTTATTATGTATAGCAAAGACGAATTATCAGATAAGAATACTTCTGAATTGCAGGATATTGCAACCGGCTTGGGTCTTAATGTTCAGGACTACACCAACAACGATGAATTGGTGTATGCAATTCTTGACAGACAAGCAGAAGTTGAAGGCAACAAGAATCCTTTAGGAGGTACTAAGCGTCGCCGTACCCGTATCGTCAAGAAAGATACAGACAAAGTGTACACCGTGAACGGTTCGGAAGGAGAGAATTTCGACATAAAGAAAAACAAGACTGCAACAACCAGCAATACAGAACAGCCCAAAACAGTAGAGCCCGAAGAGGTTTCTCCAAGCGAAGAAGACATGTCACTTGAAGAACAGCTCAAGGCTATTCCGAAGCATCGCGGCCGCAAGTCGAAAAAAGAACTCGAGCTGCTGTCTGCTTTAGAAGCACGCAAGCAGCAAACACCCGCAGAAGACGCGATGGAAGAAATGGTGTCTGCAGAAGAAAATAATATTGTTGCAGACGAACCGCTCCCCTACGCTCCTACCGATGAATACACAGACAACGGCAACACGGAGAATGATGATACAGACGATTTCATTGTAGACACCGTCAAATCTGACGATATTATTCCAGAAGAAGCATTCCATGGCGATACTCAGACAGAAGGCAAGCTCCCTGACCCAGGCTTGTTGGAGCAGTTGCAGGCAAAGATAAACGCCCACAACTCTTCTAACGAAGAAGAGCAGGAAATGCCGAACGACATGTATTGGGATGGCGACCCTGCTGACGGAACCGACTTCATTACAGTTGTAGACCTGCCTATTGAGGATCAGGGTGTTGTGCCGACATACGACATGTTCGACAACCCTACCAACAACAATATTCAGCAAGAGCAGGCTCCTACATATCAACAGCAGGAACCCGCTGCTCCACTCTTCGACTTCACAGACCTTATTACAGCCAATGGCGTTCTCGAAGTGATGCCCGACGGATATGGTTTCCTGCGTTCAAGCGACTATAACTATCTGTCATCTCCTGATGATGTGTACGTTTCTACACAGCAGATAAAGTGCTACGGGCTCAAGACCGGTGATGTCATTGAATGTCATGTACGTCCGCCGCACGACGGCGAGAAGTATTTCCCGCTTACAAGCATCGACCTTATAAACGGCAGAGAGCCTATGGATGTGCGCGACCGCATTGCATTCGAGCACCTCACTCCGCTCTTCCCTGACGAGAAGTTCAATCTCTGCGGCGATAAGGCTACAACAAACCTGAGCACACGCATCGTAGACATATTCTCGCCTATCGGCAAAGGTCAGCGTGCACTCATTGTCGCACAGCCAAAGACCGGTAAGACAATCTTGATGAAGGACATTGCCAACGCCATTGCGGCAAACCATCCTGAAGCATATCTCATGATGCTTCTCATCGACGAGCGTCCTGAGGAGGTTACAGACATGGCGCGCACAGTAAATGCAGAGGTTATCGCCTCTACATTCGACGAGCCGGCAGAGCGTCATGTGAAGATTGCAGGCATTGTGCTTGAGAAGGCAAAGCGTATGGTAGAATGTGGTCACGATGTAGTCATCTTCCTCGATTCTATCACTCGTCTTGCACGCGCTTACAACACCGTTTCGCCCGCATCAGGCAAGGTGCTCACCGGTGGTGTTGACGCAAATGCGCTCCAGAAGCCGAAGCGCTTCTTCGGTGCGGCACGTAACATAGAAGGTGGCGGATCGCTCACAATCATCGCAACCGCACTCATTGATACCGGTTCGAAGATGGACGAAGTTATCTTCGAGGAGTTCAAGGGTACGGGCAACATGGAGTTGCAGCTCGACCGCTCACTCTCCAACAAGCGTATATTCCCGGCTGTCAACCTTGTTGCTTCAAGTACACGTCGAGACGATCTGCTTCAGGACAAGACCACACTCGACCGTATGTGGATTTTGCGCAAGTACATTGCCGACATGAACCCGATAGAGGCAATGAACACCATACACGACAGTATGAGCAAGACGCGAGACAACGAGGAATTCCTGTTATCTATGAATTCTTAAAATGGAGAAATATATTGAAATCAAGGGTGCACGTGTCAACAATCTGAAGAACGTGAGCCTAAAGATACCACGCGATAAGTTTATCGTTATTACCGGAGTCTCTGGCTCCGGTAAATCGTCGCTGGCTTTCGACACATTGTATGCCGAAGGTCAGCGACGTTATGTTGAATCGCTATCATCCTATGCCCGCCAGTATTTGGGCAGAATGTGCAAGCCGGAATGCGATTTCATTAAAGGCTTGCCCCCTGCGATAGCCATCGAACAGAAAGTAATTTCACGCAATCCGCGAAGCACCGTTGGCACAACCACCGAGATTTACGAATATCTGCGCCTGCTCTTTGCTCGCATCGGCCACACCTTCTCGCCGATTAGCGGCAACGAGGTGAAGATGCACACCGTAGAAGACGTGATAGAATGCACACGCCAATACTCCGAAGGCACAAAGTTCGCCGTACTCAGTCCGCTCACATTGGTGAAGGACCGCGACATCGCTACTCAACTTTCTTCGGAGATAATGCAAGGCTATTCACGCATATTCTACAAGAACGAGTTCGTAAGAATCGACGATTTCATCGCTGATACCAAGACTTTGAAGACGACCAACGTTGCAGACATATTCATTCTTATCGACCGAATGAGCGTCAGCAGCAACAAAGATGCCATCTCCCGCCTTACCGACTCTGTAGAGACCGCTTTCTACGAAGGCAACGGCAGTTGTCGCATCGTTTTCTTCCCTGCAAACATCGTTTACGACTTCTCTACAAGGTTCGAAGCCGACGGTATGACGTTCGAGAAACCAAACGACAATATGTTCTCGTTCAATTCGCCGGCTGGTGCGTGCCCCGAATGTGAAGGCTACGGCAAGATTATCGGCATCGACGAGTCGCTCGTGATACCCAACTCCTCGCTTAGCGTATACGACGGTTGCGTGCAATGCTGGCACGGCGAAAAGTTGGGCATGTGGATGAAGGAGTTCTGCCGACGCGCTGCAAAGGACAACTTCCCTATCTTCACGCCCTACTTCGAACTGACCGCAGCACAGAAAGGCATGCTTTGGCACGGTCTGCCGTCTGACAAGCATCTAAGTCCAAGAGAGCAAGTAAGCATTGACGCCTTCTTCCAGATGGTAAAGGAGAACCAGCATAAGATTCAGTATCGCGTGCTGCTCAGCCGCTATCGTGGCAAGACGATATGCCCGAAATGTCACGGCACACGTCTGCGCCCAGAGGCTACGTGGGTGAAGATTGGAGGCATGAGCATAACCGAACTTATCGAGAAGCCGGTAGACAACCTGAAGGCATGGTTCGACAACCTCGTGCTTGAAGGCAACGAGAAGAAGATTGCCGAGAGACTGCTGCACGAGATAACCAGCCGACTGCAATTCCTACAGGACGTAGGCTTGGGCTACCTCACGCTCAACCGCCCGTCTAACACGTTGAGCGGTGGCGAGAGCCAACGCATCAACCTCACGACAAACCTTGGAAGTTCGCTCGTAGGTTCGGTATATATCCTCGACGAGCCAAGCATCGGCCTGCACAGTCGCGATACCGACAAACTCATACACGTGCTACGCGAACTGCAGAAGCTGCACAACACCGTGATCGTTGTGGAGCACGACGAAGAGATTATGCGCGCAGCCGACTATATCATAGACGTAGGTCCAGACGCCGGTCGTCTCGGTGGCGAGATTGTGTTTGAAGGTTCGGTGAAGGAGATTCTCGACAAGTCAAACAACAAACTATCAGACCCATCAGAAGGCAAAGTGAGCCACACCGTGCGCTATCTTACCGGTCAGGACGTGATTGAAGTTCCGCAGTCGCGCCGCCCTTGGAACATGTCGGTAGACATAAAGGGCGCACGCATGAACAACTTGCGCGGCATCGACGTGAAGATTCCGCTGAACGTGATGACCGTAGTCACCGGCGTGAGCGGTTCGGGCAAGTCGTCGCTGATAAAAGGCATACTCTACCCTGCCCTCAAGCGCCATCTCAACGAGGTGGCTGACATGCCGGGCGACTACTCTTCGCTCGAAGGCGACTGGAACAAGCTGGCGCACGTAGAGTTTGTAGACCAGAACCCGATTGGCAAGAGTACACGCTCTAACCCTGCTACATACGTGAAAGCCTACGACGCCATACGCCAACTCTTTGCCGACCAACCGCTCGCAAAGCAGGAGGGATTCACGGCGCAATACTTCTCGTTCAACGCCGAGGGCGGCAGATGCGAGGAGTGCAAGGGCGCAGGAGTGGTGACTGTAGAGATGCAGTTCATGGCAGACTTGGTATTGGAGTGCGACGCCTGTCACGGACGCCGCTTCAAGAAGGATATTCTCGACGTGCGTTACCATGGCAAGAACATATATGACGTACTTGAAATGACCGTTTCTGAGGCAATAGCATTCTTCACCGAGCACGGCAACAACATCATCGTTACGCGTCTGAAGCCGTTGGAAGATGTCGGTCTGGGATACATCAAACTTGGACAGAACTCGTCAACGCTCTCAGGCGGTGAGAACCAGCGCGTGAAGCTCGCCTACTTCATCAGTCAGGAGCGCCAGGAGCCTACGATGTTCATCTTTGACGAGCCAACAACGGGCTTGCACTTCCACGATATCCACCGCCTACTCGATTCGTTCAACGCCCTTATAACACGAGGACACACGGTCGTGATAATCGAGCACAACCTCGACGTAATAAAGTGCGGCGACTACGTTATCGACTTGGGACCTGAAGGTGGCGACAAGGGCGGCAATATCGTATGTTGCGGCACGCCGGAAGACATAGTGCGTTGCAAAGAGAGCCTGACGGGATATTATCTGCGCGAAAAGCTCACAAACAATAAAGTCTGAGCACAAGAACACAAACATTCTGTCAAAGGAACAGCTACACATTAGCTGAACAAATATTAGTGGACACCGAACGCAATCTGATCGGACACCGAACGCAACCCGATCAGATTCCGAACGCAATCCGATCAGACGGCGGACGCAATCCGATCGGACACCGAACGCAATCCGATAAGACACCGACTGCATATAGATAGTTTGCGGTCGGTGTTTTTTTATATCTACAAACTTAAAAGCGTAAACCAACTGGCAAACAAAGACACAATATATAGCCGCAAAGGAAATAAACGTTAAAAAATTACTACACCAATTGAAAAAACACAGGCAAATAGGCTTGCAAGTAAAGATTTTTATGTAAGTTTGCATACGACAAACAATAAACCTAAAGCTATGATATACGTAACCTTACCTACTACCACGGAAGAAAAGCGATTAACGTACTATCTTGCTATGGAGGAATACGTTGCACGACACATGAAAAGCGACGATTATTTCTTTATGTGGCAAGTCACCCCTACCGTTATATTTGGACGTAATCAGCTCATTCAGAGCGAAGTAAACCTGGAATACTGCCGCACACATGGCATAAACACATTCCGCAGAAAAAGCGGAGGAGGCTGCGTATATGCCGACAAGAGCAACATTATGTTCTCGTACATCACGCATGACGAGAACGTGAACCTCACGTTCAGCAAATACATAGGTATGGTTGTCGAAATGCTGCGCAAGCTCGGAGTGCCGGCTACAGCAAGCGGACGCAACGACATCATGATAGGCGACCGCAAGGTGTCGGGCAATGCGTTCTACCACATCCCGGGCCGCAGCATCGTGCACGGCACTATGCTCTACGACACCAACATGCAGAACATGGTGGGCGCCATCACGCCGTCTGACGAGAAACTCGTGTCGAAGGGTATAAATAGTGTCAGACAGCACATCACGCTGCTCAAAGACCACATCGAGATGGATATTGAGGCGTTCAAAACATTCGTAAAGAACGATCTTTGCAGCAAAGAAGTAGTGCTCGACGAGGCTGCAATGGACGAGATTTCGCGCATCGAAGAGGAGTATCTCACACCCGAATTCATCTACGGCAACAACCCCAGATACAACATACAGCGCCAAGGTCGAATAGAAGGCGTGGGCGACTTTGTCGTGAACATCGAGATGAAGAACGACGTAATAAAGGATGTGGACATCAAGGGCGACTACTTCCTTGTGGGCGATATCGGACAGCAGGTGATAGCTCCACTCATCGACCAACATCTCACTAAAGAAGACCTGGAAGCAGCCCTGCCCGACCGCCTCGACGATGTAATTCTGAATATGAAGAAAGCCGACTTTGTCGGATTGCTACTAAATAAATAATGTATACGAATCAAACCTAAACACTACTAATATGGAAAAGAAAACATGTCTCTATGACAAACACGTGGCTCTCGGAGCCTTGATGCAACCGTTTGGCGGATTCATCATGCCTATCCAGTATTCGAACATTACTGACGAGCACAACGCTGTACGCCAGCATTGTGGCGTGTTCGACGTGTCGCACATGGGCGAAGTAACGGTTAAGGGTCCGGACGCAGAGCGCTACGTGAGCCATATCTTCACCAACGACGTACGTGGAGCTGAGCCTGGCAAGATTTTCTACGGCATGATGTGCTACGAGAATGGTGGCACCGTTGACGACCTCTTGGTTTACAAGATGGCTGAAAACGACTTCTTCCTCGTTATCAATGCTGCAAACATCGACAAGGATGTAGAGTGGATGAAGAGCCACCTGGAAGGTTTCGACGTAGAGTTCGAGAACCGCTCAGAATACTACGGACAGCTCGCTGTGCAAGGTCCGGAGGCAGAACAAGTAGTAGAGGAAGTGCTCGGATTGGAGTGCAAGGACCTCGTATTCTATACAACAAAGACCATCGACGTAGCAGGCGAGACAATCATCATAAGCCGCACCGGTTATACTGGTGAGGACGGATTCGAAATCTATGCTTCTCACGCTTTCATCAACGAGCAGTGGGATAAGCTCATGGCTTCGGGCCGCTGCAAGCCTTGCGGACTCGGCTGCCGCGACACTCTGCGCTTCGAGGTTGGTCTGCCGCTCTACGGCGACGAGCTGTCAAGCGAGATTTCGCCAGTAATGGCTGGCTTGAGCATGTTCTGCAAGCTCGACAAGCCTGAGTTCATCGGTAAGGAGGCGCTTGCCGCACAGAAAGCTGAAGGCGTAAAGCAGAAGGTTGTTGGCATCGAACTCAACGACCGCGCTATCCCACGTCACGGCTATAAGGTGCTTCACGAGGGTGAAGTCATCGGCGAGGTTACAACCGGCTACCACACTATATCTTCAGACAAGTCGGTCTGCATGGCTCTCATCGACGCACGCTTCGCAAAGCTCGGTACAGAGCTTGAGGTTCAGATCAGAAAGAAGACCTTCCCGGGCGTTGTTGTAAAGAAGAAGTTCTACGACAAGCACTACAAGAAGTAATCACATAACAATTCATAGAAGGGTATGGCATCCGTGCCATACCCACGCACCCCTATCTGCACATTCTATAATACAAAAATAAAATTTAAACTAAATAACAATTAAAAAACAAATCTATTATGGCAAAAGTTATTGAAGGACTCTTCTATTCAGAGTCACACGAATATGTAAAGGTTGAAGGCGATTTCGCTTATGTAGGCATCACCGACTATGCTCAGCACGCATTGGGCAACGTGGTTTACGTTGACATGCCAGAGGTAGACGACGAAGTTGAAGCTGATGAGGACTTCGGTGCTGTAGAAAGCGTGAAGGCTGCCAGCGACCTTATCTCTCCGGTTTCGGGTACTGTGGTTGAAGTGAACGAGGCTCTCGAGGACAAGCCAGAGCTCCTCAACGAGGATGCTTTCGAGAACTGGATCATGAAGGTTCAGATGTCAGACAAGTCTGAGCTCGACGCTCTGATGGACGCTGCTGCATACGAGGAGTTGTGCAGCAAAGAGTAACTGAAGCACATCAAATCAACCATTGTCGAGCTTAAAACTCGACAATAAACCGATCAAACTATGAACTTCAAATTTTTTCCACAGACCAAGGAAGAAATAGAACAGATGCTCAAGCAGGCCGGCATGAATTCGCTCGACGATCTCTATGCCGACGTGCCTGAGCAGATTCGCTTCCGTGGTGAATACGATTTGCCCGAGCCGATGAGCGAAACAGAGATTCGCTCGCTGTTCGAGAAGCTCGGTGAAAAGAATCGCCGACTTACTGTGTTTGCTGGAGCAGGATGCTACGACCACTACACACCGGCTGTAGTGCCGAACATCATCTCGCGCTCAGAGTTTCTCACAAGCTACACTCCGTACCAGGCTGAGATTTCGCAGGGTACACTCCACTATATCTTCGAATACCAAAGCATGATGGCAGAACTCACCGGCATGGATGTTTCAAACGCATCTATGTACGACGGTTCTACCGCTACGGCTGAGGCTGCAATTATGGCTCTTGCTTCTACAAAGAAGACTGACACGGTGCTTGTATCGGCTTCGGTAGACCCGAAGGTGCTTAATGTAGTGAAGACTTACGCTCACTTTCACGGCTTCAACGTGGAGCTTATCGCAGAAAACGACGGTGCTACCGACAAGGAGCAGATGGACGCCCGCCTCGAAAAGGGCGGCGTGGCTGGCGTAATCGTTCAGCAGCCTAACTATCACGGCATTGTTGAAGACTTCAGCGGCTTTGCCGATTCATGTCATGCACATAAGTCGTTGTTCATCGTGAACAGCGTGGCTGCCGACCTCGCATTGCTTAAGACTCCAGGCGAATGGGGTGCTGACGTAGCAATAGGCGACGGACAGTCGTTGGGCATTCCGATGTCATTCGGAGGTCCGTCTGTAGGCTATATGTGCTGCACCGAAAAGCTCATGCGCAAGATGCCGGGCCGTATCGTTGGCAAGACTGTAGACAATCGCGGACAGCGCGTGTTCGTTCTCACATTGCAGGCTCGCGAACAGCACATCCGCCGTCAGAAGGCAACATCGAACATCTGCTCTAACGAGTCGCTCATGGCTCTCTTCGTTACTATCTATATGTCTGTAATGGGCAAGGAAGGTGTGAAGGAAGCTGCGCAGATGTCATACGACGGCGCTCATTATCTGCATGACGCTTTGATTGCAACTGGTTTGTTCTCAGATAAATACGAGCGTCCGTTCTTCAATGAGTTCTGCGTTAAGTACAACGGCGATGTCGACCGCTTGCAGCAGCGTTTCATCGAGAACGGCATCTTAGGCGGTGTGAAGGTTGACGCTGACACATTGATGTTTGCCGTTACCGAAAAGCGCACGAAGGAAGAAATTGATAAACTCGTTAATATTGCAAAGGAGGAAAAGCTATGAACAATCGTCTTTATGGAAACTTGATTTTTGAGTTGTCTAAACCCGGACGCCGTGGCTATTCGCTCCCAAAGAACGAGTTCGGACACCATGAGGTGCCGGCTGAAATGCGTCGTTGCGAAGATGCTAAATTGCCAGAGTGTGACGAACTGACCGTGGTACGCCACTATACCAATCTTAGCGCAAACAACTTCGGCGTTAACAACGGCTTCTACCCTCTCGGTAGCTGTACTATGAAGTACAACCCTATCATCAATGAGGAGATAGCTGCTTTGCCGCAGTTCGCAGCATTGCACCCATTGCAGCCAGAGGACACATGTCAGGGAGCATTGCAGGTATACTATGATATGCAGAAGGCTCTCTCTGCAATAACCGGTTTGGAGGAGTTCACACTCAATCCGTTTGCTGGTGCTCACGGCGAGCTTACCGGTTTGATGGTCATCCGTGCGTATCATCAGAGCCGTGGCGACTTGAAGCGTACAAAGGTTATCGTGCCCGACTCGGCTCACGGCACAAACCCGGCTTCGGCTGCTGTCTGTGGCTTGGAGATTGTAGAAGTGAAGTCTACAGCTCAAGGCGTAGTTGACGTTAACGACCTTCGCGGTCTGCTCGACGACACCGTAGCTGCTGTGATGATGACAAACCCGAATACATTGGGACTCTTCGAGCGCGAGATACCTGAGATACAGAAACTCGTTCACGAGTGTGGCGGCTTGATGTACTACGACGGAGCAAATCTCAACCCGATGCTTGGCGTTTGCCGTCCGGGCGATATGGGCTTCGACGTTATGCACATCAACCTGCACAAGACATTCTCTACACCTCACGGCGGTGGCGGTCCTGGTTCAGGTCCGGTCGGCGTGCGTAAGGGATTGGAACAGTTCTTGCCTGTACCGAAGGTTGAGAAGGTGGGCGATCGTTATCGCATCGTAACAACAAATGGTCAGGACTTCAACGTGCATGTTGGCGAGTTCTTCGGCAACTACGCAGTTATGCTCCGCGCATACACATACATCCTCACTCTCGGCAAGGAACACATCCGCATGGTTGGTCCGCTTGCTACACTCAATGCCAACTATATCAAGGAGGCACTTAAGGATGTATACGAGTTGCCCATACCGACAGTCTGCAAGCACGAGTTCGTATTCAACGGCTTGAAGGACAAGTCAACGGGTGTGACAACAATGGACGTAGCAAAGCGTTTGCTCGACTATGGTTATCACGCTCCTACGATCTACTTCCCGTTGCTGTTCCATGAGGCAATGATGATTGAGCCGACAGAAAACGAAAGCAAGGAGACGCTCGACGAGTTCATCGCTGTTCTGCGTAAGATTGCAGAGGAAGCAAAGACAAAACCGGAAGAGGTGAAGACAGCTCCGCACAACACTCCTACCGGTCGTGTTGACGACGTGCTGGCTGCTAAGCAACCGATACTTACTTGGAAGCAGCTTTCCAACTAATTAACCATAGAGGGTGTGCTAAAATAGAACATAAGTCAAATAGGGCTCAGCCCGATATATTCTATTTTGGCACACCTTTTTTAAATATAAACTGTAAACAAAATGACTAAAACAGATCTTATCATTATAGGTTCGGGCCCCGGAGGCTATCGTGCTGCGCACTATGCTGCGCAACATGGACTCACCGTGACCATCATTGAAGCAGCCGAGGCTGGTGGCACATGCTTGAACCGCGGCTGTATACCAACAAAGACTCTCTGTCGAAACGCAGAAGTTGTAGACACCATGCAGCATGCTGACGTATTCGGCGTAGCGCTTGACGGTTTCCAACTTCAATTCCCGAAGGTTATTGAGCGCAAGCAGCAGGTTGTTGAACAGCTGCGTAGCGGCATCGAGACGCTGATGCTGACTCCTGGCATTACTTTCGTTCGTGGCTTTGCTCACTTCAAGGATAGCAAGACTGTTGTTGTAGGCGAAGAAGAGTATACTGCCGACAACATTATGATAGCTACGGGCAGCGACTCAAAGTGTCCGCCTATTGAAGGCACAACATTGCCGGGCGTTATCACCTCTACAGAACTTCTCGACATCGACCATATTCCTGAGCGCTTGTGCATCATCGGCGCAGGAGTTATCGGCATGGAGTTCGCTTCTGTGTTCAGCAGTTTCGGTAGCAAGGTGAGTGTGATTGAGTTCCTCAAGGAGTGTTTGCCGGTTCTCGATTCGGACATCGCAAAGCGTCTGCGCCAAACTATCGGCAAGCGCGGCGTAGAGTTCTCTATGCAGTCGGCTGTTAAGTCAATCGCAGAGACAACTACAGAGGATGGTAAGCGCCAGCTCACAGTAACGTACGAGAAGAAGGGCAAGCCTGCGCAGGTGGATGCAGACGTTGTGCTCATTGCAACCGGTCGCAAGCCGAACATCGAAGGTCTTGACCTGGAACTCGCTGGTGTTGAATACTCGCCGAAGGGAATCGCAGTGGACGATGATTTCCGCACAAATGTTGAAGGCATATACGCAATAGGCGACGTGAATGGTCGTTGTATGCTCGCTCATGCAGCAACATTCCAGGGTCTGCATGTTGTGAACAAGATTCTCGGTAAAGAAGACGATATCAAGTTTGACATTATGCCGTCTGCTATCTTCACTTATCCCGAAGCTGCAAGTGTAGGAAAGAGCGAAGATCAGCTGAAAGCGGAAGGTTGCGAATACGAATGCCGCAAGGGTTTCCACCGTTCTAACGGCAAAGCTCTCGCAATGAACGAAACAGATGGTATGGTGAAGTTGTTTGTCGACAAGGCAGACGGAAAAATTCTCGGTTGTCATGCTTTCGGAGCACATTCTTCCGACATGGTGCAGGAGATTTCGGCTCTCATGAATCAGGGCGCAACCATTACAGACCTCGCCAACTGTATCCACATACATCCCACTTTGGGCGAGATTCTGCACGATATTGCTTTATAACAAAAGACATCATCGAACAAATCGATACAAAAAATGAATGAGGCTATAGGACAATGGTTCTATAGCCTCATTCTTTTTTCAAAATTAGTCTACCCTACTTAATGCAGTCGGTCGTATTATCTGTTTGTTACCACAACCTTCTTGCCGCTGACGATATACACGCCTGGTGTCAGATTCTGAAGGTTGTCACCAACATAAACGCCATTGATATTATAGACCTTTTGACTATTCGACAGCGAATTAACTTCAACGTCAACAATACCATCAACGATGGTTTCTGTATCATAACTCAACACCTTACCTACTGCTTTTCTTGGAATGATGAAATACACTCTTGTGCCCTTCATTCTGTGATCATCTTCAGAAGGTCTGAAGAACGTATTGTTGTCGCCAAGGAACAGATTCGTACCATCGGGATTCAATACGGTTGCCTGATATGTGCCCTTCATGAAATATCCATCTGCACCAACCTGCAAATCAGGATGTGCAGCCATATCAATCTTCACGTTTTTAAAGAGAAGACTATCAAGAGTCTTATTGGGCTTTATCAGATATGGAACACCAGCCGCCAAATCGTCAACATGCTTGAAGTACATAACCGTTCCATCCTCCATGTGGTCGAATGTTCTCAATTCTACTTTCTTGCCTCCAAAGACCTCAACCAACTGCTCCTTCGCAACGTTGAAAGGCAAACAAATAGTGTACCATGTATCATCAGCAACAAACGATCTCTTCAATTTGAAATGCACGGCAGTCTTATCGTACTCCTTAATCTTGGCATCAGCCTCAAAGTCAGTATCAGAAATCTCAAGAGAAGGCACTGGGTTTATGAATATCTCGATCTTTTTGATGTAGCAGATACTTGTACTAGTAATAGTAAACGGCTTAGAATCAGGTATTGTCTCTGTAAATTCATACTCATTGAGGGCTGTGAGAGTTCCTTCACCATTCTTAATATAGTTGGTTTGTGCCGCACTTGAAATATATGGTCTGCTTCCATTATACTTTTGTTCAAAGACAACTCTTACTACATACCCATTAGGAGCTAAAAACTCTGGACTAGTTACTTTTGCGTCACCTGATATAGATGTCAAAAATCCCTTATTTACTCTATGCTTGTAAAAACAATATATTTTAAATTTATATTCTTCTCCATTATCAGACATAAAAATACAGTTTTGAGGCAAAGCATGATTATCTGAATTCTTAGGCATATTATAGAATGCTTCATTTTCAGCCGAGAACACAATTGTCGCCTCACTCAATCTGTCTTGGTATGTCAGAGTATATGAACCTTCCGACTCCTTATACAAGTCCGAGCCAGCATATTTTGCAGTTATTGTTGTCGTGCCAAACTCTTTCAACGTGATTTCACCAGTATACTTATTAACCGATGCTACCTTCTCATTGCTACTTGAATATGAAAGTTTTGCATCAGCAATAGTCTCGCCCTTTTGACGTGTCACACTTGCTGTAGGCAAAGAATACTCCTTACCTTTATATATTGTCAAATCCTTTGAACTGAACGTCACAAAAGTAGTTTGCTTTATTGCTGATTGCGAGCCATCGGCTTTATATATTGCAAGCATTCGTCGAGAAGCATCGTGATAAGTGTAATCATAGCATGAGAAGCCAGTACCCTCTGCAAAAAGAAACGCTTTCTTTACTTTATTTTCAAATACTATTTCAGCATGTGTTTTATCTATTGCTATAGTAGCCATAGATGTATTATCAGGAATTGATTTTAAAGCTGTAACATTAGCTGAAGAAGGTGTTGATCCGTTAGACAAATAGAACCCATCAGCTGTCTTCAGATAGTAATACTTCGTTGAAGTAGTCTTTTCAAGTGTAAGAATTGTAACGATATTACTTGTTGTAGCAACACCATTATCAATAAGAATATCGGTAAAGTTAAAATATTTCACACCATTTTTAATTTAACTAATCACTAAATGACTATCAAATAGAAGTTTTTCAATTA
>NZ_JAHQUY010000188.1 GCF_019052365.1 Leyella stercorea
TTCATTACAATAATCATCGGATACTCGTTTTTTACTTGCTCTGCTTGGCACACCTTGCGGTTCACAACCTTACTGATAAGCCATTGTCTGAACAACAAGGCTTGATATGTATCCATTTGAAGTGCTATGGCGATAATCACTTCCATATCATAGACATTCGCAGAATATCCATTTTCAAGTTTGATGTATTGAGAATGCCGGAAGTCTTTCAGCACACTTTGTTTCCAAATGCGCTTGATGGTATTCTTCACTGCTGTCCCTGTTACATTCAACAGTTCGGCAATCTCCCAAACTGTCATCCACACCTCACCATGATGTGGGGCGTAGATGACCATATCTTCCTGTATTGTTATCACTTGTCGTTTCATACTCTGCCATTTATAGTGTTAGTATTATCGTTGCAAACATTTCCAAACGTGAATTCCTCAATGTTATTAATCTGCTGAGACAACTTTTCCACGTCTTTACTCAATTTCTCCTTGGTAATTTTGGCATACACCTGAGTTGTCTTTATGTCCTTGTGACCAAGCATTGAACTCACGGTTTCTATTGGAACTCCGTTGGAGAGGCAAACCGAGGTTGCGAACGA
>NZ_JAHQUY010000189.1 GCF_019052365.1 Leyella stercorea
TAATGGCGGTCATTAGAAAATGACAAGAAGCTTTTTCTAATGACCGATTTGGGTTGAATACTGTCACCTTGCTCACTCCCACTTCATCAGCCACCTCCTGATAAGATTTCTCCTGAAGATAGCGCAGACGGAAAATGAGTTGTCGGATAGGCGGTTCCAGGTCTTCGATGAGAAGCAACAACTGCTCCAGTCGCTCATCGGTTTCATCCGACAAAATAACATCGGTATCATCTATGAGCAACTTCGCTACCTTTTCCTTCACGCCCTTATGGGCTATCAGGTTGAGACAGCGGTTGCGGACGCTCCTCATCAGGAATCCTTCCTCACTCTCAGGCATCAGGACTGCATCATCGGCAAGAATCGTGGTAAAGACTTCGCTCACTACATCCTTGCTTTCATCGTCATCGGAGAGGATGCTTCTGGCCAGATTGTACATCTTCTCGTAATGCTGACGAAACATTCTTTCTATGTCCTTTTCCTGTTTCATACACTATCTATACAGTTGAGCAAAGCAAAAAACTAAGCAAAACAATAACTTTTTTCAAAATTTACAGAAAAAACATTCAACGACTCCTTGTCTTCCACAAA
>NZ_JAHQUY010000190.1 GCF_019052365.1 Leyella stercorea
TGGAAAACCTTGCCTGCATGTCTTTTCTCCTTGTCCGTTGCTTTCGGTGCCTTGACGGTATTCACAGCTGCGTCAATGTCCTCAAAACTTGACCCTTTGGCTTGTGGCACATCGGCATCTTCCTTATTGTCAGAATATTTCACACCAATATCTTCTATGCGAACATTCGTAAACACATCATCAAGCTGTTCGTCAGAAATCCGTGCCGTACTCTTTGGAGAATCGTCAAATGTCACGTCATTATCCGATACGGACATGGATTCTGTTTGTTTTTGTCCCGTTTCTTCTTTCTTCCGCAGTTGGGACACTTTGAAAAGACTTTTGCCTACAAGTGCCATCGGGTCGATAGGCGGTTTTTTCTCCTTTTCCTTGCCGTTCGCAACTTCAAGAAGCAACTTGTTGTAAAAATAGATAGTCCAAACATTGAATGCAGCCAAGACTATCAAGAATATAGTTTCCATTGTCATGCTTGTTCCTTTTTGTTACACATTCCAATCGTCAATCTCTTTTCTCAGCAAGCCGTTGATTTCTTCCTGGTTCTCTTCAAGATGTCTCT
>NZ_JAHQUY010000032.1 GCF_019052365.1 Leyella stercorea
ATGCAGTTTTCAGGTGCGTAGAGGCGAGAAGAGACTCACCATGGAGAAATCGCCTATCAAGACGATGATCTCGCAGAGTGGAAGACATATCGTGTCTGAACTCAATAAGGAGATAGAGAAGATAGACAAGCGTATCACTGCTCTCATCAAGTCGGACAAAGAGCTCACCGAGGTATTCACCATCGTGACTTCGGTGCCTGGTATAGGAACGCAGAACGCTGTCTGCTTGATGGTATACACCGACAACTTCCGTCGTTTCAACTACGATTCAAGGAAGATTTCCTGCTACTATGGTATAGCCCCATTCGGCAAAGATTCGGGTACCAGTGTGCATTCCGATCCACATGTGCACTACATGGCGAACCGCCAGATTAAGGCCATGCTGACGCAGGCTGCACTGGCTGCTGTCAACTTCAATCCCGTTATGGCAAGGTACTATATGCGACTCGTGGAACGCGGAAAGAAGAAGCAGGTTGCACTGAACAATGTCAAGAACAAACTTGTACATTTGGTCACTGCCATGGTCCGGAATCGCCAAATTTTCACCCCTGAATATAAAATCTCAGCTTAAAATGAAAATAATGGTCAAAACATTTGGATTTTAACATAGAAAGCAGAGCACGCAGAAGTCTTAGCCTAAAACATCTGTGTAAATCTGTGAAATCTGTGGGAGTATATCTCATCAGAAGCTTCTGTGAATTCGGCGTATTCCGTGGGAGTACATCGCAGCAGCAGGCTGCGTGGGGTAGGCAGGAATGCCGTACCCTCCTATGTGCGTTCTTTGTAGATGACGTTGTTGGCGCCGCTGGTGATCTCGAGCGCTTCGGGGTGCTCCTTTATGAACGAGTCGATATGGCGCACGCGCTTGCTTTCGAGAATCTCGTCCACGGCGATGAGGATGCCCGTCTCCTCGACGTCGCCGAAGCCGTAGTTGATGGCGGTGCCGAAGAGCTTCATGGTGGGCGAGAGCGACATGTAAGCGTTCACGAGCGGCGGGATGTTATAGCCCAACGCACGAATCTCGCGGTTGAGTATGAGATAATCCTTCTTGAAGTCGTCCTCGCAGAACAGCGCCGCAAGCTCCTCCTCCGGTGTCTCTATCTTCAGCGGATGGAGCGGCAGGATGAGATTGTCCTTGTCGTCGAAGTGCTTCTTGAGGAAGTAGAGAATCATGTCGCGGCCGCGGCGTATGTACGACGGGTACATGGTCATCTTGCCGAAGAAATACTTCACGTTAGGCTTGATGACGGTGAGAGCGCCGAGACCGTCCCACAAGTTGTCGAGCGCGAAGAGGCTTTTCGCTCCGCGTCGTGTGCTCTGGTATTCGAGCGTTACGAACGAGCGGCCCAGCTCGATGGTGTAGGGCATATAGTCGTCGATGAACTTGTCGGAGAAGTGGAACATGTGGCTTGTGGCGAGCTTCGGCTGGCGGTTCTCGTCAAGCTCCCAGTCGGTGCCGAGCAAGTATCGGTATCCGCCGATTATCTCCTCCGCCTCGGGGTTCCACACGATGAGCTGCTTGTAGCAGTTCGCGCAGGTGTCGAACTCGTCGATGTCCATCGACTTGCCGGTGCCGCCGCCCGCTTCGCGGAATGCTATCTCGCGCAGTCGGCCTATCTCGCGCATCACGTTCGGCGCATTGTGTGCCGTGATGATGTATATCTCGTTGTTGCTCTTGTTGGTCATGCGGAGCTGGCGCTCGGGCGCGAGTTCGCTCTTGAGCAGCTCTTTGCTTACCGGTTCAATGATTGGTCCTTCCATTTGTGTGTTGTTTTTTCTTGCTTTCTCTTCTGGTTGGGGTGGTTGTTGGGGGCGCTTTGGCCTAACTAAGCCTTCTTAAGCTTTGGCAACTAAGCCTTTCTAAGCCTTCTTAAGCCTTTGCTAACTAAGCCTTTCTAATCCTTTGCTAACTAAGCCTTCTTAAGCCTTTTGGGCATTCTTAAGCCCTCCCCGACGGGGAGGGTTGGGAGGGGCTCAGCTTGTACACCTCCTGCTGCACCCACTGTGCCCACTCGTACGGCGTGCGGCTCTTGTCGAACGTCTGCCAGGGTATAGGCTTTCCGATGTATATGTCGAAGTGTTTGCCCACGTTGCGGTACATCTCGTCGACGAGGAATATCATGGCGAGGTTGAACGGCAGCCAGCGGTCGCTGAACTTGGCGATGCGGTAGAAGCGCTCCGAGTTGCGTCCGCTGAAATAGATGGGCACCACGTCGCGGTGGCACTCCACGCTCTTCGTTATGAACGTCTTCTTCCACGGCAGGTCGTGTATCGAACCATCCTTCTGCTTGCGACTGTTCAGTCCGGCGGGGAACATGAGCATGTGGTTGTCGCTCTTGAAGCCCGCCTCAACCATGCGCGGGAAGTCGCGTCCCTGCCGACCGGTCTTGTTGATGCCGATGCACACCGGCGCCAAGCCCGGCAGATTCATCAGCAAGTCGTTGACGAGGTAGCGGAAGCGTCCGTCGTAGTGGCGTCCGATGATTGAGCCGAGCGCCACGCCGTCCTGTCCGCCCAGCGGATGGTTGGACACGAACGTGTATAGCTTGCCGTCGTCTTTCGGCGGAAGGTTCTCCTTGCCGATGATGCGTATGTCCATCTTCAGATAGCGCACGGTAGACTCCAGCCACTCTACGCCGCTCTCGTTGCGGTGCTCCCAGATGAACGCGTTCACCTGGTCCTGATGGATGATCTTCTTGAGCCATCCGACGAGCAGTCCAGGCACGTAGCGCGCCTTGCTGCCCATCTTGCTGCGCAGTATCTTTTCGATGTCTATTGTCTTTTCTGTTATCTCGTTCATATACCCGAAATATCTGTTACTTTTTCGATATTTGGTGCAAAAATACTACATCTTTTTTACATACGAACAATTTCGCACAAGAAATGTCGTATTTAAACAAAATTGATAAAGATTTGTAACCATGTGTGCGAATTTTTGTGTACCTTTACACCCAAATACGCATATATAATGTATAAGAACAACACTGACAATCCTACAACAGCAATAACATATCATGTACCGGTGCTTCTCGGCGAGAGCGTCGACGGACTCGACATCAAGCCGGGCGGCGTTTACGTAGATGTCACCTTCGGTGGCGGAGGACACTCGCGCGAGATACTCTCGCGGCTCACCGACGGCGCACACCTCTACAGTTTCGACCAGGACGCCGACGCCGAGCGCAATATTCCCGACGCCGGCGACAGCTTCACGTTCGTGCGCAGCAACTTCCGCTATCTGAAGAACTGGATGCGCTACTACGGCGTGGAGCACATCGACGGATTGCTCGCCGACCTCGGCGTGTCGTCGCACCACTTCGACGACGCCGAACGCGGATTCTCGTTCCGCTTCGACGCGCCGCTTGACATGCGCATGAACAAGCGCGCCGGACGCACCGCTGCCGAGATAGTGAACACGTACGACGAGGAACAACTCGCCGACATCTTCTACATCTACGGCGAACTGAAGAACTCGCGACGCATAGCCGCGGCGCTCGTCAAGGCACGTCAGCAGGCGGAGATAAAGACAACGAAGGATTTTCTGGCTGCCGTGGAGCCTTTTTTCAAGCGCGAGCGAGAGAAAAAGGACATGGCGCGACTCTTTCAGGCATTGCGTATTGAAGTGAACCACGAAATGGACGCGCTGCGCGAGATGCTGCTCGCTGCCACCGAACTGCTCGCCCCCGGCGGACGACTCTCGGTGATAACCTACCACTCGCTCGAAGACCGCATGGTGAAGAACATCATGAAGTCGGGCAACGTGGAGGGAAAGGTGCAGCAGGACTTCTTCGGACGTATCGAGACGCCGTTCCGCCTCGTCAACAACAAGGTGATACTGCCCTCGGAACAAGAACAAGAAGAAAACCCACGCAGCCGCAGCGCAAAACTAAGAATTGCTGAAAAGAAATGAGACAATGAAAGAAGATAACCCCATAACAGACGCCATAAAGGTGGATGTGACCAACACGGAAGACAACGCTAAGGGCGAACAGACGACTGGCGAAACGGCTGCCAACGACGTAGACAGCGCACCGTCGCTGCGCACAATCATACGACAGCAAGCCATAGAAGACGAACTGCCGCTGACGAAGAACGTGACGCTGGGAAAGATTCTCGGTGGCGAAATGCTCAACACGCAGTTCCTGCGACAGCAGATATGGGTGATAGTGTTAATAACGCTGTTCATCATCGTCTATATCTCGAACCGATACAAGTGTCAGCAGAACCTCATCAAGATAGACAATCTGAAGAGCGAGCTGGAGGACGCAAAGTACAGAGCACTCTCAAGTTCGAGCGACCTCACGCAGCAGACTCGCGAGAGCAAGGTGCTCGAACGCCTGCACAACGACAAGGACAGCACGCTGCACATACCTACGCAGCCACCGTATATAATAACCATTCCTAATCAAGAAGAGAAATGAGCAAGTTTGATAGCAAGAAAGTAATGCCACGCTATGCGTTCTTAGCCGTCATAATGACGCTGGTGGCTATAAGCGTGCTGGGAAAGACGCTGTATATCATGACGGCAAAGCGCGCCTACTGGGAGGAAGTGGCAGACCGCGTGAAGGTAGACAGCCTCAAGACGCAGCCTATGCGCGGAAACATACTGAGCTGCGACGGACAACTCATGGCGTCGTCGCTGCCGCAGTATAACATATTCATGGACTTCAAGGCGCTGCGCGTAGCGAAGAAGGACACGCTCTTCTGCGAGAAGATCGATTCTATCTGCACAGGGCTCAACGCAATCTTCCCCGACCGCACGGCGGCTGAGTTCAAGAAGCATCTCATGGAGGGCTTCGAGAAGAACAAGCAGCACTGGCCCGTGTGGAACCGACGCATCAACTACAGCACGTTCTCAGAAGTGAGGCGTCTGCCCGTGTTCCGTCTGAAAACCAATCAGGGCGGTTTTCACTGGGAGGAGCATAACGCTCGCAGACTGGCGTACGGTTCGCTCGCAGGCCGCACCATCGGAAAGATGTTCGGCGCAAAGGATACCGCACAATGCGGCTTGGAACTCTCGTACGACTCGCTCCTTAGAGGCGTAGAGGGCATACGGCACAGACGCAAGGTGCTGAACAGATATCTCGACATCACGGATACGCCGCCGGAGAACGGCGCCGACATCGTCACTACTATCGACGTGTCGATGCAGGACCTCGCCGAACGCGCGCTGCTCAAGGAGCTGCGACTCATCAACGCCAATGTGGGCGTGGCTATCGTGATGGAGGTGAAGACCGGCGACATTAAAGCCATCGTCAACATGACGAAGTGTGACGATGACGACTATCACGAGATAAAGAACCACGCTATAAGCGACTTGCTCGAACCGGGTTCGGTGTTCAAGACCGCAAGCATAATGGTGGCGCTCGACGACGGAGTGGTCGACACAACCTACCGCGTGGAGACTGCCGGCGGCGTCTGGCCGATGTATGGCAGAGAGATGAAAGACCACAACTGGCGACGCGGCGGCTACGGCATGCTCACTCTGCCGCAGACGCTCATGGTGAGCTCAAACATCGGCGTCAGCCGCATCATCGACGACCACTATCACAACACACCAGAGAAGTTTGTGCAGGGAATATACCGACTCGGACTCGCCGACGACCTGCACATTCCGCTGCAAGGTGCATCGTCGGCACGCATCCGAATGCCGAAGAAAGACTCGCGAGGCAAGCAGTATGTCAACTGGAGCAAGACCACTCTGCCCTGGATGAGCATCGGTTACGAGACGCAGGTGCCGCCTATCTCCACTCTTACCTTCTACAACGCCATTGCCAACGGCGGAAAGATGGTTGCGCCGCGCTTCGTGAAGGCTGTGATGAAGGACGGAGTAGTAATAAAAGAGTTCGACCCCGTAGTGCTGCGTGAGCAGATAGCCAAGGAGTCGACGATAAAGAAGATAACCACGATACTTGAGCACGTTGTGAGTCAGGGTCTCGGAAAGAAAGCCGGCTCGCAGTCGTTCCTCGTCGCAGGAAAGACCGGAACGGCTCAGATATCAAAAGGAGCCGCCGGCTATAAGAGCGGACAAATGAACTATCTGCTGTCTTTCGCCGGCTTCTTCCCCGCATACGAGCCGCGCTACAGCTGCATCGTATGCATACAGAAGTCGGGTCTGCCGGCTTCGGGCGGCGGCATGAGCGGCGTTGTGTTCCACGACATCGCAGAAGGTATCATGGCGCAGAGCCTCAAGCTGGAGGCTTCTGACGCCCGCGACTCGCTTTCTGTTCTCATCCCGCAGGTTAAGAGCGGCAATGTGCTGGCTGCAAGCTATGTGCTTGAGCATCTCGGCGTGAAGCAGCGCACAGACTGGGACGGCTCTTATCTCAACGGAAACCCCATCTGGGGACGCGCCGACGAGAGCGACAGAAGTGTCATTCAGCTGAAACGCGTAAACGAAGGCGACAAGTCGGTAATGCCCGACGTTCACGGCATGGGAGCTCGCGACGCCGTCTTTCTTATCGAGAGCAGAGGCGTAAAGGTTAGGCTCACGGGTAGAGGAAAGGTAACGGAGCAGAGCATCGGCGCAGGAGAAAGAATAAAGAAGGGCATGGTATGCTCGCTTAAACTCGGATAAAAAAACAAAGATATATGAAACTTAAAGAATTGCTTAAGAACATCACCGTTCTTGCTGTTAAAGGCAGCGATGATGTAGAAGTGACGGGTGTCAACATAGACTCTCGCCGTATCAAGGACGGACATTTGTTTGTGGCAATGAAGGGCACTCAGGTAGACGGACACAAGTTCATACCTAAGGCGGTGGAGCTCGGCGCAAAGGCTGTGCTCTGCGAGGAGATGCCAGAACAAACCGACGAAAACGTAACTTATGTGCAGGTGGCAAGCACCGAAGACGTAGTGGGTGAGGTGGCAACAACGTTCCACGGCAATCCTTCTACCAAGCTGAAGCTCGTAGGAGTGACCGGAACGAACGGTAAAACCACTATCGCCACCTTATTATATAATATGTTCTCGAAGATGGGACATAAGTGCGGACTGCTTTCTACCGTGTGCAACTACATCGTTGACGAGGCTGTGCCGGCAGACCACACGACGCCAGACCCGATAGCGCTGAACGAACTGCTTCATCGCATGGTGGATGCAGGTTGCGAGTACGCCTTCATGGAGTGCTCGTCTCACGCCATAGCGCAGAAGCGCATCGGCGGACTCACTTTCGCCGGCGGTCTGTTCACCAATCTCACACGAGATCATCTCGACTATCACAAGACTTTCGAGAACTACCGCAATGCGAAGAAGGCTTTCTTCGACATGTTGCCCAAAACTGCCTTCGCCATCACCAACGCCGACGACAAGAACGGCATGATTATGGTGCAGAACACGAAGGCTCAGGTGAAGACCTACTCTATACGCAGCGTGGCTGACTTCAAGGCTCGCATAATAGAATGTCACTTCGAGGGCATGTATCTCGAGATTGACGGCCGGGAAGTAGGCGTACAGTTCATCGGAAAGTTCAACGTGAGCAACCTGCTGGCTGTCTACGGCGCGGCAGTTATGCTCGGCAAGAAGCCCGAAGACGTGCTCGTAGTGATGAGTACGCTGCACAGCGTGAGCGGACGTCTCGAACCTATCCACTCGCCGGAGGGCTACACCGCCGTTGTCGACTATGCCCACACGCCGGATGCTCTGGAGAACGTGCTCAACGCCATACATGAGGTGCTCGACGGAAAGGGCGAGGTAATCACCGTATGCGGAGCCGGCGGCAACCGCGACAAGGGAAAGCGTCCGCTTATGGCGCAGGAGGCTGTGAAGCAGAGCGACCGCGTGATTATCACAAGCGACAACCCGCGCTTCGAGGAGCCGCAGGACATCATCAACGACATGCTCGCCGGACTCAACGCGCAGCAGATGAAGAAGGTGATAACCATTGTCGACCGCCGCGAGGCTATACGCACCGCCTGCATGATGGCAAAGAAGGGCGACGTAGTGCTCATAGCCGGCAAGGGACATGAGAACTATCAGGAGATAAAGGGTGTGAAGCATCACTTCGACGACCATGAAGTGGTACGTGAGTGCTTTTAGAATTTAAATTCAAAACTCAGAAATGTTATATTATCTTTTTCGTTTCCTCGAAGAATACGGCATTAGTGGCTCGCACATGTGGGGCTACATTTCGTTCCGTTCGCTGTTGGCGCTGATATTGTCGCTCGTTATCTCGGCATGGTTCGGCGAGAAGTTTATCAAGTATCTCAAGCGCAAGCAGATTACTGAGACTGCGCGCGACGCAAGCATCGACCCGTTCGGTGTGAAGAAGATAGGAGTGCCGTCGATGGGAGGTGTCATCATCATCGTCTCCATCCTTGTGCCGGTGCTTCTGCTCGGACGCCTGCGCAACATCTACCTCATATTGATGATTGTCACCACGCTGTGGCTCGGTGTGCTGGGCGGCATGGACGACTTCATAAAGATATTCCGCCACGACAAGGAAGGCTTGAAGGGCCGCTACAAGATAGTAGGTCAGGTGGGTATCGGTCTGATAGTGGGTCTTGTGCTGTGGGCGTCGCCAGACGTCAAGATGAACGAGAATCTCGTCTACGAGCGTCAGGGTCAGGAGATAGTAGTGAAGCATCAGAGCGAAGCGCACAAGTCGCTAAAGACAACCATCCCGTTCGTCAAGAGCCATAACCTCGACTACTCGCGCATTACGAGCATCTTCGGCGAGCACCGCGTTGCGGCAGGCTGGATATTGTTCGTGATAATGACCATCATCGTGGTGACAGCGGTGAGCAACGGCGCCAACCTTAACGACGGTATGGACGGCATGTGTGCCGGCAACTCCGCCATCATCGGTGTGGCGTTGGGCATACTGGCGTATGTGAGTTCGCACATAGAGTATGCGAGCTATCTTAACATAATGTACATACCGGAGTCGCAGGAGCTTGTGGTGTTCCTCTGCGCCTTTGTGGGTGCGCTGATAGGCTTCCTTTGGTACAACGCCTATCCGGCTCAGGTGTTCATGGGCGACACCGGCTCGCTCACAATCGGCGGTATCATCGCCGTTACTGCGATAATCATCCACAAGGAGCTGCTTCTGCCGATACTCTGTGGCATCTTCTTCGTGGAGAGTCTGAGCGTCATACTGCAGGTCTACTACTACAAGCTGGGCAAGCGTCGCGGCGTAAAGCAGCGCATCTTCAAGCGTACGCCTATCCACGACAACTTCCGCACGCAGGCTTCGCAGCTCGACCCCGACTGCAAGTATCTCATCACTCGACCGAAGGGTGCATTCCACGAGTCGAAGATTACGGTTCGCTTTTGGATTACGACGATAATCCTGGCGGCTATGACCATTATAACATTAAAGATTAGATAGGAAGGGTGTTGAGATGTTGAGATGGTGAGGTGTTGAGATGTTGACATTTCCATTGTTATGTTGAGATGTTTGCATTTCCAATATTTCCGAATCGTCTCATTTCTCAGCAGAAATACATCTTTCTTGGTTCTAAAATCATAAAACAATGAAAAGAATAGTTATTCTTGGAGCCGGCGAGAGTGGAGCCGGTGCCGCAGTGTTGGCAAAGAAGGAAGGTTTCGACGTGTTCGTTAGCGACATGTCTGCCATCAAAGACAAATACAAGAAGCTGCTCGACGACCACGCCATCGAGTGGGAGGAGCGTCAGCATACCGAGGAGAAGATTCTCTCTGCCGACGAAATCATCAAGAGTCCGGGCATACCGAAGGAGGCTCCGATGGTGAAGGCTGCGATGGAGAAGGGTATACACATTATCAGCGAGATAGAGTTTGCGGGCCGCTACACCCACTCGAAGATGATCTGTATCACCGGCTCGAACGGCAAGACGACAACGACGTCGCTCATCTATCATATCTTCAAGACGGCAGGCTACGACGTGGGCTTGGCGGGCAACATCGGACGCTCGCTTGCGCTGCAGGTGGCTGAGGATCCGCATGAATACTACATCATAGAGCTTAGCTCGTTCCAGCTCGACAACATGTACGACTTCCACGCCAATATCGCCATCCTGCTGAACATCACGCCCGACCATCTCGACCGCTACGACTACTGCATGCAGAATTACGTGGACGCGAAGATGCGCATCATACAGAACCAGACCGACAAGGACTCGTTCATCTACTGGAACGACGACCCAGTCATCAAGCGCGAGCTGGAGAAGTACGACATCAAGGCTATACAGTATCCGTTCTCGGAGCTGAAGGAGAAAGGCTCTATCGGCTATATGGAGGACGGCGAGTATACCATTGAGAAGCCAACGCCGTTCAATATGGAGCAGGAGGAGCTGTCGCTCACGGGCAAGCACAACATATACAACTCGCTGGCTGCGGGCATCGCGGGCAACATCACGGGCATCAAGAAGGACGTGATACGCCAGAGCCTGAGCGACTTCCCCGGCGTGGAGCATCGTCTGGAGAAGGTGTGCAAGGTAGGCGGCGTGCAGTATGTCAACGACTCGAAGGCTACGAACGTAGACGCCTGCTGGTATGCTCTTGAGAGCATGAAGACGCCTACCATCCTCATCATCGGCGGCAAGGACAAGGGCAACGACTATAACGAGATACTCGATCTGGTGAAGCAGAAGTGCAAGGCGCTTGTGTTCCTCGGAGCCGACAACAAGAAGCTGCACGACTTCTTCGACAACGTGGGCGTGGAGATTCGCGACACCCACTCGATGAAGGACTGCGTGGCGGCTTGCTACGAGCTGGCTGAGCCGGGCGACACCGTGCTGCTGAGTCCGTGCTGCGCAAGCTTCGACCTCTTCAAGAATATGGAGGACAGAGGCGAGCAGTTCAAGACGTTGGTGAGAGGGCTGTAATAAGGTGTTGAGGTGTTGAGATGTTGAGGTGGTGAGAAATGTGTTGAGGTGGTGAGGTGGTGAAAGAAAGGTGGTGTGGTGGTGTGATGGTGTTATGTTGAGATTTGTATTGCTAATGTCAACATCTCAACATCTCAACACCTCAACATCTCAACATAACATCATCTCACCACAACAACACCTCAACATAAAATAGCAACAAGCAATGATAAACAAGACATTAGGCAATATATTCAAAGGCGACAAGGTGATATGGATGGTGTTCTTCTTCCTGTGCCTTGTCAGCATCATCGAGGTGTATTCGGCTTCGTCGCAGCTCACGTATAAGGCGAGCAGCTATACGGCGCCGGTGCTGAAGCATATCATGCTGATCGTGATCGGAATAGTCTGCATGGTGGTGACGCTCAACGTGAAGTGCAGATACTTCAAGATGGCTACGCCGTTCGTACTGCTTTTCGCTGTAGTCACGCTGCTATGGGTGGCTATTGCCGGCGCCTCCACCAACGGTGCGCAACGCTGGATAGTACTCTTCGGCTTACAGTTTCAGCCGTCGGAGATAGCGAAGGGCGCTATGGTGCTGGCAACGGCGCAGATACTGAGTGCGTTGCAGACGGAGAATGGCGCCGACAAGCTGGCTTTCAGGTATATACTGATGGTGTGCCTCCCCATCGTGCCGCTCATCATGGTTGAGAATCTGTCGACGGCGATGCTGCTCTGCTTAGTGATATTCATGATGATGCTGCTCGGGCGTGTTCCGGCGCGGCAGTTGGGTGCGCTTCTGGGCGTCGTGGTGCTGGCTGTGGCGCTCCTGGTGTGCTGCGTCATGGCGTTCGGTACCGACGAGGAGGCGCAGAAGCCCGCTAACCAGACGCTTACCGAGCAGACTATAGAGCAGAAGAAGGAGGATAAAAGCACTGTAGAGAGGGTGTTCCACCGCTTCGATACGTGGAAATCGCGCATCAACAAGTTCCTCGCCCACAAGGATGTGGCGCCGAAGGACGTAGACCTCGACAAGGACGCTCAGGTGGCGCACGCCAACATCGCCATTGCTACGTCGAACATCATGGGAAAGGGACCGGGCAACTCCGAGGAGCGCGACTTCGTGTCGCAGGCGTTCAGCGACTTCATCTACGCCATCATCATCGAGGAGATGGGCATCTTGGGCGCTACGGGCGTGGCTATGCTCTACATCATACTGCTGTTCCGCACGGGGCGCATAGCCAGCCGCTGCGAGAACAACTTCCCGGCGTTCTTCGCCATGGGACTGGCGCTGCTGCTCGTGACGCAGGCGCTGTTCAACATGTGTGTGGCTGTGGGCTTGGTGCCGGTGACGGGTCAGCCGCTGCCGTTCATCAGTAAGGGTGGTACGGCGACCATCATCAACTGCGTGTACATCGGCGCGATACTCAGCGTGAGCCGCTCGGCGCAGCGCAAGCAGGAGATAATAGCAGACACGAACGTAGCGTAGGCTTTCAGAGTGCTGAAGCCTTCGGATCGGAAAGTAGAAGCAAAACATACGTACAATTCCCGCAGCGCTGGAATGCAATTACAGCATATATGTAACAACACTACATCATATCGGTAATTGCATTCCAGCGCTGCGGGAATTTTTTTTGTTCTATACGTACGTTGAAGTCCGTTCTGCGCATTCAAGCAATAGGGTCTCAGAGTGTAGGTTGCAATCGGTTGCACATTAATTAAAAAAAGCGTAATAAAAAAAGCACAATAATCTACATTATCAGAAAAAATGATTAATTTTGTAAGTTGAAAGAAATGTGAGCAAATGGAACAGGAATTAAGAGTCATTGTTAGTGGCGGCGGCACCGGAGGCCATATCTTCCCAGCCGTATCAATAGCCAATGCAATTAAATCGAAGTGCCCCAACGCGAAGATACTCTTCGTTGGAGCCCTCGGACGTATGGAGATGCAGCGTGTGCCCGACGCAGGCTACGAGATAGTAGGACTACCGGTGAGAGGATTCATCCGCCCACTCTGGTCGCCCCGTAACATCGGTGTTGCGCTCGACTTCCTGCGCAGCAAGCGAATGGTGCGCAAGACAATCCGCGAGTTCGCGCCCGACGTAGTAGTAGGCGTAGGCGGATACGCCAGCGCAGCCACGCTCGACGCAGCCAGCTCGATGGGCATCCCCACGCTCATACAGGAGCAGAACTCATACGCCGGCGTAACCAACAAGCACCTTGCTGCAAAAGCGCGCAAGATATGCGTGGCATACGACGGCATGGAGCGCTTCTTCCCCGCAGAGAAGATAATAAACACCGGCAACCCCGTGCGCCAGAACCTCATCGAGACCACCATCTCGCGCGAAGACGCCCTGCGCAGCTTCGGTCTCGACCCCGCTAAGAAGACCATCCTCCTCGTAGGCGGCAGCCTCGGAGCGCGCACCGTGAACGAAAGCGTGCTGCAGCACCTCGACCTCGTAGAGAAAAGCGGCGTGCAGTTCATCTGGCAGACCGGCAAATACTACAGCGCAGCCGTAGCCGAGCAGCTCAAGGCACACAAGCCCCTGCCCATGCTTAAGGTGATGGACTTCATCGGCGACATGGGAGCGGCGTACAAAGCAGCCGACCTCGTGATAAGCCGCGCCGGCGCAAGCTCAGTCAGCGAGTTTTGTCTGATAGGCAAGCCCGTCATACTCGTGCCTTCGCCCAATGTGGCAGAAGACCACCAGACGAAGAACGCACTCGCCCTTGTCAACAAGGACGCAGCCCTCTACGTGAAGGATGCCGACGCACCCGCAACGCTGCTGCAGCTCGCCGTCGACACCGTGAACGACCCCGAGCAGCTCGCGCAGCTCACAGCCAACATAAAGAAACTTGGCAAGCACAACTCTGCCGACGTCATTGCCGACGAAGTGCTCAAGCTCGCCAACAAAAAATAAAGAAACAGAAATGGAACTCAAAGATATCAAAGCCGTTTATTTCGTAGGCGCAGGCGGCATCGGCATGAGCGCCATCGCACGCTACTTCATACGCAAGGGCGTGGTAGTGGCAGGCTACGACAAGACACCCTCAGAACTCACAAAGCAACTCGAACGCGAAGGCGCACTCCTCCACTACGAGGAGAACGTAGACGAGATACCGCACGCCTGCCGCGACCCGAAACAGTGCCTCGTGATATACACACCAGCAATACCAGCCGAACACAAGGAGCTGCAATACTTCCGCGCAAACGGATTCACCGTAGAAAAGCGCGCACAGGTGCTCGGCACACTAACACGCACACACAAGGGACTCTGCGTAGCCGGCACACACGGCAAGACATCGACCTCTACAATGTGCGCACACATCATGCACCAGGGCCACATCGACTGCAACGCTTTCCTCGGCGGAATATCAAAGAACTATAGCACCAACTACATCATCTCCGCAGAAAGCGACTATGTAGTGATAGAAGCCGACGAGTTCGACCGCTCCTTCCATTGGCTCCGCCCATGGATGAGCGTCATCACCGCCACCGACCCCGACCACCTCGACATCTACGGCACTAAAGAAGCCTACCTCGAAAGCTTCCGCCACTACACCACACTCATACAGCCCGGCGGCGCACTCATCATACACCGCGGACTCGAGATGCACGCCGACGTGCAGCCCGGAGTGAAGGTATACGAGTACAGTCGCACCGAGGGCGACTTCCACGCCGAGAACATACGCATCGACAACGGAACAATCACCTTCGACTTCGTCTCGCCCATCGAGAACGTAAAGGACGTAGAGCTCGGACAGCCCGTGCCAATCAACATCGACAACGGCATCGCAGCAATGGCAATGGCACAGCTCGCCGGATGCACAGCCGAAGAACTCAAGTACGGCATGAAGACATACCGCGGCGTAGACCGACGCTTCGACTTCAAGATAAACGACAGCCGACACGTCCTGCTCTCCGACTACGCACACCACCCCAAGGAGATATACCAGAGCGCAAAGAGCATACGCGAACTCTACAAGGGCCGCCATATCACAGCTATATTCCAGCCCCACCTCTACACTCGCACACGCGACTTCTACCGCGACTTCGCCGATGCGCTCAGCCAGCTCGACGAGGTGATACTCACAGAGATCTACCCCGCACGCGAGCAACCCATTGAAGGCGTCACATCGCAGCTCATCTACGACAATCTCCGACCAGGCATCGAGAAGAGCATCATACGCAAGGACGACGTGCTCGACCTCGTTAAGCAGCGCGACTTCGACGTGCTCGTCATACTCGGCGCAGGCGACCTCGACAACTACATGCCACAAATAACAAAAATAATAGAAAACAAGAAGTGAAACTGTCTCCAAGCAAAATCTTCTTCATCCTAAGCGATGTACTGATAGCCGTATACCTGGCGTTCGCGTTCTGCTCATTCGACAAGAAAGGCGGAAACCATACGCTGTGCAATAAGGTGAACATCGACATCGCCGACAACGCCACAAGCGGATTCATCGATGCGAAGATAATAAAAGACAGACTGCAGAAAGGCGGCGCCTACCCCATGGGCAAGGAAATATGCAAGGTAGACGCGCGCCGAATTGAAGAAATGCTCAAGGCGAGTCCCTTCGTGCAGACAGCCGACTGCTACAAGACAGAAGGCGGACACGTATACATCAGCGTGACCCAGCGCATGCCCGTGATAAGAATCAAGGCCGACAACGGCGACGACTACTACGTAGACGACAACGACCGCGTAATGCCCACAACCCACTACGTGAGTGACCTCATCATCGCAACAGGAGCAATCAACCGCTGGTACGCCACCAACTTCCTCTCACCCTTGGGACGCGTGATAATGGCAAACGACGTGTGGAAGAACCTCATAGAGCAGATAAACGTGCTGCCTAACCACAGCGTCGAAATCGTGCCGCGCGTAGGCGACCACATCGTACACCTCGGACGACTGCCCGACGGCAACCGACGCACAGACCATTACACGCTCATACGCAAGTTCATGGAAGTGAAGATGACCCGACTGCTGAAGTTCTACAAGTACGGACTCTCAGAAGTAGGCTGGAACAAATACTCGTACATAGACATCGAGTTCGACAACCAAATCATCTGCCGAAAGAAATCGGCAAAGCATCAGGCTGCAGCTCCCGTACAGCCCGTAGCCCCCGTGCAACCAGCCGCCGAAACAACACAACCGCAGAACGAGACTACGACAACTCCGACCGCAGACACGGAGAAAAAGACCGACAACGCCTCAAACACCGACCGGACAAAGAAGAAATCGGAAACGAAATCTGAAAAGAAGTTGGAAAAAACCGAGAAGAAGACAGAAAAGAAGTCGGACAAGTCTGTGAAGAAGACCGAGAAGAAGACCGAAAAGTCCGAGAAGGCAAAGAAGTCGAAAGCCGGCAAAGCATAAAATTCGGAATCAAGTAACAAAAGATAATTAACACTCAACAAGATAAAAAACGTATGGCAAAGGATTTTATAGTAGCTATTGAGCTCGGGTCGTCAAAGATGACCGGAATTGCCGGAAGGAAAAACCCCGATGGCAGCATCTCTATTCTTGCTGTCGCTAAAGAAGACTCCGCCTCGTACATACGCAAGGGCGTAGCATATAATATTGAACGTACCGCACAGGGACTGAGCAACATTGTAAGCAAACTCAAGAATACTCTCAAAACCGAAATAGAACAGGTGTATGTAGGCATCGGAGGCCAGAGCATACACAGCGTCAAGAACTCCATCGTGAAGGAACTGCCGCTCGACTGCATCGTGTCGCAGGATATGGTGAACGAACTCATGGACACCAACCGCAGCATGGAATACAAAGACTGCGAGATTCTCGACGCCATAACACAAGAATACAATGTGGACGGACACTACGAGGACGACCCCGTAGGCATCCAGGCAAGACATCTTGAGGGCAACTTCCTCAACGTGCTGTGGCGCCGCTCGTTCTACCGCAACCTCAACAAGAGTCTCGACAACTCAGGCATAAAGGTGGCTGAGATGTATCTCGCCCCGCTCACGATGGCCGACTGCGTGCTCACCGATGCCGAGAAGCGCGCAGGATGCGTGCTCGTAGACCTCGGCGCCGACACCACAACCGTATCGGTCTACTACCGCAACAAGCTGCGCCATATCGCCGTGCTTCCGCTCGGCGGATCTAACGTGACCAAAGACCTCGAGTCGTTGCAGATAGACGAGATAAACGCAGAGGCGATGAAGCTGAAGCACGCCTCGGCTCTGACCAACGAGAAAGATATAGACGCCGACGCAACTCTACCCATCGGCGACGGCAGAACGATACCCAGCCGCATGTTCATCCAGGTGGTTGAGGCGCGCATGCTCGAGATAGTGGAGAACGTGAAGTATCTCGTGCCACACGAGTTCGCCGACAAACTGCTCGGCGGCATCGTGCTCACCGGCGGCGGCAGCAACATGAAGAACGTAGAGAAGCTCTTCCACGAAGTGTTCGACGTGGAGAAGGTGCGCATCGCGAAGTCTACCACACTCAACATCAACAAGAAGGACTCCGACGTGATTCTCTCTGAGGACGGCACCACGAACACCATTCTCGGTCTGCTCGCAAAGGGCGACATGAACTGCGCCGGACGCGCCATCAGCGGGTCGCTCTTCGACGAAGAAGTGGAGCCGGGCTCAGAGAACACAGTCACTCTCGACCCGACGCTGGCAACAACAGGCACAGGCACACAGCCTGCAGCGCAGACCACAGCACAGCCCGCCGCCAATGCAGAGGAAGAAGAGGAAGAGAAGGCTCCGGAGCCACATAAGCCCACAAAGTTCAGCCGCTTCTTCGGCTCGCTCAAGAAGTTCGGAAGCTCTATCTTCGAACCCGATGTCAATGAATAACCCTTAACACGATTATTACTATGTCAGACAATATCAACCCGATGGTGGACTTCGGTGCACCTGAAAAAGAGAATACTATTATTAAGGTGATTGGTGTAGGTGGAGGCGGCGGCAACGCCGTCAACCACATGTACCGCGAGGGCATACACGACGTGTCGTTCGTGCTCTGCAACACAGATATGCAGGCGCTCAACGATTCGCCCGTGCCCATGAAGCTGCAGCTCGGCAAGGAAGGACTCGGAGCCGGCAACAAGCCAGAGAAGGCGCGTCAGGCTGCCGAGGAGAGCATCAACGACATCAAGTCGATGCTCAGCGACGGCACGAAGATGACCTTCATCACCGCTGGAATGGGCGGCGGAACAGGTACTGGAGCTGCGCCGGTTATCGCCCGCGTGTCGAAGGAACTCGACATCCTCACGGTAGGCATCGTCACCATCCCGTTCCGCTTCGAGGGCAAGAAGAAGATCAACCAGGCTCTCGACGGCGTAGACGAGATGGCGAAGCACGTAGACGCGCTCCTCGTTATCAACAACGAGCGTCTGCGCAAGATTTATCCCGAGCTCACCGTGCTCGACGCGTTCGGAAAGGCTGACGATACGCTCAGTGTGGCAGCGAAGTCAATCGCCGAAATCATCACCAACCACGGACTCATCAACCTCGACTTCAACGACGTTAAGACCGTGCTCAAGGACGGCGGCGTGGCTATCATGTCTACTGGCTACGGCGAGGGCGACGGTCGTGTGAAACTGGCTATACAGGACGCACTCAATTCGCCGCTTCTCAACGACAACGACATCTTCAACTCGAAGAAGATTCTTCTCAGCATCAACTTCTCGAATGGCAGCGACAAGGATAACCAGTCAGCCGGCGGCCTCATGATGGAGGAGATGAACGAGGTGAACGACTTCATGGAGCAGTTCGGCTCCGACTTCGAAATCAAGTGGGGTATCGGTCTCGACCCCGATCTCGGCAACAAGGTGAAGGTAACGATCCTCGCTACGGGCTTCGGCATCAGAGACGTCGACGGAATGGACTCGCACATCAAGAAGATTGTTAAGGAGGCTGACGACAAGGCGACAGAAACGGAGATAGAGCAAGGCATACGTATTGGTAAGTACTACCCCGGTGACAACGGTACTACGGTGTACAAGAGTCGTCCGCACATCTTCCGCTTCCGGCCTGAGGACCTCGACAACGAGGAGGTTATACTCGCCGTTGAGAACACTCCGACATACAAGCGTACATCGCAGCAGGTGAAGGAGCTGCAACACCGTGTATCTGACGAGCGCAAACAGGTGAAGCAGCAGCCTGAAGAGGAGGTTGTGCGCACTATCAAGTTCTAATGACCGAACACTCTGTCGCTTGCAGGCTGAATGCAAACAAAGCTGTAAGCGGCATATACTTGTAAAACTACAAATATAGCACTACGAAGGGCAATATCAAAACATCAACAGGATGGCTTGATATTGCCCTTTGTTGTTCTCAAGAAACGAGTTCTTTGCCGTTGAGGGAAACGCATGTAGGGTTGAATAAACGCAATATCGGTAAGTTCTGCCGTATTGGCGGTATGCGCCGTACGGAACATTTTGCGTAACTTTGCAATCTGAAAAACGTAAAACATAAAAGATAAAACAAGCATGTACATAGAAAAGATTAAGTCGCCAGCCGACTTGAAAGGGCTGGACATAGAGGCGCTTAACATTGTGGCGGACGAGACACGTGCGGCGGTGCTCAATCGCGTGAGCAAGCACGGCGGACACGTAGGTCCGAACCTCGGCTTCGTTGAGGCGACCATCGCACTGCACTACGTGTTCGATGCGCCGGTGGACAAGTTCGTGTTCGACGTCAGCCACCAGTGCTACCCGCACAAGGTGCTTACAGGTCGCGCCGCAGGTTTCCTCGGCGATGTCGATGATATGAACGCCATATCTGGCTATTCGTCGCCGTCGGAATGCCCCGAGTACGACAACTTCGAGGTGGGTCACACCTCCACATCCATTAGCCTTGCCACCGGTCTGCAGAAGGCGCGCGACGTGAAGGGCACGCACGAGAACATCATAGCCGTCATCGGCGACGGCTCGCTCTCGGGCGGTGAGGCGTTCGAGGGTCTCGACGAGGCGTCGGAGCTGGGCACAGGCATCATCATCGTGGTGAACGACAACGAGATGTCTATCGCCGAGAACCACGGCGGAATATACAAGAATCTGCGTGCGCTGCGCGAGAGCAACGGAGCGTGCGAGCACAACTGGTTCAAGGCGTGGGGCTTCGACTACACGTATCTTGAGGAGGGCAACGATATCGCGAAGCTCATCGAGGTGTTTCGCAGCGTGAAGGACACCGACCGCCCAACCGTGGTGCACATACACACGGAGAAGGGTCACGGCTATGCGCCCGCCGTGCAGAATAAGGAGGCGTGGCACTGGGGACTGCCCTTCAATCTCGACGACGGCTCGCGCCCCGTGCGCAATGCCGACGGCTCTATGCCCGACGTCGTGCCTGCGGAAGACTACGCCGTGCTGTTCAGCGACTGGATGCTGCGTGAGATGAAGCTCGACCCGACGCTTATCGCCGTCACGGCAGGCACGCCTGCAGCCGGCGGATTCACAGCCGCAAAGCGCAAGGAGGCTGGTTCGCAGCATATAGACATGGGCATAGCCGAGGAGCAGGCTGTAGCAATGATATCGGGCATGGCGAAGGGCGGACTGCATCCCGTGTGGACCGTCTACAGCACCTTCATCCAGCGCACGTATGACCAGATAGCGCAGGACCTCTGCATCAATGCCAATCCGGCTGTCATCAACGTTGTGGGCGGCGGTGTGCGCTCCATGAACGACATCACGCACATCTGCCTGTTCGACATACCGATGCTCTGCGGCATCCCCGGTCTTGTCTATCTTGCGCCCACTAACTGTGAGGAGTATTTCGCCATGCTCCGTTGGGCTATAAAGCAGGAAAAGACGCCCGTTGCGCTGCGTGTTCCGACGGGCGAAGTGGTGCACACTACTGAGCAGGTTGATGCCGAGTACGCCTGCGAGCCGCAGTACAAGGTGGCGCACAGAGGCTCGAAGGTGGCTGTAGTTGCAGCCGGTTCGTTCTATCAGAAGGGCGAGAGCGTCGTCGGTCTGCTCGCCGAGAAGGGCATCGATGCAACGCTCATCAATCCGCGCTACCTTAACGACGTTGACGCCGCTACGCTCGATGCGCTGAAGCCCGACCATCAGCTTGTGGTGACGCTCGAAGACGGCTGTAAGGACGGCGGATTCGGCGAGCGCATCGCCGCCTACTACGGCACTTCCGATATGAAAGTGCTCGTATGCGGCGTGAAGAAAGGTCTCTACGACCGCTTCGACGTCGAGCAGTTGCTCTCCGACAACCGTCTGCTCGACGCTCAGATTGTAGAGGATGTGCTCGCAGCTTTAGGCGAATAAGCGCCCCGTGCTTGAGACTTACAGATACGCAACGACCGATACGTACATCCGCGTCGGTCGTTGCGTATGTTCGTATCGGTCGTTATGTATGTCTGCGCCGTTCGGCGCGGATGATTTTCCTTATATTTTTCTAACCTCTTCGATTATTGTCTTCTTCATATTTTCCCATGATTCGTCGCACAACATCTTGGGCATCGGTTGCATCTCTGCATCCTCAAAATAAGTCAGGCTCATAAGGGCTCTGAAGAAGCTGTGATCGGGGTATTTGTCTTTGTAGAAATCAAGGAGTTCTGGCAATGTGTAGTGCTTTAGAAGGAAATAAACATCCACAAAATCCTTTCGTGTTCCTCGTCCTTCAATGGCGTTTATTTTCATTGCTGCGATGTCTTTTGTAGAAGCCAGTCGTATGCCGTCTTTTGAAACTGGGGTATCTATCCACGGATAGCAGCTATAGTTCACGAAGTCAACCTTTATTCCATTAACGGCATATATTCTGATTGTCTTCGTTTCTTTGATTGTCTCAACTTTACCATACTTGGAGAGTATTGCAAATGTATCTTCCTGTTCACATTCCAAGTCTCCAAAGAAGTCCAAGTCTATTGATTTGCGATGACCATACTGTAAAGCTAAAGCGGTTCCGCCTACCAATCTCATTTTAGAGAAGTCAGGTTCTTGCATTAACGCTTTTAAGAGTTCCAGTGTGTTGGGTTCGACTGTGCAATACGATAACATCTATAGTCCTCCTTTTTAGTATTTGAAATAGCACAAATATAGGATAGGCAGACGGGGTCTAAAGACCGTAAATTCATACAGATATTTACGATCTTTTCTTTTCCGTAGTAGTTTACCAATATGTTCCAATCGCTCCATTTACCGTATTCCAACACTCTTTGTACAAAGAACGAAGGGTACTTGTCCATGTCGGTTTGTGATATATCTACATCCCAAAACAACACAGGAGACAATTGTTCTTTACATTCTGTTCTGTCCATATATTTGTGCTATTTGTTATTTCTACTCCAGATAAGTGTAGCCGTAGAGACCTGAGCGATAGTTGCTGAGGAACTCCTTGCCTTCTTCGAGCGAGATCTTGCCCGCCTTGACGCTCTTTGTCACCCAAATCTCGAGCTGGCGCACGAGCTTCTTCGGGTTATACTGCACGTAGTCGAGCACCTCCTCAACGGTCTCGCCGTCGAATATCTGGTCGATGTGGTAGGTGTCGTCCTTCACCGAGATGTGCACGGCGTTGGTGTCGCCGAAGAGGTTGTGCATGTCGCCCAATATCTCCTGGTAAGCACCCACGAGGAACACGCCCAGATAGTACTCCTCGTTCTTCTTTATCGTGTGTACGGGCAGCACGTGCGACGCCTGTCGGTTGGTAACGAAGTTGGCAATCTTGCCGTCCGAGTCGCAAGTGATGTCCTGCAGCGTAGCGTTGCGCGTAGGGCGTTCGTCGAGTCGCTGTATGGGCACGATAGGGAAGAGCTGGTCGATAGCCCAAGCGTCGGGCAGCGACTGGAAGAGCGAGAAGTTGCAGAAATACTTGTCGGCAAGCACCTTGTCGAGTCCGCGCAGCTCGTCGGGCATGTGCTTCATGCTCTTAGCCATGCTGTTCACCTCGCGGCAGATGCTCCAGTACATGCTCTCTATCTCGGCGCGTGTGCGCAGGTCGACGATGCCGTGCGAGAAGAGGTCGAGCGCCTCGTCGCGTATCTGTTCGGCGTCGTGCCAGTTCTCGAGCATCGTGCGCGGGACGAGGTTATCCCATATCTCGTAGAGGTCCTTCACGAGCTGATGGTCGTTCTCTGTAGGCTCAAACTCCTCGCGCATCTGCGGCAGCGATGTTGTCTCGAGCACGTCGATGATGAGCACCGAGTGGTGAGCCGACAGCGAGCGTCCGCTCTCGGTGATGAGGTTCGGGTGCGGTATCTCGTTCTTGTCCGACGCGTCGACGAAGGTGTAGACGCAGTCGTTCACGTACTCCTGGATAGAGTAGTTGACCGAACTCTCCGAGCTCGACGAGCGTGTGCCGTCGTAGTCGACGCCGAGTCCGCCGCCGCAGTCGACGAAGTCGATGTTATAGCCCAGCTTGTGCAGCTGCACGTAGAAGTTGGCAGCCTCGCGCAGGGCGGTCTGTATGCGGCGTATCTTTGTAATCTGCGAGCCGATGTGGAAGTGGATGAGGCGCACGCAGTCGTGCAAGCCCTTCTCGTCGAGCGTCTGCAAAGCCTGTAGCAGCTCCGACGAGCGCAGACCGAACTTCGAGGCGTCGCCGCCGCTCTCCTGCCACTTGCCCGAGCCCGACGAGGCGAGCTTGATGCGTATGCCGATATTGGGGCGTACGCCGAGCTTCTTTGCGGCAGCGGCGATGAGCCCAATCTCGTTCATCTTCTCAACGACGATGAATATGCGCTTGCCCATCTTCTGCGCCAGCAGCGCCAGCTCGATGTAGCTCTGGTCCTTGTAGCCGTTGCAGACGATGATAGAGTCGCTCTGGCACTGCACGGCTATCACAGCGTGCAGCTCGGGCTTTGAGCCGCACTCCAGTCCGAGGTTGAACTTGCGTCCGTGCGAGATAATCTCCTCTACGACGGGCTGCATCTGGTTCACCTTGATAGGGTAGACGATGAAGTTCTCGCCCTTGTAGTTGTACTCCTCAGCCGCCTTCTTGAAGCAGCTTGAAGTCTTCTCGATGCGGTTGTCAAGAATGTCGGGGAAGCGCAGCAGCACCGGCGGCGTAACGTCGCGCAGCTGCAGTTCGTCCATCACGTCGCGCAGGTCAATCTGTACGTTGTCTTTGCATGGCGTCACGTACATGTCGCCCTTGTCGTTTACACCGAAGTAAGACGTGCCCCAACCGTTGATGTTGTAGAGCTCGCGTGAATCGTCAATGGTCCATTTCTTCATCTCTTGAGTATTTTTCTCAGGTTTTCTATTGTTGTTTGTATTTTCGTGAAATTGTCGAGCAAGTCGACGTTCAATGTATGATTAGCTTTTGAGTAGAACTCCTCGCGCTTGGCGAGCTGTTCGACGATGAATGTCCTCACCTCGTCGGGCGACTTGCCGAGCAGCAGCGGTCGCACGCGGTGTCCCATCTGCAGATGTTCGTAGAGCACTTCGGGCGACGCCTTGAGGTAGACCACCTGCGCCTGCGAGTTCATGTAGTCGATATTGTCGTAGAAGCACGGCGTGCCGCCGCCGCACGAGATGACGACGTTCTCGAACTCCGCCACTTCGTGCAGCATGTTGTGCTCGATGCGGCGGAATCCGTCTTCGCCCTTCTCGTCGAATATCTGCTTTATGGTGCGGCGCATGCGTGTCTCTATATACCAGTCGAGGTCGTAGAACGTCACGCCGAGCTCCTTGGCGAGAGCCTTTCCGATGGTTGTCTTGCCGGCTCCCATATAGCCGATGAGGATGATTCGTGTCATTCTTCTACTTCTTCTTGGTAGCGGTGCGCTTCTTCGGCGCCGGCGGGTTCTTTATGATGTCCATGCACTGCTCGTATGTGAGTTCGGCAGCCTTCTCGTGCAGGTCGCGCGGTATGCGGTAGTTGGCTCCGTCGTAGGCTATGTACGGGCCGTAGCGTCCGTTGAGCACTTCGAGCTTCGGGTCTTCGTCGAACTTCTTCAGATGGCGCTGCTCCTCCGCCTTGCGCTTCTCCTCGATGAGGCTGATGGCTGTCTCGAGAGTTACGGTCATCGGGTCTTCGTTCTTAGGCAGCGACACGTACTTCTTGTTGTGCAGCACGTACGGACCGAAGCGACCTGCGCCTATGGTGACGGTCTTGCCCTCGTATTCGCCGATGGTGCGCGGCAGCTTGAACAGTTCGAGCGCCTCCTCCAGCGTTATTGTCTCCATGCTCTTGTCGGCAGGCATCTGTGCGAAGCGCGGCTTCTCGTCGTCGTCGGCTGTTCCGATCTGAACTACCGGACCGTAGCGGCCTATCTTCACGAACACAGGGTGTCCGCTTACGGGGTCGATGCCCAGCTGACGCTCGCCTGCCTTATGCTCCGAGCGTGCGTTCATCACCTTGTCTACAGTCGGCTCAAACTCCTGGTCGAAGTGCTTCATCATGTCTGTCCACTCCTCCTTGCCGTCGGCGATCTGGTCGAACTGCTGCTCTACCTTTGCCGTGAAGTTGTAGTCCATGATGGCAGGGAAGTTCTCCATGAGGAAGTCGTTCACCACGATGCCTATGTCGGTAGGCAGCAGCTTGCCCTTTTCGTTGCCGGTAAGCTCCACCTTGCGTGTCGGCGTAATCTTCAGACCGCGCAGCGTGTCTATCACGTACGGACGCTCCTCGCCCTTCTTGTCGCCTTTCACAACGTATTCGCGCTGCTGGATTGTGGAGATTGTCGGTGCGTATGTAGACGGACGGCCTATGCCGAGTTCCTCCAGCTTGTGCACGAGGCTTGCTTCGGTGTAGCGTGTGGGGCCTTGCGAGTAGCGCTCTGTCGACGAAATCTCGCGGCGTGTGAGCACGTCGCCCTCCTTGATTGGCGGCAGGTTGTGAGCGAACTCGTCCTGCTGTTCGGTGTCTTCGTCTGTCGACTCGCGGTATACCTTGATGAAGCCGTCGAACTTCACTACTTCGCCGTTGGCGATGAAGCGCTCGTCGAAGTTAGACGATGCAATGTTCACGGTAGTCTTCTCAATCTGCGCCTCCGCCATCTGGCTTGCTGCCGTGCGCTTCCAGATAAGGTCGTAGAGTCGGCGCTCCTGCGCTGTTCCCTCGATGGATGTGTTCGCCATGTATGTGGGGCGGATAGCCTCGTGAGCCTCCTGCGCTCCCTTCGAGTGGGTGTGGAAGTTGCGCGGCGAGCTGTATTCCTCGCCGTAGAGCTTGATGATCTCCTCCTTGGCTGCGCCGATGCACAGACTTGAGAGGTTGACGCTGTCGGTACGCATGTATGTGATAAGACCGCTTTCGTACAGGCGCTGCGCCACCATCATGGTCTGCGACACGGAGAAGCCCAACTTGCGGGCTGCTTCCTGCTGCAGCGTAGAGGTGGTGAACGGCGGAGCGGGCATACGCTTCAGCGGCTTCTTCGTGACGTTGGCTACGCTGAACTCGGCGTCCTTGCACTTCTCGAGGAATGCGATTGCGTCGTCGTGCGACGTGAAGCGCTTGTCGAGCTCGGTCTTCACCTCCGACTGCGATCCGTCGGCGTTAGTGATGGCGAAGATGGCGTTGATGCGGTAGTAGGGCTCGCTCTTGAACTGCTGAATCTCGCGTTCGCGCTCTACGATGAGTCGCACGGCTACCGACTGCACGCGTCCTGCGGAGAGCGCCGGCTTCACCTTGCGCCACAGCACGGGCGAGAGCTTGAAGCCCACGATGCGGTCGAGCACGCGGCGTGCCTGCTGGGCGTTCACGAGGTTCATGTCCAGATGGCGCGGGTTCTCGATAGCGGCGAGAATCGCCGGCTTCGTGATTTCGTGGAATACGATGCGGTTGGTAGACGCCTCGTCCAGTCCGAGCACTTCGCAAA
Organism: Leyella stercorea; assembly: GCF_019052365.1. Taxonomy (GTDB): domain Bacteria; phylum Bacteroidota; class Bacteroidia; order Bacteroidales; family Bacteroidaceae; genus Prevotella. Next base: position 26,548 of record NZ_JAHQUY010000032.1, read on the forward strand.
GGTGCCATGAGATGGCTTCTCCTTCGCGGTCCTCATCGGATGCGAGCCACACCTTGTCGGCTTTCTTAGCGTTTTCGCGCAGGCGCTTCACAAGTTCTTCCTTGTCCTTCGGTATGACGTAGGCTGGTTGCAGCGTTTCTTTGTCTATGCTGAGTTCTTTCTTCTTCAGGTCGCGGATATGACCGTATGACGACATCACCTTAAAGTCGTCGCCCAAGAATTTCTCAATTGTCTTTGCCTTTGCAGGGCTCTCGACGATAACTAAGTTTTCTTGCATTTTATATCTGTATCTTTAATTTGGGCGCAAAAGTAAGCATATTTTTCTACATACACCTTATTATATATGGAAAATTATGTTTTATTATATTGCGCTTTGTCGGAATGAAGCTTAAAACAAGGGTTGTTACCGCCTGCTGGTAACGGTGTTACCGATGCGCGGGAATGATGTTACCGATATGCGGTAATGCGATTTTCTCTACGCGGTAATCGTGCTTCCGGCAGCGGCGAACGCGTAAAGGTGCGTCTGTCTACAGGCAGATGCTCTCCACTTCCTGCACTTGTTCGCAGCAGAAGTGGCGGTCGCCGCTGATGGTTACGGTGTTCTGGTCGGTGGGCGAGAAGCGCGTGAAGGCTTGCTCGTCCATCTCGCCCGTGCAGACGTACTGCAGGTTGCCGATGCGGATGCGCTCGCCGCGGCGACAGCCTCGCAGGGTGACGCGTATGAGGTGGCGCCGGTTGGGCACGAGATGCACCGTGAGCGTGTCTCCGCTCTGCTCGGTGAGGAGCGGTGTGTATATGCGGCTGATGCGGGCGGCGTTGTCTACGAGCGGATTGATGCGAAGCGGAGAGTAGCCGCAGATGTCTTCGGAGGAGAGGGTGTTGATGGTGTTGAGATGGTGAGATGTTGAGATATGTTGGGGTGGTGTTGGGTTGGGGTGGTGTTGGGTTGGGGTGGTGGGGTGGTGAGATGGTGTTGTGGTGAGATGTTGAGATGTTGAGGTTTCTTCCACAGCCTGCCACATCGCCAACGGCTGATTGGCATCCGTCCATCGGTACGGATATAGATTGCGGTTCATCGCTTCGCCGCCGTCGTGCGTCTGCCACGTGTCGGCATGTCGGCAGAGCCAGCCGGCGTTGCCGTTGAGGGCGAAGCAGGGTCGGTCGGTTCCGCTTACGGCGAAGTGCGAGCTGTCGGCGGCGATGCCGTAGAAGCAGACGCTCACCTGGCGGCGGGTGAGCATCGAAGGGCAGTAGAGCAGGGCTATCGTGTTGGTGTCGGTGCGCAGAAAGCGCTGCACGTCGTAGGCTATCGCCGCTACGGCGGTGTCGCCCTTCTGTCGGTCGGGCGTGAAGAGCGCCGTCGACACGTTGCGCCCGTTCACGTAGAGCACGAAGCGGCCCGTCGTGGCGACGCGTATATAGGCAGCGCGCGGCATATCTTTCTCGCTCGTCACAATGGTGCGGCTGAACCACACGTGCGACGTGTCGTCGGGCGTCGGGTGCGACAGCCAACGGCAGTAGAAGTCGCCTGCCGTTGCTGTTGAGGCTGCGGCGGCTGAAGCGATGAAGAGTATGAGGATATGTAGTAAGCGGAGCATGTATGTGTCTTGTTGGGTGTGGCAGAGGCCGGAGACCTCTGCTGCTTGTTGTACAAAAGGAAAGGCTTGTACCCGAAACTCCTTGAAGATTCATGGTACAAGCCTTTATGTGTCTTAACGTGTTTAAGCGTCAATGTTAGCGTATGTTGCGTGTTCCTCGATGAACTTGCGGCGCGGTTCTACGTCGTCGCCCATGAGCATCGAGAATATTTCGTCTGCCTCAGCAGCGTTCTCGATAGTCACCTGGCGCAGCAGACGAGTCTTCGGGTCCATTGTGGTCTCCCAAAGCTGTTCTGCGTTCATCTCGCCGAGACCTTTGTAGCGCTGTGTGTGTATCGACTTGCCGTCGTCTACGCCACCTGCGTACTTGTCGAGGAAAGCCTGGCGCTGCTGCTCGGTGTAGCAGTATTCCTTCACCTTGTTCTTGTAGGTGCAGAGGTAGAGCGGTGGGTTGGCGATGTAGAGGTGACCCTCCTGAATAATCTTCGGCATGAAGCGGTAGAAGAGTGTCATGATGAGCGTGTCGATGTGCGAGCCATCGACGTCGGCATCGGTCATGATGATAATCTTGTCGTAGCGCAGCTTGTCGATGTTCGCCTCCTTGTCGTCCTCACCCTCTACGCCGAAGCGTACGCCGATGCTCTGGATGATGTTCATAACCGACTCCGACTCGAACACCTTGTGCCACATCACCTTCTCCACGTTCAGAATCTTGCCGCGCAACGGCAGGATAGCCTGTGTGTAGCGGTCGCGTCCCTGCTTTGCCGAGCCGCCCGCAGAGTCACCCTCGACGAGGAATATCTCACACTTCTTCGGGTCGCGGTTAGAGCAGTCGGCGAGCTTGCCGGGAAGTCCGCCGCCGGTCATCGGGTTCTTGCGCTGCACACTCTCGCGAGCCTTGCGTGCCGCGATACGTGCCGTAGCAGCGAGAATCACCTTGTCGCAAATCATCTTTGCCTCCTTCGGGTTCTCCTCAAGATAGTTTGAGAGAGCCTCGCCTACAGCCTGCTGCACTGCGCCTGCCACCTCGCTGTTGCCGAGCTTGGTCTTTGTCTGACCCTCGAACTGCGGCTCTGCCACCTTGATAGAGATTACGGCTGTGAGGCCCTCGCGGAAGTCCTCGCCTGCTATCTCTATCTTCGCCTTCTCTATCTGCTTAGAGATAGCCGGGTCGTTGTCGGCGTAAGCCTTCAGCGTGCGTGTAAGGGCTGCGCGGAAACCGGTGAGGTGTGTGCCGCCCTCTATGGTGTTGATGTTGTTTACGTACGAGTGGATGTTCTCCGAGTAGTCGGTGTTGTACATCACAGCTACTTCGATAGGTATGCCCTGCTTCTCGGTCTTGAGATAGATGACGTCGTCGAAGAGATGAGTGCGGTGGCGGTCGACGTAGCGCACGAACTCCTTGAGTCCGTCCTTAGCATGGAACACTTCCTCGCGTGTCTTGCCCTCTTCGTCCGGGCGCATATCGCGCAGGGTGATGCGGATGCCAGCGTTGAGGAACGCAAGCTCGCGCATGCGGCGTGCTATGATGTCCCACTGGTAGTGGGTGGTGGTGAATACGGTGGGGTCGGGCCAGAACTGCTGGCGTGTGCCGCGCAGGTCGGTCTCGCCTACTACCTTCACGGGGTAGAGCGGCTTGCCCTTCTCGTACTCCTGCTGATATATCTTTCCGTCGCGGAACACCTGCGACTTCATGCGTGTTGAGAGCGCGTTGACGCAGCTCACGCCCACGCCGTGCAGACCGCCGCTGACTTTGTATGATCCCTTGTCGAACTTGCCGCCGGCGTGGAGCACGGTCATTACGACCTCCAGAGCCGACTTGTGCAGCTTGGCGTGCATGTCTACCGGGATACCACGACCGTTGTCCTGAACGGTTATCGATTCGTCTTCGTTGATTGTCACCTCGATGTCGGTGCAGTAGCCTGCCATTGCCTCGTCGATGGAGTTGTCAACGGTCTCGTTCACGAGGTGGTGCAGACCCTTTTCGCTGATGTCGCCGATGTACATTGCCGGGCGCTTGCGCACGGCCTCAAGTCCTTCAAGAACTTGTATGTTACTTGCCGAGTAATTGTTCTCGGTGTTTTGTATTTCTGCCATTTTCGATTATCTATGTTTGGACTACAAAAGTACTAATTTTCCGTGACTTACGGAAATATTAATGCTTAAAAATGTGCGCCGAAACCAATTAGTTTCTGCTTGTTTTTCAGTCGCTTGCGGTGTGCTTGTGGGTGAAAACAAAAAAAGGTCACACTTCGTTAGAAGCATGACCTTGTATGGGGCTCTGTCAGCACACTCTTAGCCGAGCTTGCTGATATGCAGACACAAACTTGACTTCAAGTTTGCAGCTTTGTTCTTGTGGATAATGTTAGTCTTTGCCAACTTGTCCAGCATTTTCTGAACAGAAGGATAGAGCTTTACAGCCTCTTCCTTGTCCGTCATTGCGCGCAGCTTGCGAACTGCATTACGCATAGTCTTTGCGTAGTATCTGTTGTGCAAAGCCTTAACCTTGTCCTGACGGATTCTCTTAAGTGATGATTTGTGGTTTGCCATCTTGTTTTTTCAGTTTTTTATTTTTTTTATTGTAGTCCCTAGGAGAGTCGAACTCCTCTTTAGAGAATGAAAATCTCTCGTCCTAACCGATAGACGAAGGGACCAACACTACTTGCATTTTTGCGGATGCAAAGGTACTGCTTTATTTTAAACCCACCAAATTTTCTTTGTTCTTTTTTCTTTAAATCGTGCTTTTTTCATTAATTTTGCCCTTAAATAGACTAAAACAATCAGAAAATGTTGGAAAAAACGCGCGCAATAGTGCTTAACTCATTGAAATACGGCGAGTCGCAGATGATTGTTGACATGTATACCGAGGGGCGCGGACGCCTCTCTTTCATACAGCGTATTCCGCGTCAGGGGCGCGGCGGCATTAAGAAGCAGTATTTCCAGCCGCTCACCATTCTCGACATCGAGTTCGACTACCGCGCTACGCAGCGTCTGCACAAGTTGCGTTCGGCTGCCGTGGCGTTTCCGTTCCGCTCTCTGCCGTTCGATATGGCGAAACTCTCGATAGCCCTGTTCGTGGCTGAGTTCACCATCTACGTAACGCGATCGGAGCAGGCTGACCCTGCGCTATATGCTTTCGTAGAGAACAGCGTGCGATGGCTTGACGCCTGTGAGGGCAGTTTCGCCAATTTCCACATTATATATATGTTGCACCTCACGCGCTTCATCGGCTTCTATCCTAACGTAGAGGACTATGCTGGCGGTTGTTGCTTCGACATGCGCGAGGGTTGTTTTGTCTATGCGGCGCCTCCGCACGCCGACTTCCTGCCTCCGCACGAGGCTGAGAAGATTGGTCTGCTGCTGCGCCTCAACTATGCTACGATGCGCCTGCTGCGCCTCACGCGCGAGGAACGCAACCGCTGCGTAGATGTGCTGCTGGCTTACTATAGGCTGCACCTGCCCGACTTCCCCGAGATGAAATCGCTCGCAGTGCTGAGGGAGCTGTTCGGGTAGCCCCTCCCAACCCTCCCCGTCGGGGAGGGCTTAGCCAACAACGGCTTAGAAGGCCTAAAGGGCCTTAGCTCGGCTTAGTTGGCAAAGGCTTAGAAAGGCTTAAAGAGGCTTAGTTGGTTAAGGCTTAGGAAGGCTTAAAGAGGCTTAGAAAGGCTTAAGCGCTGTCCTAAAAAAGAAAGAAAAAATAACTTAAAACCAAATAATATGACAAAAATTCGCATTCCGGCTATGGACATCGCGCGTCGTCATCCGCTTTTCTTGAAGGGAACGACCGATGCTGCATACGCACGCTTTGCCTCAGACCTGGCAGAGCTTATGGAGAAACTGAACATTGAAGAATTTAAAGGCGACAATCTGCGTGAGCTCGCTATCGTGCTCACGATGTATTACGAGGATATGATTTCGGATCTGGGCATCTGGAATGCCCTTACCGACACCTTCCAGGAGCTGTACGGACGTCAGTTGCCGTTCTACGACGTAGACATGCAGAACTATTATCGCAACGAGCCGAACGTGGAGGACATACGCTTCCTCATCTGGCTGCTCATGACACGCACCGAGCCGTCGGCTGTGGTGTCGCCAGACACGCCGGCGCTTGAGGCGGCTGCACGCACGGCGTGCTCGCTGATGGACAAGCGCTTCGAGGATATGCCTGTGAACGAGGAGCTGAAGGAGTTCTTCGAGAAGGCTGAGTTCGCTGAGAACTTCTACGCGCAGCTCGACCTCATGAAGTGGTCTTTCTACGCTTGCTATGCGTCGTGCAACGAGAACGCGCCGATGCTCATACGCCAACAGGCACAGCGCCTCTCGCAGTCGCTCAACTGTCCGCCGCCTATCGCCATGAACGTGGCTGAGAGCATCGCCATGTTCGAGAGCCGTCTGCAGCCGCTGGCTATGCGTCCGCAGGACTGGCTGGCTCGCATCGTGCGCAACAACGGCAACGCTGAGGCTGCCGACAAGATAGCTTCGCAGCGCTACCTGCCGTTCGACTTCTACCGCATCGTCGACTCGAAGAAGGGCGAGAGCATGACGTTCGAGTCGCTGCGCGGCGATAAGTTCACGCTGACCGACCTCACCATGTCTCACCCGCAGACGGAGTGCTATGACAGCAAGTCGGCTATGGCGTTCTTCGTGGAGTACGGCGGCGAGTTCTACCTCGGTTCGCAGGCTTCATGGTCGAACAACACCGAGGCTTTCGACGCCGAGAAGGCTCAGCGCAAGCATAACACCACGCTCTGTCTCGAAAAGCGCAGCAAGCTGATAGAGCAGAACAGCGGTTCGCCATTGTTCTACTTCAACAATGCCGACATGCTGCGCCTGTTCCTCATCGAGCGTGTAGGACTGTCGAAGCGTGCCGTGTCGCAGCTCACGCTGCCGCAGGACGAAGTGGACTTCACCGTGTTCGTGCGCGAGTCTGACTTCAACGTGGTCTACTTCCCCAACGTGGCGCGACTCATCTGCGACCCGCGCAACCCGCTCTACGATGCCGAGTACGCCAAGGCGCACACCTTCGGCAACATCTTCATGCTGCCGGGCGACATGCTGCGCTACCTCAACGCTCACGACATGCTGCCCGAGGCTCGCATCAACTGCTTCGGCGGTGAGGAGGAAGGTCGCAAGGTGGTGAAGGAGAACTTCGACTTCTTCGCGCGAATGATGCAGGGCAGCGCCTACTAAGCAATCGCAGTCAGCATCGGCAGCGCCATCTATAAACGACGGCGCTGCTATCTGTAAACGGATGCGGCGCTTACTATATATAAATAATGTAATAAAAACAAAGAGATTATGAAGATAAAGAATATGCTCCTGCTTATGGCGTTCGGCCTGTCTGCCTGCACGAGTGGCAGATATGCCGGTGTGCCAGCTAAGTATAACAAGCTGATAGACCAGACGATGGCTGCAGCCGGTGCCAATGCGAAGGAACTGAAGAAGGCGCTGAAGGAAGCGCCCACAAGTCAGCGCGAGGGCATGGCGTTCCTCATTTCGTACATGCCCGAGAGAGACGCGAAGTCGCTCTCAGCCGATTTCCTGCTTGAGAACGTTGAGTACGCTTACAAGGCTCGCGCCGAGTTCCCGTGGGCAAAGACCGTGCCCGACAGCGTGTTCCTGAACGACGTGGTGGCTTACGTGAATCTGAACGAGGCGCGTGAGAACTGGCGCAAGGACTTCTACGAGCGCTTCAAGAAGTACGTGGCTCCGTGCAAGACGATGCGCGAGGCTATCGACTCGGTGAACAAGAACGTGCGCGACGAGCTGCTCGTCGACTACAACACGAAGCGCGAGAAGCCTGACCAGGCTCCTTACGAGTCAATGCGTCAGCACATGGCTTCGTGCTCGGGTCTCTCTATCCTGCTTACCGATGCGTTCCGCGCCGTAGGCATCCCGTCGCGCGTGGCTGGCACTCCGGCTTGGCACGACGACCGCGGCAATCATAACTGGAACGAGGTGTGGATAGACGGTCAGTGGCGCTTCACCGAGTATTATCCTTCTGACGACCTCGACCAGTCGTGGTTCCTCACCGACGCGGGCAAGGCGATAAAGGAGGACGTGAGAAAAGCTATCTATGCGGCTTCGTTCAAGCCCACAGGCTATTACTTCCCGTTGGTTTGGGACGACAACATTCGCTATGTTCACGCCGAGAACGTCACTGACCGCTACACCAGCCTCTACCGTGCGCAGCTCTCTGCCACACCTGCCGACGACAAGCACGTGGCTCTGCGCGTGATGGTGTTCAAGGATAAGGATCATGCCGAGAATTCGGGCGACCGCGTGGCTACCAACCTCGATGTGTTCAAGGGCGACAAGCAGCTCTACGGTGGTCGCAGCACGGGCGCTACGCAGGACATGAACGATGTGCTTACGTTCAATGTGGAGAAGAACCAGCAGTACGTCGTGAAGTTCATGAACGGCAAGGGCGAGATGCAGACGCAGACCGTGGACGTTGGCGACGAAACGACAACGCTCAAGCTCTACATGCAGTAATCTTTAGGGGGTGCACTTGTCTCAAGTGCACCAACGTAGCAAGAAGTGCACCCAGAAATACACAGATTGTTAGGGTGCGTAAAACAAAACAACGGATTAAGCGGATTAAACGGATTTTTACTCAAGCAATGAGAATCCGTTTAATCCGCTTAATCCGTTTTTAATTCTTGCAAGTAGAGCTATCCCATTCACTGCTTGCGCTTGTTCCATTGCGCCATGATGAGACTTGTGGTGGGCGTGGTGACGATGTTGAGCACGAGGAAGTAGAGGATGACATGCCAGTCGCTGCTCTCGCCAGTAATGTCGAAGCCGAGCAGATAGAACACGCCGGAATACACCATCAGAAGCACGAAATAGAGAAGAAACTCGCAGGTCTTTTCTGCTGTCACTTTGTTTGTTGTCATAACTGTATGTTTTTGAAGATTATTATCGGGTTGATACTGTTTGGAGTGTCGATATTGTTTGGAGGGAGGTTGATATTATTAGGAGGGATGTGATGCTGTTAGAGAGGTTGCTTGGCTGCAGATGCTGATTGTCTGCACAACTGCACCATTGCGCCAATCAGCACGACATCGCCAAGCACCCATGCAGCATAGGCGAACCACTCGCTGTATGCCTCGATGCTCAGCAGCGGCATGAGGAAAGCCAGTGCGGTTGCGGCATCGAAGAAGTCTGACTTCAGCAAACTGCGCGCAACGGCACACAGACGGCGACGGTCGGCGAGGGCGAGCCACAGCGCTCTGCCCGCTACGGCGAGTAGGAGCACGGCGCAAGTGGCGATGAGTAAGGGCGACACATGCTGCATGCCGTACTCAAGCAGCGCGTCGAGCTTTAACCACAGGCAGAGCAGCACGCCCATAGCCATTGTTGTCTCGTTTCTATACTCGTTTGTTTCCATAGCGTGTTTTTGTTTTTTTATCAGAATGGATGTTATGGTTTTAATCAGACGAGGCTGTTTCAGCGTTTTGTATTGTACGGGTTGTCGATGTCCAAAAACAGGTCGAGCAGCACGCCCAATGCGAACACGGCTGCGTACTTCAGTCGGCGCCATCCCGTGCGCGGCTTCTTCGTTGCGGGCGCCTTTTCGGTGAAGTATCTCTCGGTGGCGAACAAGCCCATTGTAGCCTTTGCCTCGCGAATGTCGTCGGAGTCGTCGTCGGTTTCGGCAAGCATCTGCTTCAGCTGCGCCTCCTCCTGCTCGCTCAGCGTGGCGTCGAAATAGCCCTCAATCAGACTGTGTATATCGTTCTTTGCCATCAGTTTATGTTTTTATAAGTTTCACGAATCTGTTTTCGCGCTCTCGAAAGCGTCTGTCTTACGTTCTCCTCCGTCATGTCTACGGCGGCGGCAATCTCGGCGAACGAGTATCCCTCGTAGTCGCGCATCCAGAGCACGCGCCGCTGCGTGTCGCTGAGCTGTGTCTCCACAATTCGCTTCACGGTGTCGAAGCGTTCGCGCATGTCCTGCTCCTTTGCGTCGTCGGTGGCGCCGCAGACGTTGGCGGGCTGAGCGCTGCGGTGGGCTGAGCGCAGATAGTCGATGCTCACGTTCTTCACTATTGTGGCGGCTATGCGCTCCGTCTGCTGCTGGTCGGGCGGCATGTTTTTCAGTGTCCACAGCTTGCAGAACGCGTCCTGCAGCACATCGTCGGCGTTGTCCTCACCGGCTATGCTGCGCGCCGTGGTGTGCAGTCGTTGACGTATGCGCGTGAATATTGTCAGTACGTTGTTTTCCATTGTCGTGTCGGTGGGGTGCGTTCTGGGTTTGTCGGTTGCTTGTTACATATATATAACGTGCGACGCGCGGTTTTGTGACAAGCTGGTGCAGTTTTTTTGCGATTCTACCGTAATAAAAAACGAACACGAACAGCGCGAATATCACGAATGGATAAACCTTGCATTCGTGATATTCGAGTTATTCGTGTTCGTTATAAAAAGCAATTGATATTATTGCACGGATTTTTACTCAAAGGGGGTGCACTTGTCTCCGCTCGGCTTTGCCGCTTGCCAGAGCAAGAAGTGCAC
>NZ_JAHQUY010000191.1 GCF_019052365.1 Leyella stercorea
AAAAATCCTTGGCGGTATGCCTTGAAATACTTCAAGACTATACTGCCAAGGACTTTTCTTTGTTTGCCGTGCTGACAACGGCTGACTTTTATAGCCACAACTCGCAGTTCCATTTTTTATCGCACAATCCAAACGACATGAAACAGTGGCACGCCACCCTTTCCTGTCTCAGTAGTACGGCATGAGGAAAAGTGTTTCTTTTTGTCGGTTGCAGGCTAACCGATCAAAAGAAACACCATTCCTTGTTTTGCTGTACCATTTTGTTTGCATACTCCACCGCAAGAAAGAAGTCATTGATGTAAACCTCAATGACCACTTTCATGCTTGGCTGCACAGCCTTGGAGAAAACCCGATACAAGAAGCATGGACAAGCCATACTCTTCTTTCATCGGAATTTCTCTGATGGATGTGCCATTCTTGTGTGCGATTTCCATTTTTCAAGACGTTTGTAAGACGAAGTTGTATCCATTTCTCAGAAATGAGTATGCGATAATCGTGCAGTCCAAAAACTTCCGTGAAGTTTCTATTTTCATTTG
>NZ_JAHQUY010000192.1 GCF_019052365.1 Leyella stercorea
TTGGAGAGGCAAACCGAGGTTGCGAACGAGTGCCTTGAGACATGCCAGGAAAGTGGCTTGGTGATACCGCATTTCTTTCCCAATCTTTTGAGCGAACGCAGACAACTTCTATAAGGTGGTACAGGAAAGACTCTTCCATCCTTGCACAATCCACGATATTTCTCCATTATCTGCTTGGGATAGTCAAGCAACTTGATGTCGGCTTCCGTTCCTGTCTTCTGTCGGTGGATAACAATCCACTCGCCATCGTCAAAAAATGTCTTGATGTTCTCTTCCTTCAAGTTGTACAGGTCAATGAATGCGAGACCTGTGAAACAGCAGAATAGATACAAGTCACGCACCAACCCCATATGCTTTCTGGTGATAGGAGTTTCCATCAACAGGTGAATTTCTTCTTTTGTCAGAATCTCCCTTGTTGTTTCCTCGTTCTTGTACTCGTATCGTCTGAAAGGGTCTTTGACGAGCCACTCGTTATCAATCGCCCGAAAAATCAT
>NZ_JAHQUY010000193.1 GCF_019052365.1 Leyella stercorea
TCCTCTCCTTGGGGAAATGTCCTCTGCGATAACATAGAGCTCGCCTTGCAACCTGTCATTAGAATGGCTGCTTAATCGTGAAATGCACTCAATGCAAACAGACTGGGCAAGAAGTTTTCTTCTGCCGACAGTTGCTTCATCATTGATGCCCTTGTTGGCTCCGCATTGCTCGGCAAGCCCATTGAAAGCATCACGCATTCGAAAATAGCCGTTGCCAGTATTGATGTAGCTCACGGCAAGGTCAGCGACATTCGCCAACTTGCTTCTGTACTCCTCATGGGAAATATCGTCCTTCATCATCGCCATGTCTATTTACAAAGTTCACTCATGTGCTTGGTCGCTGCAGCCTTGGTCTCTGCCTCGGACATACTGCGGTTCTGGCGCATCCAGTTCAAAAGCTCGGACTTTTCAAAGTATATAATCTTGCCGTTGGGACGGAAGAACGGAAGTTCATGCTTGTGTGTCATCTTGTAGAGACTGCTCTTTGATAT
>NZ_JAHQUY010000033.1 GCF_019052365.1 Leyella stercorea
TTAAAGGATTTCTCTTTGCCGTACGACACAGAGAAATCCTAATGACCGATTTGGGATAAAAAAAGCAGAGCCTCACGCCTTGGTGGCGACATGGCTCTGCGCAAATAAATTCTTCTACAAAAGTATGGGGGACAATTCGCTTACGCAAATTGTCCCCCGCTTCGTATATATAATAGATAAATCAAGTTGCTACTTTAACTTCACGTCAAGCTACTTCGTTGCTTCTACCTTCTTCGTCAGTTCCTCTACGATGATGCTGTAGAGCTGCGTCATCACGATAGGCTTCGTGATGAACTGGTTGGCGCCTAACGCAAGTCCGCGTTCTATGTCCTCGCCGAAGTTCATGCCCGAGAGAATCAGTATCGGAAGGTCGCTCTTGCTCTGCGCCGGAATACGGAACTCTGCGTTGTCGCAGCCGTTGCGCACGTGCTCTATCACCTTGAAGCCGTCGATGTCGGGCATCATGAGGTCTACTATAGCGAGGTCGATGCTGTCTGGCGTGCCTATGCGCGACTGTATGGTTTCCAACGCCTCGCGGCCGTTGGCAGCCTTTACAATCTGGAAATCGAACGGCTTAAGCATCTTGTCGAGCAAAAGCAGGTTCAAGGCGATGTCGTCTACAATAAGAATCGTGAACGTATCTGAATTTACGCCAGCTATCTCTTTCATCTTCTTCGGTTGTTGTTTATATATTTCGTTTACTTTGAATATAATCTTCAAGTTCGGACTGCAAAAATATCCAAAAATAATAAACGAAGCAAGTAAAACATAGAAAATATTACTTCTTCAGCATCTTCTTGCCATTCTTGATGATAAGACCCTTGTATGAGTCGTTGACGCGCTGACCGCTTACATTATATATATAGCCGTCGTGAGCAGCCTCGGTCTTCACGGCGTCGATGCCGGTCGGAGTGAACGAGCCGTCGAAGTCGAGCACTACTACCGAACCGTTAGCTCCGGTGAGTGTAGCTACGTTGTCCTTAACAGCCACTTCTGTGAGCACGTTGTCTACGTAAACCTTAGCCTTAGCGAGGTTCTTGTAGTGAACGCGCATTGTCTGACCCTGGTTGTTTGTGAGCTCAACGCGTGTAGCCTCGCCGTTCTTCCAGTCGATGCTAACCGTAACGTCGCCTACAGCCTTCATGCCGTGCATGTGTCCCTCTGTCCAAGCCGACGGAAGAGCCGGCAAGATGCGGATAAGACCCGAGTTGCTCTGCATAATCATCTCGGCGATACCGGCGCAAGCACCGAAGTTGCCGTCGATCTGGAACGGAGCGTGCGAGTCGAAGAGGTTGTAGAATACGCCTGCACCACCATTGCTGTGAGCCAGTGCGTTGTTCAGAATCTTGCGAGCGTGGTCGCCGTCGAGGGCACGTGCCCAAAGGTTCATCTTCCAACCCATTGACCAGCCGGTAGCACCGTCGCCACGGAGCTTCATAGAGTTGACAGCTGCGTCGAACAGCTCTGTGCCCGGCTCAATCTGAGAGAACGGATAGAGGCACATAAGGTGCGACATGTGGCGGTGGCCGTTCTCACCTCTTGTGTATGAGCTGTACTTCCACTCGCGCAGAATCTTAGAACCAGTAGGAATAGCTGTACCGAAGTAGCCGGTATAGTTCTCTGTAGCAAGACCCTTGTCGAGCTTAGCGAAGCGGTCTCTGAGTATGCCGAGGTCTGTAGCCGATACTTCTGCGTCGTCACCGAGCACGTCGATGGCAGCGAGAGTGTTGCAGAAGAGGTCGTATACGAGCTGCTGTGCGTGAGCAACGCCGTTCTCCGACTCTGGTCCGTGCTCAGGCGACCACTCGTTCGGGCACTCGTATGTGCCGTCAGAAGCCAGCTTGAGGCGGTCCATCCAGAACTGCGAAGCTGAAAGCATTGCGGGGAACACGCGCTTCAGATACTCGCGGTCGAGTGTGTAGCGGTAGTGCTGCCAGAGGTGTGTAGCGTACCAAGCGTTAGCGATAACGTAGTTGTTCTTGAATGCACTCACGCCGCCGAAAATATTGTTCTCGGTGAAGCAAGTCCAACCGCGGTCCTGACCCTGCAGCTTTGCCCACTGCTTCCACTGCGGCTGCTTTTCTGCCATAGCCCAGATATAGTTGAGGAACGGCATGTGCATCTCGCTGAGGTTTGTAGGCTCAGCCGGCCAGTAGTTCATCTGAACGTTGATGTTAGAGTGGATATCAGAGTTCCATGCTACACCGTTGATGTTGTTCCAGATGCCCTGGAGGTTAGACGGAGAGTCGACACCGCGTGAAGAAGAAATCTCGAGATAGCGACCGTAAGCGAAGTAGAGCTGCTCGAGCATGAGTGCGTCAGCGCCACGACCACCGTTGTATGAGTCGATAAGACGGTTGGTTGTCATATCGTTCTTTGTGCCTGCGAGGTCGAAGTCGCAACGTCCGAAGAAGCTCTGATAGTCGGCTACGTGCTCTGCGTAGAGATCAGCCCACGACTTCTCGGCAGCTGCTGCAACGCGGTCGGCTATAGTCTGAGCCAAAGCCGATGTATTCTTGGTATATGTGCTCTCGTAAGCGTCGAAGTCGGTGCCGCCGCCGAGCACAACCATGATTTCGTCAGCGCCGATCACCTCGATGCCTTCCTCGTCTGTTGTCATTGTGCCGCCAGTCGGGATCACCTTCATGCGGGCATTGTAGCTGATGGTCTCGAGCTTGCCGCTGAATGTGCCTTCGCCGTCAGCGTATGTCGGGTCGGCTGTGATAGAGCCTGGAGCCATTGTGAAGCGGAAGCTGAGCTTGCCGCCCTTGCTTGCTGTGTAGTGAGCCACAACGACGCGCGCCGGGTTAGATGCGATATACTCGCGTGTGTACTCAACACCTGCTGCCGACTTGAACATGGTCTTGCCGGTTGCGGTTGTGAGGTCGAGCAAACGTACATAGTCTGAAGCTGCCTTGTCGGTTGTGAGGCCGAATTCGCCGCTGAGGTCCTTAGCGTAGATAGAACCGAAGTTCTCGTACTTGCCGTAGCCCTTGCCGCCCTGCGAAGAGCGTGCGGGTGTGCCGCTCCAGAGCGTCTTCTCGTTGAACTGAATCTCGTCTTTGTAGACACCACCGAAGAGACAAGCGCCGAACTGTCCGTCGCCGATAGGCAATGCGTACTCCATCCAGTTAGAATAGCCCTGACCGCCGCTGTAAAGCTGTGCGGTTGTAGCCGGCTCTGTGTACCAGAGTGTGAGCTTGTTCTCGGGCTTGAATGTCATCGAGCCTACAGTCTTGTAGTCGGCAGCGCCGAGGTCAGAGTCTGGCTTCACGAAAACCACAACGTTGTTCTGGTCGTTGGTCTTCCAGAAGCCGATCGAGTTGCCGTCGCCCGGGTCGCCCCAAAGGTTAACGACGTTGTTGCCCGACTTAGAGTTGGCTACAATCTCCCATCCTGTGCCGTTGTCTGTGTTCGGAGCCACCTGAAGCTTGAAGCCGCCAGGCTGCTCTGATGTGCTCGGACGCAACGGGTTAGGGTTAGCAGCACCAGTAGAGGTAGCGCCAAGGCTCTGCGAGCTAACCACTATGTACTGTCCGTCCTTGTTCTGGAACTGGAAGTTATTCTGCGAACCGACGAGGCGCCACTGCTGTGAGCTTTCGCCGCTGCCTGCGTAGAGACGGATACAATTGTCTGAGCTGACAGACATCACCTTCTCGTTACGCAAGAACTTAACGTAATAGTAAGTGCCGCCGTCTCCCGACGTTACAAACTCAGGCAGTTTCGGAGAAGCCTTCTTAAGGCCGCCTGCGGTAGCTGCACTAATGCACTCTACGCCTGCGAAGAAGCAAGCGACAAGCGCGATAAAGAACAAAGTAAATTTTTTCATTTGTAGATTGGTTTTTAGAATGTTGCAAAGTTACTGCTTTTTATTGAATTACAGCAGGTTTCAATAAAAATATTTAGGATGTATGGCAAAACTCATAGCACGAGAATTCGGACTATCCGTAGGCATTGCAAGTATTTATAATGGTCCGTATTTCAAAATTAAAGGCTACGGCAAAAATGCCGTAGCCTCCTTAATTACTTCTTCGCTTCGGGATATGATATGCGGGTGTGATATATCGACTTGAGGCGTTCGATGAGTACGAGCTTGGCGAGGGCGAGGTCGCGGAAGGTGATAGGACACTCCTTGAAGAAACCTTCGGCTACGTCGCCGTCGATGATGCGGTTGACGAGTTCGGAAATGCTTTCCTCGGTGTACTCGGAGAGAGAACGCGACGCTGCCTCCACGCCATCGGCAATCATAAGAATGGCTTGTTCGCGTGTGAACGGGTTAGGTCCGGGGTACTGGAACTGCGTGACGTCGACGTTGATGTCGGGATGCTCGTTCTTGTACTTTATGTAGAAATACTTCGTCACGCCGCGTCCGTGGTGGGTGAGGATAAAGTCGCGTATGAACGCCGGAAGATTAGCTTTCTCCGCCATGCGCACGCCTTCGGTGACGTGGCGCATCACGATGCGTGCGCTCTCGATGTACGACATGTTGTCGTGCGGATTGACACCTGCCTGATTCTCGGTGAAGAAGACTGGGTCTTCCATCTTTCCGATGTCGTGATAGAGTGCGCCGGTACGCACAAGCAGCGAGTTGGCGCCTATCTTGTTGGCTATCTCGGCTGCGAGGTTTCCGACGGTGATAGAGTGCTGGAACGTGCCGGGAGCCACCTCCGAGAGGTCGCGAAGCAGTCCGCGATTGGTGTTAGACAGCTCGAAGAGCGTAACGCTCGACACGAATCCGAACATCTTCTCGACGACGTACATGAGCGGATAGCAGAGCAGCAGGAAGATGCCGTTGACAACGAGGTGATAGTACATATCGGTGTCGACGAGCGAGAGGTCGTTGCTCTGCATCATCTGCATGGCTACGTAGACGAGAGCGCTGGCGAGTGTGACGAAGAGCGCCGTGCGGAACACCTGGGCGCGGCGTGTGAGTTCGCGCAGCGAGTAGATGGCTACGAGTCCGGCTACGAGCTGTATGATGATGAACTCGTACTGGTAGCGCACGGCGGCGGTACAGATGAGCACCATCGTGACGTGGCAGACGAACGCCGTGCGCGAGTCCATGAAGACGCGCACGAACATCGGCGCCATAGCCAGCGGCAGTATGTAGACGCTGAGGAAGTTGTGGCTCACCATGAGCGACACGAGCACAGGGAAGAGCGTGATGAGCGTGTAGAGCATGGCGATGGAGCGCGGTTTGGCGAAGTAGTCGTGTCGGAAGAGTCCGAGGTAGATGGTGAAGAGCGTGACGAGGAGCGCCACGAACACTATCTGTCCGATGAGCATCACCATCATTTCGCTGTCGGTGGCGCTGCGCCGTTCCATCTCGCGCTCGAAGGAGTCGAGCACGCGGTAGGTATATTCGTCGACGATGTCGCCGCGGTCTATCACTTTCTGTCCGCTCATCACCATTCCGCTTGCGGGCGGTATCGACGAGAGGAGGTCGTTGCGCTCGGTCTCGGAGCGGCTCTTGTCGTATATGAGGTTAGGCTCAATATAGTTGTTGAGGTTGCAGCGCTGCAGTAGCGGTCGCTGCTGCGCGATGATGTCGTCGGCGAAGAGCTGCTCGTACGCCGAGAGCGTAGAGTAGAACTCGGAGAGGCGTATGCTCTGCGCCTTGTTGCCGAGTACGACGCGCACCTCAGTGGTAGAGTCGCGGTATATCTCGTTGTATTCGGGCGTGCCCATGATGCCCTGCTGATAGAGCTTGTGCAGGCGGTCGGCGATGAGCTTCACGTAGAGCGACGAGAGTCCGGGTATGCCGTTGCGATAGTCGGCGAGGAATCGGCTCACCATCTTCGTCTCCACCTGCTTGTCGTAGTTGTAGTAGGGCTGGTAGGTCTCGAGCAGCGAGTCTTCCTGCGCCTTTATGGTGGCGTCGGTCTTGTATACGGGGAAGTCGAACTTGGCTATGAACGAGCCGTACATCCACGGTTTGCCCACGTCGTACTTGTAGCGTTGGCGTTCGTTGTGCGGCAGAGCCCACACGATGAGCGTCACGGTGACCAGTACAAGGAGCGTTCGCGAGAGCATGTTGCGCCAGAAAATTCGCTTTGGTTGGTTCAATCGGTCCATATAAATCAGTTTGTTTAGAGGTTCTACGGGGGTTAGTCCGCCGTGTTTGGGGGTTTCGACTGCAATATTACAAAAAAAATCACAAAATACGAAATAATTGCACTACCTTTGCACTGAAAACAAAACAACAAAACAAAATATGTCAGATAGAAAAGTGAGGGTGCGTTTCGCACCAAGTCCAACAGGAGCGCTGCACATCGGTGGCGTGCGCACAGCATTGTACAACTATCTCTTCGCTCGCCAGCACGGCGGCGACCTCGTATTCCGCATCGAGGACACCGACTCCAACCGTTTCGTACCGGGCGCTGAGGAGTATATCATCGAGTCATTCCGCTGGCTCGGCATCAAGTTCGACGAGGGCGTGAGCTTCGGCGGCGAACATGGTCCGTACCGACAGAGCGAGCGCCGCAGCATATATAAGAAATATGTAGAGCAGCTGCTGGCTGCCGACAAGGCTTACATCGCTTTCGACACGCCGGAACAGCTTGAGGCTAAGCGTGCCGAGATTCAGAACTTCCAGTACGACGCGCACACACGCGGCGAGATGACCAATTCGCTCACTCTGCCGAAGGAGGAAGTGGAGCGCCGCATCGCTGACGGCGAGCAGTACGTGGTTCGCTTCAAGGTAGAGCCGGGCATCGAGGTGCACATCGACGACATGATACGCGGTCACGTGGTTATCAAGAGCGACATTCTCGACGACAAGGTGCTCTACAAGAGCGCCGACGAGCTGCCTACATACCACTTGGCTAACATCGTGGACGACCACCTCATGGAGATTACGCACGTGATTCGCGGCGAGGAGTGGCTGCCGAGCGCACCGCTTCACGTTCTGCTCTACCGCGCGTTCGGTTGGGAAGACACTATGCCTAAATTCGCTCACCTGCCGCTGCTGCTGAAGCCGGAAGGCAAGGGCAAGCTCTCAAAGCGCGACGGCGACCGACTGGGCTTCCCTGTGTTCCCGCTCGAATGGCACGACCCGAAGACGGGCGACGTTTCTTCAGGCTACCGCGAGAGCGGATACTTCCCCGAGGCAGTCGTCAACTTCCTTGCACTGCTCGGCTGGAATCCTGGCACAGAGCAGGAGCTCTTCACTCTTGACGAGCTTGTGCAGGCGTTCGACATCCACAAGTGCTCTAAGGCTGGCGCACGCTTCGACTATCAGAAGGGCATCTGGTTTAACCACGAGTACATGCTGAAGAAGTCGAACGAGGAGGTGGCTAATCTCTTCGCGCCTATCGTGGCTAACAACGGCGTAGACGAGTCGATGGAGCGCATCACTAAGGTGGTGGCTATGATGAAGGACCGCGTGAACTTCGTTAAGGAGTTGTGGCCGCTTTGCTCGTTCTTCTTCATCGCTCCGACGGAGTACGACGAGAAGACCGTGAAGAAGCGCTGGAAGGCTGATTCGGCTAAGGTGATGGGCGAACTGGCTGAGGTGCTCGAGGGCATCGACGACTTCTCGGTAGAGGGTCAGGAGCCGGTAGTGATGAAGTGGATTGAGGAGAAGGGCTACAAGCTCGGCGACGTTATGAACGCCTTCCGACTCACGCTCGTAGGCATCGGCAAGGGCCCGGGCATGTTCGACATC
Source organism: Leyella stercorea (assembly GCF_019052365.1). Lineage (GTDB taxonomy): Bacteria > Bacteroidota > Bacteroidia > Bacteroidales > Bacteroidaceae > Prevotella. Next base: position 7,667 of record NZ_JAHQUY010000033.1, read on the forward strand.
TCGGCGTTCCTCGGCAAGGAGGAGACGCTGAAGCGCATGCGCAAGGCTATCGAGGTGCTGGGATAAAGCGGCAACTGATTAAGCAGACTGTCTGCTTGGAATGATTTAACAGCGGATTGTACTGCTCGGAATAATTCAACAACGGATTAAGCGGATTAAACGGATTCCTTATACAATGAAGGAGTCTGATTAATCCGCTTAATCCGTTTTTCATTATATACCCTAAATCCGTTTAAAGTGAAATCTGTAGGAGACAGCAAATCTCGCTCGGTTGATGCACTTTTCTCAGGGGGTGCAGCAGTCTCTGCTGCACAACCAAGTAAACGGTGTAATTCTTGCTCGGTTGGTGCACCTCTTGCTCGGTTGATGCACTTGAGACAAGTGCACCCCCTTGAAGGCACATGAAAGTTTCTTAAAGTGTTGTATGCGATAGATACCAGACTTTTTCTACTGCAACTGCGCGATGGTATTACGTACGCGCTCAGCCGAAGTGTACATCAGCGTGCCTTCGTCGGCATCCTTCGCACCCATGTACACGTCGGGATTGATGTACTGCATGCGGCTCTTTATGGGAACGCGCGCCGAGAAGTGGAACTCGCAGACACCAGTCTCAGTCTGTATCTGCTTTATGTTCTGCTCATTCACGCCGCAGCCAGCGAGAATAATGATGCGGTCGGCAGCAAGCTTGTGCAGCTGGGCGAGCAACGGTGCACCTTCGAGCGCCGTGGGCTGCTGACCCGATGTCAGGACGCGGTCGACGCCGAGCTCGATGAGCTGTTCGAGTGCGCGGCGCGGATCGTTGCAGCGGTCAAAGGCGCGGTGGAACGTGACGGACATGCCCTGGGCAGCCTCAACCAAGCGACGGTTGGCATCCATGTCGAGCGATCCATCGGCACACAGACAGCCTATCACCACACCATCGACGCCCAACTCCCGGCACACGCGTATATCCTCCACCATGAGCTCCACTTCGAGCGGCGTATAGAGGAAGTCGCCGCCGCGCGGACGTATTATCACGTGGAGGCGTGTCGTGCTGAGCACACGGCGCGCAACCTTAATCTCGCCGTACGACGGCGTGGTGCCGCCCTCGGGTATGCCGGCGCAAAGTTCTACACGGTCGGCGCCGCCTTCCTGCGCTGCCAAACAACTCTCTACGCCGTTGGCGCAGACTTCAAATCTATATTTCTTTTCCATAGCTATTTCCGTAGCGGAGGTCTCCGGCCTCCGCAGCAATCAATAACACAAATTACTTTATAGCGAGTTGTCGTGTTTAGAATACAACTCTTCACGCTATACACTTGGTGCTGCGGAGGCCGGAGACCTCCGCTACGTGCAAAATTAACCTTTACGTTTCAATGAGCAAAGAAAATCGGGGACATTATACAGAACGAACGGAAATTATTGCTAACTTTGCACAATAAAGGTGGTGAGATGGTGAGATGGTGTTGTGTTGACATTAGCAATGCATATCTCAACACCTCAACATCACATCTCAACACCTCACCATCATATCTCACCACCTCAACATCTCAACATCACAACATCTATAACAAACAAATCATTATGAACAAATCTTTTATTCTCTCGGCAGCTCTCTGCCTCTCGTCGCTCTTTGCTTCGGCTGAGAACGTCCCCACTCCACGCAAGCAACTTGCGCCGAAACCGCCTATGGGCTGGATGACATGGAATCTCTTCCAGGGCAACATCAACGAGCAGCTCATCCGCGAGACAGCGGACGCTATGGTCGAAGGCGGATTCCGCGACGCCGGCTACGAATATATCTTCATCGACGACCTCTGGCAGGGCGGTCGCGACCGACAGAACAACATCATACCCGACCCTGAGAAGTTTCCGTCGGGCATAAAGGCGCTCGCCGACTATGTCCACTCTAAGGGTCTGAAGCTCGGTATCTACTCGGATGCGGCGCAACTCACCTGCGGCGGATGGACAGCGAGCCTCGGTTTCGAGGAGCAGGACGCACGCACCTTCGCTTCGTGGGGCATCGACTATCTGAAGTACGACTACTGCAACGCGCCTGAGGACAGCGCCACGGCAAGACAGCGCTACCGCACAATGGCTAACGCGCTGCAGAACTCTGGCCGCGACATCGTGCTCGGCATCTGCGAATGGGGACAGCGCCAAGGCGAGGAGTGGTGCGAGGAAGTGGGCGGACAGCTCTGGCGCACTTCTTACGACGTGCGCGACATGTGGAAGGACATCGTGAAGGAAGGCGGCATGGGCATTCTCGACATCGTCAACATTACGGCACCACTCGCCAAGCATGCCCGCCCAGGACAATGGCCCGACATGGACATGCTCGTGGTTGGTCTGCGCGGAACGGGCGGTCCGTCGAGCGATCTCGGCGGCGTGGGCTGCACTCAGACCGAATATCAGACGCAGATGAGCATGTGGTGTATGCTCTCGTCGGTGCTCGCCATGACCAACGACCTGCGCAAAGTGACCGACGACGACCGCCGCATACTGCTCAACAAGGAGATTATCGCCATCAATCAGGACGCTCTGGGCAAGGCTGCGGAGCGCATCGTGAACGAGCCGACGCAGCAGGTGTACGTGAAACCGCTGGCTGACGGTTCGCACGCCGTGGCTATCCTCAATCCGTCGGACGCAGCACAGCGTGTGAGCCTCAACTTCGCCACCGTCGGACTCAACGGCAAGTACACCGTGCGCGACGTTTGGCAACACCGCAACATTGCGCAGCGTGCAAACAAATGGAAGGGCACGGTGGCTGCGCACGAGACGAAAGTATTCGTACTGAAATAAAAAAAGTAGCGGAGGTTTCCGGCCTCCGCTACTTTTATTACAAGTCTTCTTATTATTCTCCCTTTTCAAAGTCGAAGCTGTCGTCACTTGAATTGGTTTCATCGACAACGATATCAGTGTCAAGACGGCTCTCCTGCGGCTGTTCCTCCTGCACATTGTTGTCGATTTGTTTTCTCGGTATGCGCTCCAACTTGAAGTGCTGACCCTCCGGGAAGCCCTCGTTATTGTAGAACGGCATAGGTCTTTCTGGCTTTCCTGGCTCCTCAGCATCGGAAGTTTTGAGTTTCTTCGCGTCAATATCTCTTGGCTTCTTCGCGTCGAAGTACACATCATCATCGTATTCGGCATCGTTTTGCTGCATCTGCTGACGCTGACGCTGCATAGCCTTCTCACGCTGAATGCGCTGGTTGCGGCGCGCACGCATCTCGCGCTCAGACGGTCTGCGCTGCTGCTGTTCTTCTGTCGGCACGCCCACGCTCTGGCGCTGCTTCTTCTCGGCAGCGTCGCCCACAGCCGCACCGGCTGCTGCACCCGTAGCCATACCTACAACTGTACCTATATCGTGTCCGCGCGGTCCGCCTACGATTCCGCCGATTGCGGAGCCGAGCACCGAGCCCATTGAGCCGCCTGCGTAGGCACCCGTGCCTGCGCCAGTGGAGCAACTGCTCACCGTTATCGCTCCACCTAAAAGCATTATCAAACATTTCTTCATAACTCTATTGTTTATGGTGAAGGCAGAAGCCTTCTGTTACAGTTTGTAAATAGTCAATTATCTTTAAAAAACGTCGGCATAGCTGTCTATTTTTTCACAGCCGCCTCAATGTCCTCCTTATAGTTGAGGTTCTTGAGTCGGTAGATGTCGTGGATGTGGAGCATACGCTGCAGGAACGAGTCGAGATTGCGCTGTTCCTTCTGCGTCCACTGCACCTCGCAAAGCGCAGCCAGACGCGGCAGCAGTTCCCACTCCATCTTCTTCGCGTCCTTCACCCATTCGGTCCAGATGCAGCCCTCGGCGCCGATTACGTTCTGCTGTTCGGCAGGCGTGAGTCCGTCCTGATACGGTTCGAGGTTGTACACACGTTCTATGCTCGGGATGCCAGTTATCTTGTTCAGACCTACGTTGCTGAAGTAGAAGTGCTGTATGGGCGCTATCACCGTAGGGTGACCGGCTTTCGCCGCGCGCACGGTGGCTTTCGGACTTGTCCAGCCTATCACCGTCACATCCTTCGAAGGCGTGCCTTCGAGTATCTCGTCCCAACCTATCATCTTTCTGCCGCGAGCGCGAATTTGCTTAGCCACTTCGTCCATGAACCAGGTCTGCAGCTGCTCCTCCTTCGAGTGTCCCTCTATATCCTTCAGTCCGAGTTCGGCTATCTTCGCCTGACAGCGCTCACACTCCTTCCAACGCTCCTTCGGACACTCGTCGCCGCCGATATGGATGTAGGGCGAAGGGAAGATGTCCATAATCTCGTTGATGACATCCTTGGCGAACTGCAGCGTCTGCGGCTTGCCTGCGCACATCACTTCCTTGATTACTCCGAAGTGGCGACACACCTCGTACGGACCGCCCGTACAGCCGAGGTCGTTGTACGAAGCCAAAGCAGCCTGCATGTGGCCAGGCATATCAATCTCGGGGATAACAGTTATGTAGCGTTCGGCAGCGTAGCGCACTATCTCGCGAGCCTCCTCCTGCGTATAGTAGCCCGAAACCGGCACGCTGTCGTACTCGCCCGACTGCGGAGCCGTGATTGTGCCCGTACGCTTCGAGCCAATCTCGGTAAGCAGCGGATATTTCTTTATCTCGATGCGCCATCCCTGGTCCTCGGTGAGGTGCCAATGAAAGTAGTTGATGTTGTGCATCGCGAAGATGTCGATGAGTTTCTTCAGATAGTCGACGCTGAAGAAGTGTCTGCCGCAGTCGATCATGAACGCGCGGTAGGCGAAGCGCGGCGCATCGGCTATCTCCACAGCCGGCAAGAGCACCTGCTTCTCACCCTTCACGATAGGCAGCGACTTCATCACGGTCTGCATTCCGTAGAACACACCGGCATGGGTTGCGCCGTCGATGGTGACCGCCTTCTTCGACACATTGAGGCGATAAGCCTCGCTGCCGCCATCCACATCTGCAACGGCAAGGCGAATCTGGTTGTCGGTCTTGCGTGTTGTGAGCGCAACGTCGATGCCAGTGAGTTCCTTAATGTAAGAAGCGAGGAACTCAGCGTTGCGTTTCTGCTTAGCGTCGCCGTCGGTGTAGAATATGCTTGTCTTCTTGCTGAGCACAAACGACTGTGCGTCGACAGCAGTCACCTGCTTCGGTAGCGGAATGACTTGCCAGTTGGCTGTTGACACTGTCTTTGCCTGCGCACAGAGACAGAACACGGAGAAGAATATTGCTGTTATGATTTGCTTCAACATGATTAGTTTGTTTTTAACACGTTAATATACTTTGCATTACAAAGTTAGAAAAAATAGCAATACAAAGCATACGAATTATAAGAAAACGGCAATAAAAGTTGGCTGATTAGCCAAAAAGAAGTATATTTGCGAATATAATACTACACAGATTTTAATTTATGCAAGAGTATCAGCTGGATTTCATAACTTATTGCGTAGGCAATCTCTCCGAGCGTCTTAACATGAGCGCAAGCAAAGTTTACAAAATGCTTCGTTCGTCTGGAATCTTGGACGGATATATTCTGCCTTGCTACGACGTACTCCACACGTTCGGCAAAGACTATATTATGAACGACTTGATTGAACTACTGAAAAAAAGAGGAACTTTAGCATGAAACTATACCACGCATCTAATTGTATCATTGATACTCCCGATGTATACCACTCGCGCGACTTGCTTGATTTTGGAAAAGGTTTCTATCTTACTGCGCTTGAAGAACAAGCGCGGAAGTATTCGCAACGCTTTCTGTTCCGCGGTGACAAGGCTTTCTTGAATCATTACATACTGAATGATGATTTAAGTGAGTATAACGTCAAAAAGTTTGAAGCCTATAACGAAGAATGGCTTGATTTTGTTGCAGCGTGTCGTGCCGGAAAGCCAACAGAGCTTTACGATATTGTTTCAGGCGGCATCGCAGACGACAAAGTGTTCAACACGATAGATCTTTACTTCTCTGGCAACATCAGCAAGACGGAAGCATTGGAACGCCTGGCATTCATACATCCCAACCATCAGATATGCATCACCAGTCAGAAGGTAATCAGTAAAAGTCTGCACTTCATTGAGGCAGAAGAGATAAAATAAAAACAAGAAACGAGAGAATGGAAGCAAACAAGACTATACTTCAAATGAAATATGCCCGCATCGTGAAACTATTCAGCGAGCAGAGCGGAATTTCTTTAGAAAACTCCTTGGAGTTCTTCTACGACTCGTATGTATATAGAATGGTCAGCGAGGGCATTGCTGACATGCACTGCCGTAGCGATGGCTACATAGCCGGGCTTTTGCTTGAAGAATGGCAAAAGCTCCACCCTACTTCCTGCCCTTAGAACGCTTCTTATGAGTAGTCTGTTTCTTCTTGCCCACAGACTGTTTCTTCTTGTCTGCAACCGACTTCTTCTTATCAGCAGACTGTTTCTTCTTGTCAGGCGTATGCAGCTTCTTTACATGCACCTGCTGATCATTGTTGTTGAAATGGAATATGCCGTCTTCGGGTAGTGTGTATTCGGTGACTTCGAAGTCGATTTCGGGCAGGGCGTCTTCGGACTTGAACGGCACTTTCGTGTTACGCAGACGTTCCACCTTTACTACTGCTACGCCTTGCGCAATAATGCCGAGTTCGTCGGCGGCGCGATAAGAGAGGTCGATGATGCGTCCGCGTCCGTGCGGACCGCGGTCGGTGACGCGCACGATAACCTGCTTGCCGTTGCGCTCGTTGGTTACGCGCAGCAGCGTGCCGAAGGGATAGGTGCGGTGAGCGCACGTCAGACTGTCGTGGTGCAGGCGCTCTCCGCTGCTTGTGCGAGAGCCTGTGGCACGTTTAGAATAGAACGAGGCCTTGCCTGTCTGCGTTTGTGCGCAGACATAGGCAAGGCTTATTGTTGCAAGAATTACTAATGTCGTATTTCTTATTTTCACGTATTCATATTGTTTTTTGCGGCGGTCGGGATCATTATACGATGCCCTGAGCCATCATAGCGTTGGCTACCTTCATGAAGCCAGCGATGTTAGCGCCGCGTACATAGTCGATGTAGCCGTCAGCACGCTTGCCGTACTTCACGCACTGCTCGTGGATAGAGTGCATGATGTAGTGGAGCTTCTCGTCTACTTCCTTCTCGCTCCAGCTCAGACGTATAGAGTTCTGAGTCATCTCGAGACCAGATGTAGCTACGCCACCTGCGTTGACAGCCTTGCCAGGAGCGAAGAGCTGCTCAGCAGCAACAAACTTGTCTACAGCCTCAGCTGTGCAGCCCATGTTTGAAACCTCGGCAACGCACAACGGCTTCTGAGCGAGAATCATGTCGGCGTCGGCGCAGTTGAGCTCGTTCTGTGTAGCACATGTGAGGTAGATGTCGGCCTTAACCTCCCAAGGTTTCTTGCCTGCAACGAACTTAGAGCCTGGGAACTCGTCCTCGTACGGCTGGCAGACATCGTTGCCTGAAGAGCGGAGCTCGAGCATGTAGTCGATCTTGTCGCCTGCGATGCCTGCTTCGTCGTAGATGTATCCGTCAGGACCAGAGATAGTGATAACCTTACCACCGAGCTCTGTAGCCTTCTTGGCTGCGCCCCAAGCTACGTTGCCGAAGCCAGAGATAGCGATTGTCTTGTCCTTAATGTCGAGACCGCGTGTTGCGAGCATCTGCTGTACGAAGTAGAGTGCGCCGTAACCGGTAGCCTCAGGACGGATGCGCGAACCGCCGAACTCCAAGCCCTTGCCTGTGAGCACGCCCTGATACTGGTGTGTGAGCTTCTTATACATGCCGAAGAGATAACCAATCTCTCTGCCGCCTACGCCTATGTCGCCTGCCGGAACGTCCTCATCAGGACCGATGTGGCGATAGAGCTCTGTCATGAATGCCTGGCAGAAACGCATAACTTCTGCGTCTGAACGACCGCGGATAGAGAAGTCTGAACCGCCCTTGCCACCGCCCATTGGCAAAGTGGTGAGTGCGTTCTTGAATGTCTGCTCGAAACCGAGGAACTTCAGGATTGAGAGGTTCACTGACGGGTGGAAACGCAAGCCGCCTTTGTACGGGCCAATGGCGCCGTTGAACTGTACGCGGTAGCCGATGTTTACATGTACCTCACCGTTGTCGTCTGTCCAAGGAACACGGAAAGTGATGATGCGCTCCGGCTCTACAAGGCGCTCGATAAGCTTAACTTTCTCGAACTCTGGGTGCTGGTTGTAAACGTCCTCGATTGAGATAAGAACTTCGCGTACTGCCTGCAAATACTCGGCTTCTCCCGGGTGCTTAGCCTCGAGATCATGCATGATTTTCTCTACGTTCATAGTATAAAAGGTTTTTTAGTTGATAATAGATTCTTTCGTTTTTAAATTGTTTGTCTGTCGTCTGTATAACGTCAATGCCGTTATGTAACTAAGACAGCGCAAATATAGATTATTTCGGCGTATCAGCCAAATAAAACAGCGAGTTTTTCTGCTTTTTCACGTTCTTTTAGATAGTTTGCAGCGTGTGTTCGCAAACAATCATTTCAGTGTTAACGCGGCAGTTGCCGTCGCTTTGTCATCGTTCACCGAACGCAATCTGATCGGACTCCGAACGCAATCCGATCGGACACCGAACGCAATCTGATCGGACGGCGGACGCGATCCGTTCGGACGGCGGACGCGAGCGGTGGCACGTTCCCACTACAAACAACCGATACGTATACACTAAAGAACCGAGAACTTCAACAAACACATTGCACGATACGATACCTATTTGTGTACATTTTGCTCATTTGAGCATAAACCAACTAACAAGTTGTAGGTATTTTGCGTGTCATTTTGCAAGAAAGGCTGCCAGACCTTTTATTCCTAAATATTAATAATGTATCTTTGCATAGAATTTCTTTTCTAAAACTCTTTGTAAACTATAACCAATTAAAAAAATATGAGAAAAAAGTACACTTTATCAAGAATCGGGGCAGTTGCACTGTTAGCGAATTTCGCAATCTGTGGTGCAAATGCTCAGATTAGAGCTACACAGCAATCTGTCCCAAGCATTAGCAACACCATTATGCGTGTGGCATCCGAGGATGGCCGGAAGCTTTGGGGCAATGTACTCTTCGACAACAGGTGGGCCAGTGTCAGCCAAGACTATTACGCTTACGGATGGTATGAATTTATGGCTAAAGATCCCGTAAAGGTTAAGCAGCTATATGTTGAAGACTTCTTCCGTGCTACGGGCAGTGGAGCATGGATTGGCAACAATCTCTACTTCATCATGTATCAGAACTTCTGGGGTGTTGATATGATATACTATTATAAGTATAACACAGACACGTGGGAGAAACTTGCAGAAAAGTCGATTGACAACAAATCGTTCATAGCCAACGAAACGGCTATTGCTCCCGATGGTTTGACGGTATATGGCGACTTCCTCAATTCGGAAGGAAACGGCGACGAACTTTGCATTGTCGACTACGAGAAGATGACGCGCACCAAGATTGGCGACTTGCGCCACTCGTATGTGGCAATGGGTGTGACCAAGCAGGGCGTGCTTTATGGTGTAGCTACCGACGGCAACCTCTACAAGATAGACACCGATACTGCAGCAGAGACCTATATAGGCTCAACGGGCAAGCAACTGAAGTTGAGCGATGGTAGCTTCTACTACCAGAGTGGTGAGATAGACCAAAAGACCAACACCTTCTATTGGGCCTGTGTAGAGGCCGACAAGAAGTCGACGCTCTACACTGTAGACCTCACCGACGCAAGTCTGTCGCTTGTCGGCGATTTCGAGGGTCAGAACATGATAACAATGCTCTCTATCCCGAAGCCTGCAGCCGAGGACGGAGCACCTGCCATTGCCGAGAACCTTACATTCGACTTCAAGAACGGCTCGCTCACGGGCGATGTTTGTTTTGATGTGCCTACAAAGACGTTCGCCGGCGATGAACTCAACGGCGATATCACCTATACCATCACCGACGGCACCGACACCCTTGCCGAGGGTAAGGCCGCAGCAGGCAGTAAGGTACGTCAGAACGTGACGCTGAAAGACAACGGCAACGTGAACTTCATCATCACTCTTGCCAATGAAGCAGGACAGAGCCCACGCCTTCTTGGCAGCAAGTATGTCGGTATGGACAAGCCGAAACCGGCTCAGAACGTAACAACCACCATTGACAAGAACGGCAAGGTGAACGTCACGTGGAGCGCACCTACAGAAGGACTCTACGGAGGTTATATGGGCGACATCAAATATAACATTGTGAGATACCCAGAAGGAAAGATTGTGCAGGAAGGCTACGCTGGCACATCCTATACAGAGATGCTTCCTTCCGATGCCGGCAAGGCCGTATACGGCTATGGCATCACACCCGTCAACGGCGGAGTGAAGGGCGATGAGGTTGTGAGCAACTATGTGGCTTTCGGCAACGCCATAACGCCACCTTTCTACGGTACGTTTGACGATGCTTCGGAGATGGCGCTCTATGAAATAATCGACGGCAACGGCGACGGTGTAACATGGGCTTGGGACGAGCCTAACTGGTCAAACGATCAGGACGCATGTGCAACTACTGCAAAATCGGAGAACACAGATGCCGACGAGTGGCTTATACTGCCGGCTCTGAAGGTGAAAGCAGGTAGCGTATACAATTTATCGTTCCGTGTCAAGGGCACCTCAAAATGGTATCCGCAGAAGTTTGAGGTGAAGTATGGCAAAAGCGCAACGGCTGCCGGCATGACAGAGACACTTATGCCCGAGGAGACTATAGAGCTCTCCGACTATGAAGTGCGCAAAGCCACCTTCACGCCCACAGAAGACGATGAGTTGTATATCGGTTTCCACGACATCAGCAGTAAGGGACAGCAAGGTCTGAAAATCGACGATATCACTATTGGCGAGGGCATCTCGCTAAACGCTCCCGACAGCGTTAGCAATCTTTCTGTTGTAGCCGCTGAGAAAGGATCACTGCAAGCCACTCTCTCATTCAAGGCCCCAGAAAAGACTTACGACGGCAGCAACCTCGAGAATATAACCAAGTTTCTCATCCGCCGTTCGGGCCAGGTAGTGGCAGAGGCACCATCAGCCGAACCTGGTGCGACAGTGACATTCACTGACAATACCGCAACAAACGGCATCAATATCTATAGTGTGGCAGCAGTGAACGAGCAGGGTGCGGGCTTCTACTGTAAGCCGGTAGCTATATATGTAGGACAGACATCGCCGCTGGAACCCGAAAATCGTCGCACAGCAGAGCATCCCGACAAGGTGACATTCACATGGGAGGAGTCGAATGTCGGCAATTACGACGGATATGTAGACCTCTCAGACGTGACCTATGTCATTGCAGAGCGTGGCGGTTCCGACTATTATCCCACTTATACTAAAGTGGACTCGGTTAAGGGTCAAACAACAATAGACATACCAATGGTTACGAACACCGGTGCACAGGTTCTTAAAACACTCTGGATTTCGGCCAAAAACGATTACGGACAGAGCTCATACAAGGCGTTGCCTTCTATCATGCTCGGCAAGCCCTACGAGCTTCCGTTCTCTGAGAGCGTGGCTAAGAATCTTCTGCACGGACGTTTGTGGACCACGTACGGCACGGGCAAGTCAGATTTCTGGACCATTGACGACAATTATCCCGACTGTGTTGACAACGATGGCGGAGCCTTCCACATGATTTCGGAAGCCGATACCGACTGGGCTTATCTCGGAACCGGAAAGATAGCACTCGCCGGTGCTGCCGAACCGAAACTCATCTTCTACCACAAGGCAGAAACCGGCAGCAATGCCAAGATAAAGATTGAAGTAGAGTTGCCCGATGGTACGACCGAAGAGGTAGCAAATATTGACGCAGCTAAGGACGAAGGAAAGTGGACCGCTTCTGCCGTTTCGCTTGCCGACTATGTAGATAAGGATTTCGTGTCTGTCAACTTTGTGGCGCAGGCCAACACCGGCAATGTAGTATACATAGACCGTATGTTCATACGCGATACATACACCTACGATTTGAGTGCAGAGATAGAAGCTCCGGAGACAGCAAGAAAGGGCGACACGGAGAATGTGAAGGTCACGGTGAACAACTTCGGCTCAAAGGATGCGCGCGGCTATAAGGTAGAGCTGTATGCCAACAACAAACTTATTGCCTCTAAGACTCCTGCCGAACCATTGAAGGCATACTATTTCAAGACATTCAATTTTGAGTATCCTATCAGCATCCTTGAGGACAAGGAGGGTGTAGAGCTAAAGGCCGTCGTGGTATACAGCAACGACCTGAACACCGATGACAATGAGGTATCAGCATCCACTAAGTTTGAGATATCAACCAAGCCGCACCCCGACTCGGCTACAGCCACAAAGACAGAGAACGGAGTGGAGGTAGCATGGACAGCGGTTGATTCCGAATCGAAGACTGCAACAGAGAGTTTCGAGTCGTACACGTCATGGAGCACCGATTTGTTTGGCGACTGGAAGTCGGTGGCAAACAATACGGGAACGACGGGCGGTCCGTTCAACATGAAGTATCCGTCACAGGGCACTTCGTTTGCATTCACCCTTGCCGACCCACTCGACAGATGGCTCTCTAAAGAGCAACTCGAGCAGGTTCCGGGCTTCAAGGCACACACCGGCAGTAAGTATCTTGCCGCTTTCCACCGTGCCGACGATGGAGGCAATGACGTGACGCAGGACAACTGGCTCTTCTCGCCCGAATTGTCTGGCGAGCAGCAGACAATATCGTTCTGGGTGAAAAACGAGAACGATACCGACCAGAAGATTAATTATCCGGAGACCTTCGACGTGCTCTACTCTACTACAGATAGCAAGCAGGCTTCGTTCACAAAGATTGGTGAGACGCACACCACATCGAAAGGCGAATGGGAGGAAGTAAGCGTAGAGTTGCCAGCAGGCAGCAAGTATTTTGCCATCAACCATAATACAGAGGCAGCTAACTCGTTCGTATTCATGATTGACGACATCACTTACACCTACGGTCCGGGTACCGTGATACTATATCGCATATATCGTGATGGAACCCTCGTGGGCACAGTACCGTCAGACCAGACAACGTTTGTTGACAAAACGGCCGATAGCAACACTAAATACGTCTACGGTGTAACAGCGGTTTATTTCGACGGCGAGTCGGAAGCTACCATTGCTACAGACGCCACAACCGGCATCAACGACGTATTCAAAGCCGATAAGACATTCGATGTGTATACCATCGACGGCATACGCGTTGCTACAAACGTAAGCAACTTCTCAACAATGAAGAAGGGAGTGTACATCGTAAATGGTAAGAAAGTTATAGTTAAGTAGACGAGTAGACAAGTAGACGATATGAACATTAATAAAAGATACACATTCGTTCCTCTTGCCATCATGTTTCTTGTAGCCGGCGCTTCTGCAGCGCCGCGCTCCAAGACACAGATGAAAGCCGTGGCAATAAAGCTATTAGGTAGCGCAAGAATGAGGGCTGCGGCAAGAGGATCGTTCTCAATCGACACCAAAGCAATAAAGGAGCTGAAAGTGTCAGAGGGCTATGTGGTATATGGTTCTGAAGGCAATGGGTTTGCAGTTATAGCAACCGACGACACTTCACCAGCCATATTAGGATATAGCGACACGAAGTTCGAGCCGAAGTCAGCCAACCCCAACTTTGAGTGGTGGCTTTCTATGGTGAACGAGGCGGTGGTCTCACGCGCAAAGGCGTCTAAAGTGGCTCTTGTGAACAAGATGCCGAGCGGGTATGGCTATGCCGAGTCGGTAGCAGCTCTTTGCGAGACTCGCTGGGGACAGAATAAGCCATACAACAACCTCTGCCCTACTGCCACCAACGGCACACGCACACTGACGGGATGCGCCGCTACGTCGACAGCTCAGGTGCTTCGCTATCATCGTGCTCCGGAGCATGGCATCGGCAGCCGCACCATCTATTATCCTGCCAACAATATGTCGGGCACAAAGATAAGTGCAGACTTCGAAAAGAGCAAGTACGACTGGAACGCAATGCTCGAGACCTACGATTCCAAGTACTCCGTAGAAGAAGGCGACGCCGTGGCACTCATAATGCACGACCTGGGTGTGGCGGTTGGTATGGAGTACGGCAGCGAAACCGATGGTGGTAGCGGTGCCCTGCACGAGAATGTGGCTAAAGGCTTGCAACGCTACTATGGCATTGAGGATGCCAAATATATCGTGAGGAAGGATTATTCTGACAATGAGTGGATGCGCATCATTTACGAACAGATCAACAATAAGCAGCCTCTCGTGTATGGCGGATTCGATAAGTCAATGGGTGGCCACTCATTCGTTCTCGACGGATATGACGCAGAAGGTAAGGTGCATGTCAACTGGGGATGGGATGGCAACTACGACGGCTATTACGATATAAACATCCTCGACCCACAGGCATACAAATTCTCAAGCAATCAAGAAGCTGTGATAAACATCACGCCAGACAAGACATCATCAACCTTAAAGGGCAGCATTGCTCTTGAAGCCGCAGGAACGCTTGCTGCACAAATAGAGGCCGACAAGTTTTACAACTACGACACGCTAACAGTGAGTGGAAACATCAACGCTGCCGACCTGCGCGCGCTGCGTAGCATGGCTGGACGTGACGCTGAAGGCAACCGCACCCGCGGACATCTGCGCGTTCTCGACCTTAGTGAAGCTCGTATCATTGCCGGCTCCGACTATTACATGATGGAAAACGGCAAGAAGCTTACTGTAGAAAGAGATGCAAGTCTGCCCGACAAGGTGTTCTCAAATACGCGATTGGAGAAGATTGTGTTCCCAAAGACCGGCATCAGCAGTTTTGGCAAGGGAGTATGGGCATATACGAGCAAGCTAAAGGAAGTGGTGCTGACGGCCTCTGCCGATGCCAACTTTATATACGAAGACGGGATAGTGTACAATAGCGACAAGACTACTCTTATTGCTGCCTTACCGTTTCAGCCGAATGGTGTGGATATAAAGCATGGAGTTATCAATGTGGCCGACTATGCTTTTGCGGGTTGTAACCTTATGCCACGTGTTTCGCTCAGTAGCGATGTAAAGACGATAGGTAAGGAAGCATTTGCCAACTGTTGGTCTCTTACAGAGTTCAAAGTCTTCTCTAAGAATATACCGCAGTTAAATGGCACTAACGTTTTCAAAGGAGCCAACGTTGAGAGTTGCTTACTCATGGTGCGTGCCGGCTCAAAGATGCGTTTCCAGAACACTGCACAATGGAACGACTTTGCTAACATTGTTGAGTTTGGCACTACGATTAAGGCTCGTAATCAGGCTCGCGAATATGGCGACGAAAATCCACGACTCACCTTCACCATTATTGGTGACAAGGTAGAAGGCAAACCCGTGCTTAGCTGCGAGGCTACTACAGAGAGTAAGTGTGGTCGCTACACTATTCATATAGAGCCGGGAACTATCACAGATGAGGCGGTTGATTTTGAAGACGGCTATCTCGTTGTGACACAAGCTCCGCTTTACGTAACTGCTGAGGACGCTACTCGTGAGACTGGTATGGAGAACCCCGTGTTCAACATCACCTATGACGGATTTAAGCTTGAAGAGACGGCAGACGTACTGACTACTAAGCCGGTTGCTTCGTGCATGGCAGATGCCACATCGCAAGCCGGCAAGTACGAAATCATTGTAAGTGGTGGCGAGGCTGACAACTACGAGTTATTTTACAACAATGGTTGGCTAACGGTAACTCCGTCTACGGCTATCAACGGTAGCAGAGTAACGGAGGAAACGACCTTCAATGTGTATACTTTAGAAGGTGTTTGCGTAAAACACAATGCAAAGAACCTTGATGGTCTTGCAAGAGGTGTATATGTTGTAGCAGGAAAGAAGATTGTTAAGTAGATTACAAAAAGTGAAGCGCCCTGCGTCCGGTTTTGCCGAACGCAGGGCGCTTTCGTATATTTCTTTAGAAACCTTTGAAAAGCTTTCCGTTACAAATTACCAGATTTGTGCGCGCTTCTTCTGCGGCACGAAGAGTTTGTCAGACTTCTTGATGTTGAAAGCCTTGTACCAAGCGTCGATCTGCGGGAGAGCGCCGTTGACGCGAGCCTCAGCCGGTGAGTGCGGGTCGGTCTTGATCTGACGGTCTACGAACTCAGGACGAGCGTTGCCTGCCCATACTGTAGCCCATGAGAGGAAGAAGCGCTGCTCGGGTGTGAAGCCGTCGATTGGCTTGTTGAGAGCCGGGTTCTCCTTGAGCACGTTCTGCAGGGCGCGGAACGAGATGTTCAGACCGCCGTTGTCGCCGATGTTCTCGCCGAGTGTGAGCTTGCCGTTGATCTTCTTGCCAGGCAGAGCCTCGTAAGCGCTGAAGTAGTCGACGAGCACCTTTGTGCGAGCCTCGAAGTTCTTCTTGTCGGCTGGTGTCCACCAGTCGTTCTGGTTGCCGTACTTGTCGAACTGTGAGCCCTGATCGTCGAAGCCGTGCGACATCTCGTGACCGATTACGCCGCCGATACCGCCGTAGTTAACAGCCTCATCAACGTTCGGGTCGAAGAACGGCGGCTGGAGGATGGCTGCCGGGAAGCAGATCTCGTTGGTGGTCGGGTTATAGTAAGCGTTTACGGTCTGCGGAGTCATTTGCCACTCGGTCTTGTCAACCGGTTTGTTCACCTTGCGCGAGATATAGTCCTGCGAGAGGAATGCGCGGATGTTCTGCATGTTCTCGAAGAGCGAGAGCTGCTCGTCTACGTGGAGGTTGGTGTAGTCCTTCCATGTGTCGGGGTAGCCCACCTTCACGATGAAGTTGGCGAGCTTGTCCTGAGCCTGCGCCTTTGTAGCGGGCGACATCCATGTAGCCTCGTCGATGCGCTGCGAGAGAGCCTTCTGCAGGTTGCGCACGAGCTTAATCATCTGCTGCTTAGACGACTCGGGGAAGTACTTCTCTACGTAGAGCTTGCCGATAGCCTCGCCGAGCACGCCGCTCACGAGAGCTGTGGCACGCTTCCAGCGCGGACGGTCCTGCTGTACGCCCGACATCACCTTGCTCAGCTCGAACTCGGCTGCGCGGAAGTTGTCGTCGAGGTAGCCTGCTGCAGAGCTGATGGCGTGCGACTCGGCGTAAGCCTTGAGGTCGTCGAGCGGCTCGTCAGCCAATATCTTCTCCACCTCGTGGATAGGCTCAAGCTGGCCTACGTCGATGTGCGAGAATGCGGGGAAGCCCTCAGCCAGGAAGAAGTTGCCCCAATCGATGCCCGGGAAGTCCTTCACGAGAGCGTTGTATGTCATCTTGTGGTAGTTGGCCTGCACGTCGCGCAGCTCTACCTGGCTCTTGCTTGCCTTGGCGATGCGTGTCTCGATGCGCATTGTGGCGTCGGCCTTGCGCTGAGCAGTAGCCTCGTCGTTGCCGGCGAGAACGAGCATCTTCTTGAGGTATTCGGCGTAAGCCTTGCGCACAGCAACCACCTGAGCGTCGTCAGAGAGGTAGTAGTCGCGCTCGCCGAGTCCGAGTCCGCCCTGACCAAGACCCACGAGGTTGTTGGCAGCGTCCTTCATGTCGGCACCTACGCCGACTCCGAACATGAGGCAGTCGAGACCGCGTGCGTCGAGCTGTGCTGTGACGAGCTGATACTCGCGGCGGTCGTTCACGTCGTTAATCTTCTTCAGAATCGGCTTCAGCGGTTCTGCACCCTCGCGGTTGCGACGCACGCTGTCCATAGCGAGGTTGTAGAGCGAACCTATCTTCTGTCCGAGTGTGCCCTTGGGCTGCGGTTTAGAAGAGTACTCCTCGATGAGAGCAAGGATGCGCTTCTGGTTCATCTCGTCGAGGTCGGTGAACGAGCCGTTGCGAGCGTGTTCTGCATCAAGCGGATGGGCCTTGCGCCAGCCACCGATAGCATACTCATAGAAGTCTTGTCCGGGCTTCACTGCCGTGTTCATGTTGGCGAGGTCGATGCCCTTTGAGGTCTGCGCGCTTGCCGACATTGTAGCCAGCAGCGAGCAAGCGAGGATGATTGATTTTACTTTCATATATAATTAAGTTTAGTAATAAGCTTGGGTACTCTCAGGGAGGGCTTTCAGGGGGTGCACTTGAGACAAGTGCACCCCCTAATGATTGCAAAAGTAAGAAATTTGTGATAAATAACATATACTTGTTAGTAATCGTTAACCATTGCGCAAACGTTTACCTTGCAGTTTGGAAGAAATGCGTTCATAACTTTGCAAAAAATTGCGTAATTGTTTAATTTTGCAGCAAAATACAATTAGAATCTAATAACGACTAAACAATACTATGCAAATTACTTTTAACATCCAATACAAGACAGTATTCGGCGAAGAGCTGCTGCTGAACACCGTAGGCGGACAGCAAGGCAACCGCACAGTGGCTATGTCTACAACCGACGGTTTGACATGGACATGCGAGGTAGAGGCAGGCATGGGCGAACAGCACGTAGACTATTACTATAGCGTGCGCAACAGCTGCGGAATAAAGTGCAGCGAGTGGAAGACCATAATGCACCGACTCGACCTCAACGCGAAGCCGTCGCACCGCTTCACCGTAGAAGACCGCTGGCACGAGATACCGGGCGACACATATTTATATAGCTCGGCGTTCACCGACTGCGTCAACCGACGCGCAAAGGGCAAGGTGGAGCCGCTGGCTTACAAGAAGGCGCTGCGACTCGTGGTGCGCGCTCCGCAGTTGCACTCGGGCTCACGCCTCGCTCTCACGGGCAAAGGCGCTGCGCTGGGCAACTGGGACTTGAAGAAGGCGCTGCCAATGACCGAGCACAACTACAACGAATGGATTGTAGACATCGACGGCGACGCGCTCAATACAAACGAAAAAGAAGTAGGTTTAGGTAACAATAATAAGATTTGTAGTAAGTTAGTACACGAACTGGAGTTTAAGTTCGTGGCGTTCAGCGACAAAGGCGATGAGATGTGGGAGACATGCGACAACCGCAAGCTCACTCTCAAGCCTTTGGAGCAGAACGAAGTGCGCGTGGTGGCACTCGACCAGTCGTTCTACGCACTCTGCGACGAGAAGGTGGCGGGCACACTCATTCCGGTCTTCTCGCTCCGCTCTGAAGGTAGCTTCGGCGTGGGCGACTTCGGCGACCTTAAACTGATGGTCGACTGGATGGCAAAGACCCACCAGCGCCTCCTGCAGGTGCTGCCTATCAACGACTCTACATCCACACACACGTGGACCGATTCATATCCATATTCATGCATATCTATCTTCGCACTGCATCCGCAGTATGCCGACCTGCGCCAGTTGCCCGCTTTGAAAGACAAGCTGGAGGCAGACCGCTTCGAGGTGCTGCGCGAGGAACTGAACGCTCTGCCGCAGATCGACTACGAGCGCGTGAACAATGCCAAGCTGAAGTATCTCCGTCTGCTGTTTGAGCAGGAGGGCAAGAAGGTGCTGGCGTCGAAGGAGTTCAAGACGTTCTTCACCGACTGCGAGCGCTGGCTCGCGCCGTACGCCCACTACTGCTATCTGCGCGACTTCTACGGCACATGCGTATTCTCTGAGTGGCCCGACCACAAGCAGTGGAACGAGGCTGACCGCAAGGCGCTCAGCAACCCGAAGAGCGAACTATATAATAAGGTGGCGTTCTACTACTACATGCAGTTCGTGCTCGACCAGCAGATGCGCTCAGCTCACGAGTATGCCCGCGCTCGCGGCGTCATCCTCAAGGGCGACATTCCTATCGGCGTGAACCGCAACGGCTGCGACGTATGGCACGAGCCCGAATACTTCCACCTCGACTCGCAGGCGGGTGCTCCGCCAGACGCTTTCTCGGTGAACGGACAGAACTGGGGCTTACCGACATACAACTGGGACCGCATGATTGCAGACGGATGCGAGTGGTGGGTGCGCCGCTTCCAGAACATGGCTAAGTATTTCGACGCTTACCGCATCGACCATGTGCTCGGATTCTTCCGTATATGGGCTATACCTACCGACTGCGTAGGCGGACTGCTCGGACAGTTCCAGCCGGCACTCGCCATGTCGCGCGACGAAATACAGAGCTATGGTCTCAACTTCCAGGAGCATCTCTTCACAACGCCGTTCATAGCCCACTGGGTAGTGGAGCGCGTGTTCCGCGAACATACCGAGGAGGTTATCAAGACTTATCTCAACCACGAGCACGACGACATCTACTCGCTCAAGCCCGAATACGACACGGAGCGCAAGATTGAGACTGCGTTCGAGGGCAAGACGACGGAGAAGGACGTGTGGCTGCGCGACGGACTCTACGCGCTGGTTGACGACGTGCTCTTCGTGCGCGACCGCAAGAACCCCAACCTCTTCCACCCGCGCATCACGGCGCAGCTCAACTTCATGTACGAGGCGCTGTGGGACGGCGACAAGGCTGCGTTCAACCGACTCTATAACGACTACTATTATCGCCGCAACAACAATTTCTGGTATGGCGAGGCGATGAAGAAGCTGCCGATTCTGGTGCAGGCTACCCGTATGCTGGTATGCGCAGAAGACTTGGGCATGGTGCCCGACTGCGTGCAGTGGGTAATGCAGCAGCTGCGCATCCTGAGTCTCGAACTGCAGTCGATGCCGAAGGATCCGAGCGTTAAGTTCGGCTATCTCTCGCGCAACCCGTACCGCTCTGTGTGCACTCTCTCTACTCACGATATGCCTACGCTGCGCCAGTGGTGGGACGAAGACTGGGACCGCACGCAGGAGTTCTACAACACCATGCTCTACCGCGGCGGCGCCGCACCGCATCCGCTGCCGGGATGGCTCGCTCGCGACATCGTTTCGCAGCAGCTCACCTCGCCGTCTATGCTCTGCGTACTCTCGCTGCAGGACTGGTTCGCCATCGACGAGCGTATTCGTCTCGCTGATGCCAACGCCGAGCGCATCAACATTCCGTCTATCCCGAAGCACTACTGGCGCTATCGTATGCACATGAACATCGAACAGCTCCTCGCCGACCGCGACTTTAACGAGCAGGTGAAGGAACTGATTGACGAAGCGGGAAGAAAGTAAATTTAAAATTAAGAGTTGAAAAACGTTCAATAACAACAATCATGACCCTAAAGACCATTCTCCTCTCCTTCTTGACATCCTGCACGGCTCACAGCGCCGTCGCACAGACGTTCAACGAAGTGGAGTATTCGCCCAAAGAGACAACATTCCAGCTCACCACGTCGCCCGACGTGAAGAAAGTGAACGTGCTGCTGTCGGACACAGACAGTGACAATCCTGCCGAGCAGATGATTAAGCAGATGAAGCATGTGGGTGCGGGCAAGTGGAAGCTAACGGTGAAGAGCGACTTGAAAGGCAAGTATTATCTCTTCAGCGTGTACAACAATGCGCAGCCTGACAACACACCCGGCATATTCGCAAAGGCGGTGGGTGTGAACGGAAAGCGCGGCGCCATCGTCGACCTGCGCGACACCGACCCTGAGGGTTGGAACAGCGATGTGCGCCCGACGCTCAACAATCCGTGCGACCTCGTCATCTATGAGATGCACCACCGCGACTTCTCCGTCGACCTCTCGTCGGGACTGAAGAACAAGGGCAAGTTTCTTGCGCTCACAGAGCCGAAGGCTATCGAGCACTTGCAGCGTCTCGGCGTGAACGCCGTGCACATTCTGCCGTCGTACGACTACGCTTCCGTGGATGAGTCGAAGCCCGACGTGCCGCAGTACAACTGGGGATACGACCCGCTCAACTATAACGTGCCCGAAGGCTCCTACTCTACCGACGCCGCTACGCCGACAACACGCATACGCGAGTTCAAGCAGATGGTGCAGGCACTGCACAAGGCTGGCATTCGCGTCATACTCGACGTGGTGTACAATCATACGTTCGACATCAACGGCTCCAACTTCCAAAAGACCTACCCCGACTACTTCTACCGCAAGACTGCGGAAGGCAAGTATTCGGACGGTACGGGCTGCGGCAACGAGACGGCGAGCGAGAAGCCGCTCATGCGCGAGTTCATGAAGGAGAGCGTGGAGTATTGGGTTAAGGAGTATCATATCGACGGCTTCCGCTTCGACCTCATGGGCGTTCACGACATCGAAACGATGAACGAGATACGTGCTATGGTAGACAAGATCGACCCGTCTATATATATTTATGGTGAGGGATGGAGCGCTGGCTCTTGTGCCTATCCGCAGGAGAAACTGGCTATGAAGGCTCATGCCAAGCAGCTCGACGGCATCGGTGCGTTCTCCGACGAAATGCGCGACGCTCTGCGCGGTCCGTTCTCAGACGACCATAAGGGCGGCTTCCTCATTGGCGAGCCTAATCAAGAGGAAAGCATCAAGTTCGGCATCGTGGGTGCCATTGCGCATCCGCAGATAGATATAACGAAGGTGAACTACTCGCGAGAGGCGTGGACGAACGAGCCGTCGCAGATGGTGGCTTACGTGAGTTGTCACGACGACATGTGTCTCACCGACCGTTTGCGCGCTACAATGCCGTACATAACCGACGACGAACTGATACGTCTCGACCTGCTCGCACAGACCGCTGTGCTCACTTCGCAGGGCGTGCCGTTCATTCTCGCTGGCGAGGAGATGCTGCGCGACAAGAAGGGCGTGCACAACTCGTTCCGCTCGCCCGACTCTATCAACCGTCTCGACTGGAACAACCTGAAGCGCTATCCGCAGGTGTTCGACTACTACGCTGGTCTCATAGCGCTGCGCAAGGCGCATCCTGCGTTCCGCATGGGCAAGGCAGAGGAGGTGCGCAAGAACCTCGAGTTCGCCGATGCTCCGAAGGGCGTGGTGGCGTTCCGACTGAAGAACAACGCCGGCGGCGACGCATGGCAGAACATATACGTGGTGCTCAACTCGCAGAAGACGCCGCAGAACGTTAAGGTTGCTGAGGGCAGCTACACAAAGGTGGTGGCTAACGGCAAGGTGAACGCCGAAGGTCTCGGACTCATCAGCGGCTCTACTCTGACGGTTGCTCCGCAGTCGGCATTGATTGTTCACGATTAATACTTTAAACTATGATAAACTTCAAAAACCATTTTCTCTTGTCATTGAACAAGGGAATGAAGAGCGCGACGCTCGTCGCTCTCTTTCTTTCAACATCACTTTCTATGAATGCAGCACAGAAGATAGACCGCATCGAGCCTACAAACTGGTTCGTAGGCATGAAGAATCCGCAGGTGCAGCTGATGGTTTACGGCAAGGACGTGCGCGCTGCAGAGGTGTCGACCAACTATCCTGGCGTGCGCATCGACTCGCTCGTGCGTCTCGACTCGCCTAACTATCTGCTGGTGTACATGAACGTGAAGGATGCTAAGCCGGGCACGATGAACCTGCTGTTCCGTGCGGGCAAGAGCAAGACTAACGTGAAGTACGAGCTGAAGGCTCGCGACATGAAGGGCGAAGACCACATGGGCTTCACCAACGCCGACGTGCTGTACATGCTCATGCCCGACCGATTTGCATCGAGCGGAAAGAATCTTAAAGTGAAGGGCTTGAACGCTTACACTGTGAACCGCAAGGAGCCGTCGCTGCGTCACGGCGGCGACCTCGAAGGCATACGCCAGCATCTCGACTACTTCAACGAGCTTGGCGTCACGGCGCTGTGGTTCACGCCGGTGCTTGAGAACAACTCGCCCGACCACGGCAAGAGCAGTACGTATCACGGATACGCTACGACCGACTACTATCGTGTTGACCCGCGCTTCGGATCGAACAACGACTACCGTCAGCTTGTTTCTGATGCGCACAAGAAGGGTCTGAAGGTGGTGATGGACATGATTTTCAACCACTGCGGCTTCGAGCATCCTTGGGTGAAGGACATGCCTACCAAGGACTGGTTCAACACACCCGAATGGCTTGCGCCAGAGAATCAGGCGAAGGCTGTGAAGACGAAGACCGTGGACGGCGACCAGATGACTAACGACAAGTATCTGCAGACAAGCTACAAGCTGACGCCGGTGCTCGACCCGTATGCGTCGAAGGTAGACCTGCGCGAGACGGTGGACGGCTGGTTCGTGCCCTCAATGCCCGACCTCAACCAGCGCAACGAGCACGTGATGACTTATCTCATACAGAACTCGGAATGGTGGATTGAGACCGTTGGCATCGACGGCATACGCATGGACACTTATCCGTATGCCGACCGCAAGGGTATGGCACGCTGGATGGAGGTGCTGAACACGGAGTATCCCAACTTCAACACGGTTGGCGAGACTTGGGTGACGGAGCCGGCATACACGGCGGCATGGCAGAAGGACTCGCCGCTGGCAGAAGTGAACTCTAACCTGAAGACGGTGATGGACTTCGCGTTCTTCGACCGCATCAACCAGGCGAAGAACGAGGAGACCGACGACTGGTGGAAGGGCTTCAACCGCATATACAACTCGCTCTGCTACGATTATCTGTACGTCGACCCGTCGCACGTGATGGCGTTCATCGAGAACCACGACACCGACCGCTTCCTCGGCGAGGGTCAGGACACATTAGCTCTGAAGCAGGCGCTGGCTCTGCTGCTCACCGTCAACCGCATTCCGCAGCTCTACTACGGCACGGAGATACTGATGAACGGCACTAAGAGCTCTACCGACGGACATGTGCGCCGCGACTTCCCTGGCGGTTTCGCCGGCGACTCACACAACGCGTTCAACAAGGCGGAGCGCACAAAGGAGGAGCAGGCTATGTTCAGCTTCACAAGCCGTCTGCTCCATTGGCGTCAGAACAACGACGTCATCACGAAGGGCAAGCAGACGCAGTTCATACCGGTGAATGGCGTGTACGTAGTGGCTCGCACGTTGGGCGACAAGGCGGTGATGACAGTACTCAACGGCACATCGAAGGCTGCAACAATGCCCGTAGCCCGCTACGCCGAGATTATCGGCAACCGCACGGAGGCTACGAACATCCTTACCGGTCGCAAGATCGACCTCTCTAAGGACGTGAAGCTGCAGCCGAGAGGTGTACTTGTACTTAGTATGTAACTAAAAAAATCTCCCATATCTTCCAGCAGGCTTGTAACGTCTTGTTGGATAACGGGTTGAAGGCTGGTAGATAGCGTTTTTATCTACCAGCCATCTACCAGTATCTACCAGCATCTCCCAGACGGGCTGCCCGCCTCAATCGGGTTTTGCACATATTTCTCCTACTGTTTGCCCTTCTACACAATTATATTGTTTCGGCAAACATCAGATAACCTCAAACAATAACAATCAATTCGATACCTAAAATGAACAGATTCCTAAAATCGGCAGCCGCAATAGCATGCGGCTTGTGCCTTTCGCCGCTTAACGCGTCGGCGCAAGGCTGGCCTTCTGAATACGAGGGCGTAATGCTTCAGGGCTTCTACTGGAACAGCTACGACGCATCGCAGTGGACAAAGCTTGAGAGCGAGGCTGACGACATGGCGCCTTACTTCAAACTTATCTGGGTGCCGCAGAGCGCTTACTGCGGCGGCAAGTCGATGGGCTATAACGACCTCTACTGGTTCTCCAACTACAACTCGTCGTTCGGCACGGAGCAGGAGCTGCGCTCGATGATCGGCACGTTCAAGAAGAAGGGCATCGGCACCATCGCCGACGTCGTAATCAACCACCGCGGAACCGTGAAGAACTGGTTCGACTTTCCCGAGGAGACGTACAAGGGCAAGACGTACAAGATGACGGCTGCAGACGTTTGCGCTGGCGACGACAAAGGCAAGGCTGCGGAGGAGGCGAAGAAGCAGGGCGTGAGCCTCAGCGCCAACTACGATACGGGCGAGGACTGGGACGGTATGCGCGACCTCGACCACAACTCTGCCAACGTGCAGAACTGCGTGAAGGCGTATCTCGACCTGCTGCTCAACGACTTAGGATATGCCGGCGTGCGCTACGATATGACGAAGGGATACGCCGGAAGGTTCACGGGCTTGTACAACAAGGCGGCGAACCCCACCTACTCCGTCGGCGAATACTTCGACGGCAACAAGACGAATGTAATCAACTGGCTGAACGCTACGAAGGTGGACGACAAGATAATGTCGGCGGCGTTCGACTTCCCCATACGCTACTCGATGCGCGACGCGGCTAACAACGGCAACTGGTCGAAGCTGGCGAACGGCGGACTGGCTACCGACGTGGTGTACAAGCGCTACGCCGTGACGTTCCTCGAGAACCACGACACCGAGAAGCGCAGCGACGCCGACCAGGACCCGATACGCAAGGACACGCTGGCGGCAAACGCTTACATGCTCGCCATGCCGGGCACGCCATGCGTGTTCTACAAGCACTGGACCGACTGCAAGCAGGACATCAAGAACATGATTCTTGTGCGCTACATAGCCGGAATACACAACGAGAGCCGATGGTCGTGCACGGAGAACTCTGCGAAGCGCTACGTCGTAACCACAACGGGCAAGAACATGAAGCTGCGTGCGGCGGTGGGCACCACGGCGAACGCATACACACCCACCGACGACGGATGGGCGCTGGCTGCCGAGGGCTACCACTGGCGCTACTTCCTGCCTACTTCTGCCGAGACGGTGTTCCCGTCGCTGCCGTCGGGCGAATACTACAACGGCCCTACCGTCACGCTGCGCGCTATCTCTACAGCCAAAGACGCACAGATTGTCTACACAACTGACGGCACCGCTCCTACGGCGTCGAGCGCAAAGGTGACAAACGGCGCCAAGATTGCGCTGCCCGACGGCAAGTGCACGCTGAAGGCTGCGCTGCTCGTGAACGGCAAGGTGGGCGCTATCGTGACACGCACATACAGCGTGCATAAGTTCGAGGCTTACAACATCGCCGTGTATGTCAACACCGACAACGTAGGCTGGACCAACTGCTACTTCTGGACGTGGGGCGGCGACGACACACACGCACCGGCTAACAAAAAATGGCCGGGCGACAACGTGACGACACCGACGGAGAAGAACGGAAAGAAATGGTACAGCAAGCAGTTCAAGATAAACACACCGACCGACTACGTCAACTTCGTGTTCGCCAAGTCGAGCTCGGTGCAGACCGCCGATGTAACGGGCATTAAGGCGAACGCCTACTTCGAGATACTGAACCAAAAGGACTCTCAGGGCCACTATCTCCTGAAGAACGTGACAGCCGACCAGCCCACCGCCATCATAGACATCGCAGCCAACGCCGCCCCAGCCACCACAACCGTAGTGGCGACCGACGGCAGAACGGTGCGCCGCTTCAAGAGCGCCGTGTCGGCAGCCGAGGCTGTCGACGGACTCGCTGCAGGCATATACATCGTGAACGGCAAGAAGATTCTCGTGCGTTAAAGCCGTTGCCTTAACAATAAAAGCGGGAATGCCTTAACAATAAAAGTAAGGTTTATGCGTTTAATAAGAAGTTCTTACACAACAATTAAAAGAATTTCTTATACAATGACATACATCAGACATCTACTCAAGGCGTACCCGGTATCGTGCTTCTATATCCTTATGATATGGATTCTGTGTTTCGCAACGATACCGAGTACGCCGCTCGACAACGTCACTTTGATAGACAAATGGGTACACATAGCCATGTACGGCGGCACTTGCGCCACTATATGGCTCGAATATCTGCGCCTTCACAACACGAAGCGTCAACCCGTAATGCACATCGCATCGCCCTCAGACAAGCCAATGCTGAGCTGGACAAAGCTGTTCTGCCTCGCCTGGATTGCGCCCATACTGATGAGCGGCATCATCGAGATTCTGCAGGAATACTGCACTGGCGGACGCCGCAGCGGCGACTGGCTCGACTTCGCAGCCAACTCAATCGGAGCGACAGTCGGTGCGGTAGCAGGCGTAGGAATGGTGATTCTAAAGAGACGCCACCGATTCTAAAGAGACGCCACATTATACGTCTTTTTGTTTTTGCTTGTTTTTTATCATTCTATTCCTACAAATTGATGCTACAAGAACAAACACCAATTGAATGGCTATAAACACAGATATAACCCGTTGGCGGAATTAATTTAAGTTGATAAATATGAGTAAAAAGTTGCACAT
>NZ_JAHQUY010000194.1 GCF_019052365.1 Leyella stercorea
GACGAGATTTGTGAAATCATAAAGACATGAGCCTATGGTAAGCAGAAAAATCAACACTGACGCAATAGATGAAAATCTGCTCATTGCCTCTATTGGCAAGAGCAAGATTGGCACGACAACGGCATCCATTCTTGACGGAGCTTCCCAATCCCAAGTGAAAGATACCGAAGAGAAAGAAGAGGTTGGCTGGAAGTCCCAATGCTCGCAGACCGATAAGTCGCCAATTTCACGCAAGCCTCCCAAGGCTTCTTCGGAAAGTTACGATTCGGCATTCTTCAAGCGAAACGAGATAAAGACTCGTCAATGCGTTTATATCAGTCGTGAGATACACAAGAGAATTTCGAGGATTGTCAGTGTACTCGCAAAGCATGAGTTGACAGTCGGTGGTTACATCGACCTTATTCTTGAGAGACATCTTGAAGAGAACCAGGAAGAAATCAACGGCTTGCTGAGAAAAGAGAT
>NZ_JAHQUY010000195.1 GCF_019052365.1 Leyella stercorea
ATACGCTCATGCGTCTCCCTCCGAGGATGCGGACGACACGATCAAGACGGTCTCGCACATCGGAACTGACAAAGACTGGCTTGCGGTCGTCAATCCTTGGAACTTGGAGGAATGTCTGCTGATACTCCTCCAGTGTCGCCTTGCGCTGCTTGCCGCTGATGCGCTTCTGCGGATTCGATGGCGATAGAGCTTCGTTCGTTAGCTCGTCCTCCATACAGGAGGTTGTTGCAGCCACATTCTCTGTCACAACTTCTAAATCGGAGTTCTCCACCTCTTCAAAGAAAGAGCTATGTTCTTGGGCATAGTCTTTACCATAAGTGGATGATTGAAGCGAAGCCACCACCTCCTGTGTCATTTTCTCCTGCTGTTCAGGAGACATTTTCGTTTCTTTTGTTCTTGCCATAGCTTATGCTGTTTTATTTGTTAGTATAGTGGTCACGG
>NZ_JAHQUY010000034.1 GCF_019052365.1 Leyella stercorea
ACTCAAAACAAATGCTCTATTTTGCTATTTTTTTTCTTTTTTTGCGTTCTTTTCTTTAAAAACTTTATTAATATGAATTTATTATATACATTGGCGCTGACTTCCGTGTATATCTTCAACTCGCAGGGACAATACCTCTCGGTGGGCAAAGATGGCAAGCCGGTGCTTTCAAACAGACGGGTTGCGATGGAGGTAACCGACGCTACAGAGACTCCATCAAAAGACGCCGGTCGCAAAAACTTTAACGGCACAGACATCAAGTGGATATTGAAGTCGTCTGCCGACGGCACTTACACATTGGGCTATCAGGATAGCGACGCCTACGCTACAGCCTTTGTCTACACACTTGATGGCACAATCGCCACTTCGTACGAAGAGCCAGCTGCGACTTTTAAGTCTGCACAGTGGAAGGTTTCTAAGCAGCAGGTAGTGTATCTTGACGAAACAAAAGAATACGATTTGCCTAAATTCACTGGCGAATATGTTGATGTAGAGCTGAAGCGTGAACTTTATGCTAAAGAATGGAATTCTATCTGTCTGCCATTCAACGTATCTGCCGATCAGGTTGTTGCTGCATGGGGTGCAGATACAAAAGTCTTGGAATTTACAAGCACCACAGGTAACAACTTGAATCTTACTGAGCGTGCAGACATCAAGGCTGGCACACCATACTTCATACAGCCTGGACATGTGAGCAATGACAACACATACACTTTCACCAATATCGAAACTGCTACATGGGATCGTAGTGGAAAAGTTCATTCGGTAACAATAGAGCCAATTAAACTTACTGGTTTCTATTCTCCGTCAAAGCTTCCTGCAAGATGCTATGTGTTTGGTGATGAAAACAAACTTTATCACCTGCCAGGTGCTATGCCAGCTGATGGTTTCCGTTGCTACTTCCAGGACTTGAGCGGTTCTGACCCTCAGCTCACTTGGGGCATCGACGACAACACAACGGGCATCGACGGCACTTTCGTAAAGCCTGAGGCTCCTAAGGTTGGAAACATATACAACGTCAACGGTCAGCTCGTGCGCCGCAACTCTACTGCTGTAGGTCTGGCTCCGGGCGTATATATCATGAACGGCATTAAACTCATAGTTAAATAAAAATATACGACCCTATGAAGACATATATAAAACATCATTTTGCTGCGATAATAACGCTGCTCGTACTCGCTGCGACACAGGCGTTCGCAGCGGAGACAAGCCTTCTGAGCGATTATACGCCTAACGGCGAGTCGTTCCAATATTATGTGAATACTATTGACTTCCAAAAGCAGACCTTCAAGGCTGTGCTCGACCTCAGCTCTTGCCAAAGCAACACAACAAACGAGAACGTGCTCTCTATCGGCAATGATTTGCAGGATGCAAATGGATGGGGAGGCTCTGGCATCTACGTAATCCACATCTTCTACACTAAGAGCAGCAAGACTCTGCAGGTGAACTGCTTCAACGGTGGTATAAAAAGTGACGGATCTGGATTATTAAGTCACCGTGAAGACTACACCGGCATCTCGGGCGAAACTACTATCGAGCTGAACTCGAATGGTCTGTATCTTAACAGCAAAAAGATTTGCGATGCATCAAATATCAGCAATCTTCTTAACTTGTCATCGTTCTACTATGGTAGCAAACAAGGCAACACACGCTCATGGGCTACATACAAGTCTGTAAGTCTTGTGACGGAAGAAACCACGGGTGGCGGCACCGTAACAGAAACAAAGTTCGTTACTCCTACCATTGGTAGCAACTACTACATTTGCCTTGGAAGTGATGCTACAAAGTGTCTGAGCGTTGAAAGCCAAACACAAAACGCAAGCATAAATGTTAGTACACTTGTCAAAGGAACCACTACTCAGACATGGAATGTATTAAACAGCAAGAGCTCTGACTATCCATACCACTTCAAGAGCCTCGGATCTATCTTTGCTATAGACATGGCGGGAGCTAATAGTACAGCTCCGCTTATCTGGGATAGTGAATACAATTATAATAATGGAAAAGAGTCTAACGCCAACCAAGAATGGAAATTGGAAAGTGCTGGCAACAACACATATTATCTATCTTGTAATGTAAAAATAAAAGATTATTTGATATATGCTGAATACAAAGTTTATTACTTGGCAGTAAACAGCGCTGGCACGGGTCTTACTAAGACAACTTCTAAAACGGAAGCTACAGCCTTTGGCTTCGTCAAATCCGACGCCACTTCTGGCGGTGGCACCACTTCAGGTGGCGGCACCACTTCAGGTGGCGGCACTGGTGGCAACACTACCTCTCCTAACCATGGTTCGTTCAGCGTTAGCTGGATAAGCAACCAGAGCAAGGTGAGCGACTATAAGGAGGATGCACACGCTACATTCATCCCTTACGCTTCTGTAGAGCAGATGAAGGCGGACACTAAGCACTACGCAGAGCCGTGGCAGCAGCCCGACGAAACAAAGGCTGAATATATCAACCTCAACGGAACTTGGAAGTTCAAGTATGTTCCTGGTACATCATCTTGGAATTCAGCATCTCCTGGTGAAAGCGAATTCCAAGCAAAGGACTATGACGACAGCGGTTGGGGCACCATCCGCGTGCCGCTCTCTTGGGAAATGGCTAACTACGGCAAACCGGTATATACCAACGTAGGTTATCCGTTCAAAAACAATCCACCAAACGCCAACGCAGGCATGACACAGTATGGTGTAACTGACGACAACGCAACAGGCTTCTATCGCCACACCATCACTATTCCTGAGACATGGAAGGACAAGCGTGTGTTTGTACACTTCGACGGCGTATACAGCGCAGCCGTGGTATGGGTGAACGGCAAGTACGTAGGCTACTCGCAAGACTCTAATACCGACGCCGAGTTCGACATCACCGGCTTCGTAACTACTGGCGACAACCAGCTCTCGGTACGTGTATATCGCTGGTGCGACGGTTCGTATCTCGAAGGTCAGGATATGTGGCACCTCTCTGGCATCCACCGCGACGTATATCTCGTGGCTACTCCGAAGGTGTTCGTGTCTGACCACTATATCACATCTGAGCTCAACGACAATGCAACAAGCGGCAGCATGTCTGTAAAGCTGACTGTAGACAACCGCAACAACACTTCGGCAACAAAGACTCTGCAGGTAACGCTGCTCGACCGTGACGGCAAGCAGATTGCTACCGGAAAAGAGACTTACAGCGGAACATCAACAACAGAAAAGACCGTTACACTCAACAGCCTCAGCAGTCTGCACCCGTGGAGCGCAGAAGATCCGTATCTCTACACCGTCGTTGTAAGTCAAAAGAACGAGAACGGAGCAGAGGAGATGGCGTTCTCTACAAAGTACGGTTTCCGCAAAATCACAAAGAGCGGCAACCTCATCTACATCAACGGCAAGCGTGTCTACTTCAAGGGCGTGAACACTCAGGACACTCACCCGGAGTATGGTCGTGCTATCGACATGGAGACCATGATGAAGGACCTCACAATGATGAAGCAGGCTAACGTGAACACAGTGCGCACATCGCACTATCCGCGCCAGCCAAAGATGTACGCCATGATGGACGCTCTCGGCTTCTACGTAATGGACGAGGCTAACGTAGAGTGCCACGGCAACCAGGGTTTGTCAAATAACAGCAGCTGGATAACAGCTATGGACGACCGCACAAAGCGCATGGTGCTGCGCGACCGCAACCACCCGAGTGTTATCTTCTGGTCGTTGGGCAACGAGTGCGGTGGCGGTAGCAACTTCTCTACAACATACAATACGTGCAAAAGTCTCGACTCACGCCTCGTTCACTACGAGGGAGCAGGAAGCGGAGCTAATTACTCCGACCTCGGTTCTAACATGTATCCAAAGGTTTCGTCAGTACGAGAAAACAGAAGCGGACTAAACGGCAAGCCTTACTTCATCTGCGAGTATGCTCACGCAATGGGTCAGGCTATTGGAAACCTGAAGGAATTTTGGGATATAATTGAAGACAGCAACGGCATCATCGGTGGTTGTATCTGGGACTGGGTAGACCAGTCGGTTTACGACCCAGCAAAGCTTGTTAACGGTGAGAAGAAGAGCGCTAACGGCTTCAACTATTGGGTTTCTGGTTACGACTACAACTCAACAAGCGGTATAAACTATGGCTTCCAGGGCAACTTCCTCAACAACGGTATCGTCACACCAGACCGCACATGGACTGGCAAGCTCTCTGAGGTAAAGAAGGTGTACCAGTATGTGAAGTTCAGCGACTTCAACACTTCTGCAAAGTCTGTAAACATCGCGAACAAGTATGCGTTTATGCCTATCTCGCAGGACAACTTCGAAATCGGCTATCGCGTGATGAAGGACGGATTTTTGGTGGAGAACGGCAAGCTCGAAAGCTTCACAACTATCGACGCAGGTTCTTCTGCTACCGTAACTCTGCCTATAGCAACTAAGGTTGAGGGCAACGCTGAGTATCTCGTAAACATAGAGCTGCGCATAAAGAAACCAACAAATGGCGCTGCCGACTGGACATCATGGGCAGAGGAAGGCTACAGCATTGCTGACGAACAATTCTCACTCTCAAACGCCACAATCGGTCTGCCAGAACTGCCAAGCTACACTTCTGCAGGTGGCTCGTTGAGCGTAAGCGGCAATACTGTTTCTGGTACCGACAACAACGGTAAGGAGTATTCAATCAGCTTCAGCAATGGCAAGATGACGTCATGGACATACGAAGGCAAAAAACTTATCGCTGCAAGTCCTGACTTCAACAGCTATCGCGATGTCGACAACGACCGCAGCTTCAAACCTTCGTTCAGTAATTCGTCAAACATCAGCGTAACAAGCCCACTTAGAAAGAGCGGTAACAACGCTACAATGTCCGTCAAGGGTTCCGCTACTGGATGCAGCTACACCACCAACTATACATTCTATCCAGACGGCACAGTGGACATGGAGGTGACATTCTCGCCAAGCCAATCGCTCGCCCGCATCGGCTTAGGTATGCAGTTCGCTTCAGGCTTCGAGAACGTAGAGTTCTATGCCCGCGGTCCACGTTCTAACTACAGCGACCGCAAGACGGGTTCTTATCTCGGACGCTTTACCACGACGGTAGACGACATGGTTGATGAGATGATTCACCCACAGACATTCGGCGACCACGAGGACTTACGTGAGCTGATTCTCACTAACAAGACCGCAGGCGTACAGCTCGGCGTAAAGGTGGGCGGACGCGCATCGTTCTCGCTTTCTCACTACGACGAGACTAAGTGGTGTGACCGAGATGACACTATGTGGAGTTCAAAGCTCCACTGGTACGATCTGACACGCAACGACAAGGTTTACGCTCACTTCGACTATATGCAGCGCGGTTTGGGCAACAACTCTTGCACTGGCGAAGATTGTCTGTCACAATATCAGTGTCCGTCATGGGGCAGCTACACCTACACACTGCGCTTCAAGCCACAGTCGGCAGTGAGCGTTAATGTGGTGGCAGAGTAAGTCTCCTAAAACATATTTATATAAAAAGACTCTCCCGATAGGTAGCAGGCAAAAGCCTGAGCCTATCGGGAGAGTCTTTTTAAGTTTATATAACACTAATTCTGCGCCTCGTTTATCAGAAAACATGTATTTTCGCAGCGTTAACTTTTAAGCTACTAAAGAATGAAAACGACCGACTATCAACCTTTACTGGAACACATAAGAGAAGAGATTGAGATATACGCTAAAGAGGGCAAGCAGGCTGACTATATCCCGGCACTGGCGAATGTAGACCCTGACCAGTTCGGACTGTGCCTGCACATGCTCGACGGCAGGACATACAGCATCGGGGCTTCGGACGTGAAGTTCTCGATACAGAGCATCGCAAAGGTATTCTCGCTTGCCATCGCTCTGAGCATCTTGGGCAAGGATCTGTGGACGCGTATCGGAAAGGAGCCGTCGGGATCGGCGTTCAACTCGCTTGTGCAACTGGAGTACGAGCATGGCAAGCCGCGCAACCCGTTCATCAACGCCGGCGCATTGGTGACAGCCGACGTTATTCTCTCGCATCTGGAGAACCCGAAGGAGTTCTTCCTGCGCTTCGTGCGCACCATCGCCGGCAACGAGGACATCAATTTCTCGGAGGAGGTGGCGCAGTCGGAGCTGAGCTGCAGCTATCTGAACGCTTCCATCGCCTATCTGCTGAAGCATCACGGCAATCTGCATAACGACGTGAACGATGTGCTGCAGTTCTACAGCACTATCTGCTCGCTGGAGATGAGCTGCGAGGACCTCTCGCATGCGTTCATGGCGTTCGCTCGCAGCAACGAACCTTTCTCGCATGCCGGCGTAAACCTGACTGTTTCAAGAGTGAAGCGCATCAACGCCATCATGCAGACGTGCGGCTTCTACGACGAGGCGGGCGACTTCGCCTTCCTCGTGGGGCTGCCTGGCAAGAGTGGCGTGGGCGGCGGCATCGTGGCGCTCTATCCGTCGCGCTACTCGATAGCGGTGTGGAGTCCGAGACTCAACGCGAAGGGCAATTCTATCATGGGTATGAAGGCTCTGGAACTGTTCACGTCAGAAACGGAGGAATCAATATTCTGATGAAACAAACCGAAAATCGAAAGATTTTGACTAACTTTGCCAATCGGCAAAACGTGTATTAAAAGAGATAATGACAGAGAAGATTTATTATAAATTCATACAATTCGCCCTGGGCACGTACGATGGAAAGGAGTTTCTGGACGGGTCGGCGCTGAACGGTTTCGACTGGCAACGCTTCTACGCCTTCGCCAAGAAACAAACGCTGGTAGGAATCATCATGGAGGGCATATCGCGACTGCCGAAGGCGGTAGCACCCAAGCAGGGACTGCTTATGAACTGGTTCATGATGAGCCAGAATATAAGCCGCCAAAACATGATGTTGAACGCTGCTACGGCGGAGATATATAATAAGGTGAAGGCGGCGGGCTACGACTGCTGCATTCTGAAGGGTCAGGCGAACGCGGCTATGTACGCCAACCCTGCGGCGCGCACACCGGGCGATGTGGACATGTGGGTGGACGCATCGCGTGAGGAGATAAGACAACTGGCGCAAACGCTGGCTAAGGAGAACGGACGGATTGACGAGGAGAGCTACAACCACATTGCGCTCACGACGAACGACATATCGGTGGAGCTGCACTATACGCCGGGCTTCATGGCTAACTTCACGTACAACCGCCGCTTGCAGCAGTGGTTCCGCGAGAGCATCGACGCACAGTGCCGCAATATGATAGCACTGCCCGACGAGGCGGGCGAGGTGGCTGCGCCTACTGCCGACTTCAACGCTGTCTACCAACTCTACCATCTCTATCACCATTACTTCTACGAGGGTGTGGGACTGAGACAAGTGGTGGACTATTACTATGTAATTTTGAATTTTGAATTAGGAGTTTTGAATTGTCGCTTACGCGATGAGGAGTTGAAGAATTGTGAATTGGAAACTCAAAACTCAAAATTGAATAATTCAAAATCGGCAAAGCCGACAATTCAAAATTCAAAACTCAAAACTCAAAACTCTCTGACTCGTCTCGGCTTATGGCACTTCGCCGGCGCAATGATGTACGTGCTGCACGAGGTGCTGGGCTTGCCAGAGGAGAAGATGATTGCGCCGATGGACAAGAAACGCGGAGAGATGCTGCTCAACGACATCCTATGCGGCGGCAACTTCGGACATCACAACGAACGCCATGCCTGGGGCCGCGACACCTACGACGGCAACGGCTTCAAGCATGGCGCTCTTGGACATAATCTGCTGCGACTCCACCGCGACCTGCGACTGCTAAGATACTATCCGTCGGAGGCGCTGAGCGAGCCGGTATTCAGACTGTGGCATTATTACTGGCGCTGGAAGATACACCAATTATAATGGAAGATGGCTGGAAGATAACCCACTTTTTAGAGTTATCTTCCAGCCTTTATTGCTCTCACCACCAACCCATTACACCATTCCTGGAAGATATGGCAGATTTTTTCACGTACTGGTTTATATATTAGACTCCTAAGGTCTAAACCTTAAAATAATCCTGCAACTCGACAACAGCCTCTGCATCGTGGTTGTCGAGGTCTTTTATTATCACGCCGTGCTCAAGCAGCGCGATGCGTGTAGATATCTCCGTGGTGTGCTGCAGGTTGTGGCTCGACACAATAACCGTGGCACCCGTCTCCTTGTTGTATTCAACAAGAATCTTCTTCAGCATGTTCTGGCTGCGCGGGTCGAGGAAGTTGAACGGTTCGTCGAGAATAACCAGTTCGGGACGGTTGAGAAGCGCCGCGATGATGCCCACCTTATGACGATTGCCCGCAGAGAAGTCGCGTATGTACTTCTTCTGGTTGAGTATCTCGCCGCCCATCAACGGCTCGAAGTAGACAAGGCGTTCCGCAATCTGCTCCTTCGTCATGCCCGACACACGACCGATGAAGTCGAAATACTCCTCCGCCGTGAGGAAGTCGATGAGGAAACCATCGTCGATGTACGCACCGGTATACGCTTTCCAGTCCTCGCTCAGCGCAGGATTGATTGGAGAGCCCCCTCCAACTCCCCCGTCGGGGGAGAGCTTGAGGCTGCTTGGAACAAGTTCAACGTTATCCGCAGACGGATGCATAGTAACAACACCCTCGTCCGCCTTCAGAAGGTCGAGCATGAGGCGAAAGAGCGTAGTCTTGCCGGCACCGTTGTTGCCCACAAGACCAAGAATATCACCGTTGTTGATGGTGAAACTTTTAATGTCCACGGCAGTGTTCGTGCCGAAGTGTTTCTCAAGATTACTGAGTTCTATTTTCATAAACTTCTAATTATTTACATTCTAACTCTTGCTTTAAGAACTTCGCCGTGTAGCTATCTTTGCATTCAGCTACTTCCTCCGGCGTTCCCTTTGCGAGCAAGCGTCCGCCACCGCGTCCACCTTCAGGTCCCATGTCGATGATGTAGTCGGCGAGCTTTATCACGTCGAGGTTATGCTCGATGATAATCACCGTGTTGCCACGGTCTACCAGTTTCTCTATCACCTCCATCAGAATCTTTATGTCCTCGAAGTGCAGACCCGTTGTCGGTTCGTCGAGAATATAGAGCGTCTTGCCGGTGTCGCGCTTGCTGAGTTCGGTAGACAGCTTCACACGCTGACACTCGCCGCCCGAGAGTGTCGTCGAAGGCTGACCCAGCTTGATGTAACCCAAGCCCACCTCCTTCACGGTTTTTAATTTCTGCAGAATGTTAGGCACATTCTCGAAGAACTCTACAGCCTGATTGAACGTCATATCGAGTACGTCGGCGATGCTCTTTCCCTTGTAGCGCACCTCAAGCGTCTCACGATTGTAGCGCTTGCCGTGACACTCCTCGCACGGCACGAGCACATCCGGCAGGAAGTTCATCTCGATAGTGCGATAGCCGCCGCCCTTGCATGTCTCGCAGCGTCCGCCCTTCACGTTGAACGAGAAGCGTCCCGGCTTGTAGCCGCGTATCTTCGCCTCGGGAAGGTTCACGAACATGGCGCGTATGTCGTTGAACACGCCGGTATATGTAGCCGGATTGGAACGCGGCGTGCGACCAATCGGCGACTGGTCTACATTCACCACCTTGTCTATATTATCTATGCCCTCGATACTGTCGTAGGGCATCGGCTTCTTCAGCGAGCGGTAGAAGTGCTGTGAGAGAATAGGCTGCAACGTCTCATTGATAAGCGTCGACTTGCCCGATCCGCTCACGCCCGTCACCACGATGAGCTTGCCCAACGGAAACTCTACGTCTACATTCTTCAGGTTGTTGCCCTTCGCACCGCGTATCACGATGCTTTTGCCGTTGCCCTCGCGTCGCTTGGCAGGTATCTCTATCTTACGCACTCCGTTAAGGTAGTCGGCGGTGATGGTGTGCTCCTTCAGCATCTGAGCGGGCGTTCCCTGAAACACCACCTCGCCACCACGAATGCCCGCCTTCGGACCGATGTCAACGATATAATCGGCATTGAGCATCATGTCGCGGTCGTGTTCTACCACAACCACGGTGTTGCCCATGTCGCGCAGCTCCTTCAGCGAGTGGATAAGACGGTCGTTGTCGCGCTGATGCAGACCGATGCTCGGCTCGTCGAGGATGTAGAGCACGTTGACGAGCTGCGAACCGATCTGAGTGGCAAGGCGAATGCGCTGGCTCTCGCCGCCGGACAGCGTTGCCGACTGGCGCGATAGCGACAGATAGTCGAGACCTACGTCGAGCAGGAAGTTGATACGTGTCTTTATCTCCTTCAATATCTCCGTAGCGATAGTCTTCTGACGAGAGTCGAGGTGGGCTTCTGCCTCGTCTATCCACTGCTTGAGCTGCTGAATGTCCATCGCAGACAGCTCCGCAATGTTCTTGTCCCAGATGCGATACGACAGCGCTTCGCGGTTAAGGCGTGCGCCGTGACACTCAGGACACTCAGCCATAGCGAGGAACTGGTCAGCCCATTTCTGTCCAGCCTGCGAGTCGTCGTTCTCCATGACGGTGCGCAGATACTTTATGACGCCGTCGAACGTGCAGAAGTAGTCGCTCGATGTGCGCACCACGTCCTTGCTGATGCGTATCGTTTCGAGCGAACCGTACAACACCTCGTTGAGCGTGTCCTCAGGTATCTCGCTCACCGGCGTCTTCAGCGTACATTCAGCCGCTTCGAGAATGGCACCAATCTGCCAGAATATCATCTGGTTCTTATACTTGCCCAGCGGCACAATGGCGCCCTCGTATATAGACAGCGAGTCGTCGGGTATGACCTTCTTCATGTCAATCTCGTTGACATAGCCCAAGCCCTTGCACTTGCTGCAGGCGCCTTCGGGCGAGTTGAACGAGAACATATTGGGTGCAGGGTCGCGGTAAGAGATGCCCGACGTAGGGCACATCAGTCGCTTGGAGAAGTTCTTTGCCACGCCCGTGTCCTTGTCGAGAATCATAATCTGTCCGTCGCCCTCGCGCATTGCCGTAGCGACAGTCTTGCGCAGGCGGTCGTCGAATCCGTCGCGCATCTGCATCTTGTCTATCACCACCTCAATGTTATGGTTCTTGTAGCGGTCGGTCTTCATGCCGCTTCTTATCTCCGTAATCTCGCCGTCGATGCGCACGTAGAGATAGCCCTTGCGACGAAGCGTCTCGAAGAGTTCGCGGTAGTGACCCTTGCGCTGCCTTACGAGTGCCGCGAGTATGTATATGCGCTTGCCGGCATAGTCGGAGTTGATCATCTCGATGATGCGCTCCTCGGTATACTTCACCATCTTCTCGCCCGTAACGTAGCTGTAAGCGGTTCCGGCGCGAGCATAGAGCAGACGCAGATAGTCGTATATCTCGGTCGTTGTGCCCACGGTAGAGCGTGGGTTCTTGTTTGTTGTCTTCTGTTCGATGGATATAACCGGACTCAGACCGGTTATGTTGTCGACATCGGGGCGCTCCATTCCGCCAAGGAAGTTGCGTGCGTATGCCGAGAACGTGTCGATGTATCGGCGCTGACCTTCGGCGTATATCGTGTCGAAGGCAAGCGACGACTTGCCCGATCCGCTCAGTCCGGTGATTACCGTGAGCGAGTCGCGTGGTATCTCCACGTCAATGTTCTTCAGGTTGTGGACGCGTGCGCCCCAAACGTTTATCTTTTCTCCCATAACTCTATTCCGTAGAATTCACCCCATTGCTTTCGGTATAGCCACGCAGCAGGTTCACATCCTTCTTGATGTTATACTTTCTTCCGTCGGCTCCCTTCGCCTTCACGAGCACGAAGTAGACACCCTGCTTCACATCCTTGCCGTTGAACTTGCCGTCCCATCCGCCCGCAGGGTCGTGCCATTCGTATATCTTCTGTCCCCATCGGTTGAAGATGTAGGCGTCAAACTCCACGATGCTCTGGTAGTTGTTCTTGGCGCGGTAGATGTCGTTGATGCCGTCGCCGTTCGGCGAGAAGGCGTTGGGCATCTCGAGCTTGCTCTCCGATATCTGTATGGTTATCGGCTGCGCGTCCTGCCAGTAGTCCTTGGTGTAGGCTACGGTGTCGGTGCCGTTGATGAAGGTGGCGTAGAGCACGATGCGGTGCGAACCTGCCTCGGTGAAGGTGTACTCGGTCTCTTCCTCGTAGCGCACAAGATAGGGCTGCGTCGCGCCCTCCTTGGTGAAACGCCACTCGTAGTGGGGCGTGTACATACCTACGTTTTCGGCATTGGCGTGAAACACCACGGTGAGCGGTGCCGATCCGGAATAGCTCGTGCCGGTCTCTTCGCCTTCGTCGGTTGTGAACGTAGCTTGCGGGTCGATTGTCGGCACCTCGTCGGCGTAAGCCTGCAGCGTGGTGCAGAGAACCAACAATAAAAGTGTTCTGATGTATCTCATTGTCTACTCGTTTACTTATCGTCTTGTTTACTTGTCTACTCGTTTACTTGTAATGCAAAGTTAGTTATTATCTCGCACACAGCAAAACGCTGCTACCTATTTATAACGTTATTTATGAACAAAGATTTTTGCAAACAATATATTTTGTGTACTTTTGCAATGTTAATTTTAATAGAATGATAGAAATGAGACGTAGCATTAGAATTCTTTTCTTGTTTTGCGCCATGCTGCTGGCATCGTCGGTGGTGGCGCAGACGCCGAAGTGGCAGGACTTGTATAAGGTAAAGAAGAAAGACACGATATATGGCATCGCCCAGAAGTTCGGCATCACCATCGACGAGCTGATGCAGGCAAACCCCGACATGCAGAAGAACGACTATGTGCTGAAGAAGGGCGAGCAGTTGCTCATTCCGTTCCCGAAGCAGGTGCAGACCACTGCTGCAACTGCGGCGCCGAAGTCTTCTGCAACACAGCAGCGTGCGGCTAACACGGTGAACGTGGGCGTGATGCTGCCGCTGCACAACGTGGACGGCGACGGACAGCGCATGATAGAATACTACCGTGGCGTGCTCATGGCGTGCGACAGTCTGCGCAGTCAGGGCATCAACACCAACGTCTTCGCTTGGAACCTGCATAAGGATGCCAGCGTGGCGCAGGTGCTTGCCGACGCCAACGCCAAGAACTGCGACCTTATCTTCGGTCCGCTCTACACCAAGCAGGTGAAACCGATAGGCGACTTCTGCCGCAAGAACGGCATACGTCTCGTCATCCCGTTCTCTATCAACGGTGGAGACGTGGAGACCAACGACCATATCTTCCAGGTTTATCAGAGTCGTGTGCTCACTGCCGAACTGTCTGTGAACGCGTTCATGGACCGCTTCAAGGATGCGCATCCGGTGTTTGTCGACTGCAACGACACGACAAGCGACAAGGGTGTGTTCACAGCCGCCCTGCGCCGCCGTCTTGAGGCTGAAGGCATTGCGTACAACATAACCAACCTGAAGTCGTCGGAGCCGATGTTCGCCAAGGCGTTCAGCGCAAAGAAGCGCAACGTGGTGATTCTGAACACGGGTCGTTCGCCGCAGCTTAACTCTACGCTTGCGAAGCTGAACACGCTGCGTGCTTCTTACCCGAACATACAGATTGCGATGTACGGCTACAACGAATGGCTGATGTACAAGCGCGTATACCAGGACTACTATTTCAAGTACGAGGCATACATCCCGACGGCATACGTCTACAACGAGTCGGCGTCGGCTACAGCAAGTCTGGAGCGCCACTATCGCCAGTGGTTCAAGTCGGATATGCGTTTGGCTCTGCCGCGCTTCGCCCTCACGGGCTACGACCAGGCGCAGTTCTTCATCCGCGGCATAAACAAGTACGGCAAGCAGTTTAACGGCACTCCGCAGCAGAACACGTACAAGCCGCTGCAGACTCCGCTGAAGTTCAAGCGCGTGACGAACGGCGGCATGCAGAACAACTGCTTCGTGCTGCTCCACTACAAGCCGACACGCACGATAGAAACAATTACGTATTAAAGCCCCTCCCAACCCTCCCCGTCGGGGAGGGCTTGGCTGCTCTTCTTCAGCTTAGAAAGGCTTAAAGAGGCTTAGAAATAGAAAGACTTAGAAAGGCTTAGAAACAGAAAGGCTTAGAGAGGCTTAGACAGGCTTAAAGAGGCTTAGAAACAGAATGGCTTAGAAAGGCTTAAAGAGAAAAAGAACAAATGATAAAGACAATAAGAAAAGCACTCCTCGCTCTGCTGCTGACGGCAGCCGTGTGCGCAAAGGCGCAGGTGGGCGACTACCGCAACGACCTTGCGCTCGGCTTCAACGGCGGCTTCGTGATGAGCAGCGTGAGCTTCGTGCCGAAGGTGACGCAGACGCAGCACCCGGGCTTCACCGCCGGACTCTCGTTCAAGTACACCTGCGAGAAATACTTCAAGACCTACTGCTCTGTGTATGCCGAGCTGAACTATGCGCGCATCGGTTGGAAGGAGAGCATTCTCGACGTCAACGACAAGCCCGTGATTAATCCTACTACGGGCGTGGCTGAGGCGTATCAGCGC
Organism: Leyella stercorea; assembly: GCF_019052365.1. GTDB lineage: Bacteria > Bacteroidota > Bacteroidia > Bacteroidales > Bacteroidaceae > Prevotella. The sequence goes on from NZ_JAHQUY010000034.1 coordinate 14,393, forward strand.
GACATCAACTACATACAGTTGCCGGTGTTCGCTCACCTGGCGTGGGGAAAGGAACGCAAGGGTTTGCAGTTCTTCTTCCAGGCTGGTCCGCAGTTCGGCTATATGATAAACGAGTCGACAAAGACCAACTTCACCATCGCCAACCGTAACACCACAGACCGCGCCAACCAGACTTGCGCGCAGGACACAATGGCTGTAGAGAACAAGTTCGACTACGGCATAGCGGCGGGCTTGGGCGTTGAGTGGCGCATACCGCATGCGGGCAGTCTGCTACTCGAGGGTCGCTACTACTACGGCTTGGGCAACATCTACGGCGACTCGAAGCGCGACTACTTCGCACGTTCTAACCACTCGAACATCGTGGTGAAGCTCGCATGGCTGTTTGATATACGTTAGAGGTAGCACTTGTCTCAAGACATTCTTCAGGGGGTGCACTTGTCTCAAAGCATTCTTCAGGGGGTGCACTTGTCTCAAGTGCACCAACCAAATAGAATGCACCGATAAAACGTTGGTGCACTTGAGACAAGTGCACCCCCTGAAGTTACTTCTTTAACTTCAATCCGGTCCACAAACACCACACAACCGCTATTCCGAAGAAGAATATGAAGATGTATGTTGCGGTGTTGTGCATGTATATTCTGCAGGTGTGCACTTCGAGCGCCACGTTCCACAGCGACATGGGCAGGCGGCGCAGACTTTCGGGCTGCACAATCTTCGTGGTTCCATCATAGTAATCAGTCACAACCTCTGTGACTGATTTTTTTGTATCCGTACCATTCGTACCTTTCTGCTCGGCGGCGTTGACACGGAAGTCGGCGCTGTAGCCGCTTATCGCCTTCTTGCCGAGCGGCGGACCCGGTTTCTTCGGCACCGGTCTGCCCGTGAAATAGTCGGTAGCCATACCCGTGCGGCGGTTCCAGACGCACATTCCGCCGAACGAACCGCAGAGCCACGTGCCGTCCTCGCGCTGCTGCCACACGTTCAGCCCCATCACATTCTGCGGCGGAGCGTCCATGATGCGCGTCGGACGCGGCTTACTGATGTCGCTGCCCAACGAGAAATATCCCTCGGAGGCGGACAGCAGCCAGTCGCCTACCCTACTGTCGTAGCGCACGAGGCGCAGTTTGTCGTGCCACGGGTTGTTACTTTTCAGCGTTGTGAACGGCAGCGTCGGCACCTTCGTCAGGGCGAGCGCCACCATCACCGGCGGGCGCAGACACCAGCCCGTAGCACATATTAATATTGTGGCGACAATAGTCTTGCGCCCCACGAGGTTATGCCAGCGCAGCGTGTGCTTCATTGTGCTGCCCTTGCTCTGCCAGCGGCGTTTCGTCTTGCGCAGACAGAAGAAGGCGAAGCCCGTAACGATAAGCACGATGAGCACCACGGCAACAGCATCGACGACGAGCCGACCAACGGTGCCGAACAGTTCGCCGCTGTGCAGCAGCCACACCGTGCGGAACGCCGTAGTGCGGTCTTTATAGTCGGGCGGCGCAGGCAGGTCGATGCGGCGAAACTGCGTGTAGGGCGCCACGGCGATGTAGGCATGCGAACGGCTCAGCACTACGAGCGTGTCGCCGTGGGCAGCGATGTCAGTAAGCAGTTCGTCGGAGTCGGCTAAGGGCAGCGCTTCGGTGTGCCACTTGCCGTGCGCTCCGAAACGGTAGAGCGCCAACTGCGATACGGCAAAGAGCTGTTTTGTCGAGTTGCCGACGCTCACCACGTTGCGTATCTGACGGTAGTCGGCACCCGTTGGCAGTCCTTCGTTGAAGTCGGCTATGTGCGCAGCGGTCGAATCGGTGAGGAACACGCCCGACGCACCATATATTAATATGTGTGAGTCGACAGGCAGCGTGCCGCGCAGCAGTCCGCCGTTCCATTGGCTGTACTCGTAGCGCTGGGGCAGCAGCGTGCGCGGCACGTTGATGTCGCTGATAAGCTGGCGGTGGTTGAGCAGGATGCCCGAGACGCAGAACATCAGCAGGAAGAAGCTGAGCACAAGTCCCAGCCATTTGTGGTGTTGTATGAGTTTTCGTTTGTTCATATTGTTTTGTCTTTATAATGTGATGTGCAGGGGGTGCAGTTAGGGGGTGCAGTTAGGGGGTGCAGTTGTCTCAACTGCACCAATTAATATAATTGTGCATTCTACATTGTTAGTGCAGTTGAGACAACTGCACCCCCTAAGCAAGTGTTCCAATGTTTTAGTCTGCAAAGTTAAGAAGAAAGTCTTGTTTGTGCAATCCCTATTTGTTATGATTCTTCAACTTTTCTCACCGTTCGCGTCCGCCGTCCGATCAGATTCCGTTCGCCGTCCGATCAGATTCCGTCCGCCGCCCGATCGGATTCCGTCCGCCGTCCGATCAGATTCCGTTCGCCGCCCAATCGGATTCCGTCCGCCGTCCGATCGGATTCCGTTCGCCGCCCGACGCACAACGACGGCTACATATCGTCCGAAAGCCTTCCATATAGCCCCATGAAAGCCTCCACAACTGAATAATTGCCATATTTTGTTACGAAAATGTTACATACATTTGGTTGATAGAATTATTCTTCTTAAATTTGTAAATTGTGAAACCAATGCTATGAAATAATAACTTAATCAATAAAAACTCAATTATTTATGTTTGAAAATCAACCAAAAGGTCTGTGGGCATTAGCCTTGGCAAACACTGGTGAGCGCTTCGGCTATTACACCATGCTTGCTGTGTTCTTACTCTATTTGCAGGCTAACTTCGGTTTCCAAACCGGATTGGCAAGTACTATCTATTCAACCTTCCTGATGATGGTTTACTTCCTCCCCATCATCGGCGGTATCGCAGCCGACAAGTTTGGCTTTGGACGTATGGTTACCACCGGTATCTTCATCATGTTCATCGGCTATCTCGTGCTCTCGCTGCCTCTTGGCAAGGACACCGTTGCCATCGCTGCAATGGGCGCTTCGCTCATCCTCATCGCTCTCGGAACCGGTCTGTTCAAGGGCAACCTGCAGGTTATGGTAGGCCGTCTGTACGACGAGCCGAAGTATTCGCAGAACCGCGACTCGGGCTTCTCGCTCTTCTACATGGCTATCAACATCGGCGCCATGTTCGCTCCTACCGCTGCCATCAAGATTATGAAGTGGGCGCAGGATACTATGCACGTATCTGTGGAAGACTCTTACCACTTCGCGTTCGCCGTGGCTTGCGTATCGCTCATCGTTAGTATCGCCATCTACTATATCTTCAGCTTCACATACAAGCACGTGCTGGCTTCTGAGACAAAGAAGAATGATGACAAGACTCCGGCTAAGGAGGTGAACGAGCTTTCGCCGGCTGAGACAAAGGAGCGCATCGTGTGCCTCTGCCTCGTGTTCGCCGTGGTTATCTTCTTCTGGATGGCGTTCCACCAGAACGGCAACACGCTGACACTCTTCGCCCGCGACTTCACGCAGAAGACTTCTGAGGGTCTGCAGTCGATGGCGTTCGACGTGACGAACCTCGTGGCTTGCATCTTCGTGGTATACGGCAGCTTCGGTCTCGCTCAGAGCAAGACCGGCAAGGGCAAGGGCATCTCGTTCGGCGTAATCGTTGCAGCCATCGCGTTCCTCTTCTACAAGTACAACAACCTTGAGGGCGCTGTAGCGGTAGAGGCTCCTATCTTCCAGCAGTTCAACCCGTGCTACGTTGTAGCGCTGACACCGGTGAGCGTGGCTCTCTTCTCTTGGCTCAACAAGATCGGCAAGGAGCCGACATCGCCCGAGAAGATCGGTCTGGGTATGCTCGTTGCAGCTCTCGGCTTCGTATGGATGGCTGTAGGCTCTATGGGTCTTGAGTTGCCACTCACACAGGGCGACCCGGCTACTGAAGGCACACGCGTAAGCGCAAACCTCCTCATCTCTACATACCTCATCCTCACCTTCGCAGAGCTTCTGCTCTCGCCGATCGGCATCTCGTTCGTAACTAAGGTGGCTCCTCCGAAGTATGCAGGTCTTATGATGGGTCTCTGGTTCGGCGCTACAGCTATCGGCAACCAGCTCGTTATGGTGCCGGGCATCATGTGGGGCAAGAACTTCAACCTCGTTACTATCTGGGGTGTTCTCGCTGGCATCTGCCTCGTCTCTGCCCTCTTCATCTTCTCTATTATCAAGAAGCTGAACAAGGTTAGCTAATATCAGGGGGTGCAGTTGTCTCCGCTCGGCTTTGCCGCTTGCCAGAGCAAGAACTGCACCAATTGATATAATTGTGCATTCTACCTTGTTGCAATTGATATAATTGTGCATTCTACCTTGTTGGTGCAGTTGAGACAACTGCACCCCCTGAAAAAATCGCCCACAAGCTTGATTGAGCTTGTGGGCGATTTTCTGTATTTATACCTTATATTATAAAGCGCTGTGCCTTCCCGGCGTAGCCAGCGTAATCACTTCGCAATCTTTCATTGTTGCGCCGTCGATGGTGAGTCGGACGAGGGTGCGTTCGGTCTGCCAGCCTTGCAGTCCGGCGGCTCCGGGGTTGATATGCAGCAGTCCGAGCAGCGGGTCGTTCTTTATCTTCAGTATGTGCGAGTGTCCGCTGATGAAGAGTTTCGGCGGGCGCTCCATAATCTGCCGGCGTATACTCGGGTCGTACTTGCCAGGATAGCCGCCGATGTGCTTCATCAGCACCTCCAGCTCCTCGCACTTGAAGCGCAACACCTCGGGGTACATAAGGCGCAGATCACCGCCGTCGCAGTTGCCGCAGACGGCACGCAGCGGGCGAAACTCTGCCAAGCGCTCCGCAAGCACCGTAGAGCAGATGTCGCCGCAATGCCATATCTCGTCGCACGGCTCGAAATACTTCAGATAGCGGTCGTCCCAGTAAGAGTGGGTGTCGCTGATTATACCTATCTTCTTCATCGTTTCATTCTCCTTCTTATGAATTCGGCAATGAACTCCTTCGTGCCTTCGGCTCCGAGGCGCGACGCATTGACGCAGAGGTCGTAGCTGGCGCTGGCGCCCCATGTCTTGCCCGAGTAGTAGTTGTAGTATGACGAACGCGTGCTCTCCTTGTCCTCTATCAGCTTGCGCGCCTCCTCAGCCGAGCAGTTGCGACGCTTGCAGATGTTGCTGATGCGGTCGTCGAGGTCGGCGGTGATAAACACCGTCACCATGTTCGGGTTGTCGCGCAGCACATAGTCGGCGCAGCGGCCCACGAACACGCACGACGACTCTTCGGCTGCCTTGCGTATGGCGTCGCTCTGTATGCGGAACAGATTCTCCTGCGAGAGTCCGTTGTCGTAGAACGACGAGTCGGAGATGAACGGCACGTGCATGTGGAATATCTGGTCGAGGAAGCCTTTGCGCTCGTCGTTCTTCTCGAAGAACTCGGGGCTGAAGCCGCTCTCCTTGGCTGCAAGGCTGAGCACCTCGCGGTCGTAGAACTTGCAGCCGAACTCGTCGGCGAGCATCTTCGCTATCGTTCTGCCGCCGCTGCCAAGCTGGCGACCGACGCTGATTATCAGTTTATCGTTGTTCATATCTTTATGTCTTTAGTTGATGAATGTGGCTTTAGGTTAAATGGTACACTCGTCGGGCTGCGCCGTCTTGAACTTCTTTATGTACTTCGTGAGCAGCACTATTGCCACAACGAACGAGATGACGTCGCTGATAGGCTGCGCGAGCCACACGCCGTCGGTCTGGTAGAAGTTGGGCAGAACGAGCAGCGCCGGCAGGAAGAACAGAAGCTGGCGTGAGAGCGAGAGCAGCATGCTTATCTTCGCCTTGCCAATGCTCTGGAAGAAGCCCGTACTCGCCATCTGTGCGCCTACCAATGGGAAGGTGATCATGGTGAGGGTGATGGCGCGCTCGGAGATGCTGATGAGCGTCTGGTCGGAAGTGAACAGACGTGCGCACTCATAGGGCATCGACTGGGCTATTATCCAGCCCACGGTGGTGATGAGCACGGCGCCGGTCATGGTGCACTTCAGCACGCGCAGCAGACGGTCGTAGTTGCGTGCGCCGTAGTTGTAGCCCGCAATAGGGAACATGCCTTGGTTCATGCCCATGTTTATCATGATGAAGATGAACGATATCTTGTTAGTGATGCCGAACGCTCCTACAGCGAGGTCGCCGCCGTGGAAGGTGAGCGCCTTGTTGATGAAGATGATGACGATGCACGAGCAGGCGTTCATGGCGAACGGCGATATGCCTATGGCTATGATGTTCTTGATGATGTGCGACACGGGGCGGTAGATGCCGCGCTTGAAGTGGACGATGCACTGCGGATTGCTGAATATCCTAAGCTGCCAGCAGAGCACCGTGGCTTGCGCAATGATTGTGGCAAGGGCGGCTCCGCCTATACCCATGTGCAGCGGCCAGATGAATATCGGCGAGAGGATGGCGTTGAGCACCACCGTCATTATCGACGCCATCATAGCAGAGCGTGGCTTGGACGCCGCACGCAGTATGGCGTTCAGTCCGAAGAACATGTGAGAGATGGCGTTGCCGGCGAGTGTGATGACCATATACTCGCGTGCGTAGGGCAACGTGGCGTCGCTGGCGCCGAAGAAGCGCAATATAGGGTTGAGGAAGAGGAGCGATATGATGCTGAACGCAACGCCGATGATGACGTTAAGCGTGAACGCATTGCCGAACACACGCTCGGCTGTGGTGTAATCTTTCTGTCCCAGCTTCACCGATATGCACGTAGAGGCACCTACGCCCACACCGGCTCCGAACGCCGCCGCGAGGTTCTGCAGGGGGAATGTAACGGCAAGGCCGCTGATGGCGAGTGCACCGCAGCCTTGTCCGATGAATATACTGTCTGTCATGTTGTAGAGCGACGCTGCCGTCATGGCAGCGATGGCGGGCAGAGCGTACTGCATCAGCAGCTTGCCCACGGGCTTTGTGCCCAGCTCAAGAGTAGCCTGTTTGCTGTTATCCATAAAAACCTATTGTGATGTGAGGGGTGTTTCTGTTTGTTCACTACTCTTTTCTTACTCTCCGTAAATCTCCTTCAGCTTAGCCTCAAGCTGTTCGCCTCTGAGGTCGGCTGCGATGATCTTGCCCGTAGGGTCGACGAGGTAGCTCGCAGGGATGGCGCGTATGCCGTATACCTGACCTGCCTTGCTCTGCCAGCCCTTAAGGTCGGAGAGGTGAACCCAGTCGAGCTGCATGTCGGCGATTGCCTTCTTCCAGTTCTCGAGCTTGTTGTCGAACGAAAGGCCAACGACGTTGAAGCCCTTCGACTTGTACTTCTCGTAGGCTGCCTTCACGTGCGGCATCTCAGCACGGCACGGACCGCACCATGAAGCCCAGAAGTCGATGAGCACGTAGTTGCCCTTGCCGCAATACTCTGAGAGTTTGTGCGGTTTGCCGTTCACATCGTTCTCGGTGAGGTCGGTGAAGGGCTTGCCGATGATGGCTGCCTTCTTGGCAAGCATGGCGAGATACTGGCGTGCGGGGGCAAGCGCTGGGTGCTTGGTGTAGGCGTACTTGTCGTTGAGTATCTCCTTCAGTTCGGGATACTCTACGTAGTACATCACGTTGCCGACGAACGCTACGGGGATGAGGTTGTCCTTGTTCTCCTTGATAATCTCGAGGCAACGGAGCGATGCGCGCTCAGAGATGTCGTTCAGCTTCGGACCAAGCTCGTCGGCGAGCTTCTGCAACTCGGCTTCGCTCATGCCGCTCTGCTGTGCCTTCGTAAACTGGGCGTAGAGCGCCTGAGCCTCGCTGCTGATGGCGTCTATCTCGCGGTCGTAGGCGTTGAGCTTCGTGTTCTGCTCAGAACCGGTGAGCAGCTTCTTAGCAAGGTCGGCTACGAGTGGTGTGCCGTCGTTGATGAAGGCGCAGTAGTCTTGCTTGGTGATGGTGAGTCCGAGCAGAGCGTCCTTCTCGGCGTTGCCCTTCAGCGCAAACTTGCCGTCTTTCACGGTGGCGCTGTCTATGGGCGCCGGGCGACTGCCGTTAACGTCCATTACATATACTTTACTGACACCTTCGGGGCATGTGCCCTTGATGCTGTACTCTGTACTGGGGGTTGACTGTGCGCAGGCTGTCAGGGTGATGACAGCGAATGCGAGTGTTGACAGGATTGATCTCATGTGTGTATTAATTATTATGCGTTTTTATTATTATATAATTGTTGCAAATGTACTTATTTTATGTTGTAACGACAAATATTTTACTCTGCATTTTTTCTTTCTTCGCCGATGTGTTGTCCTACGACAATACCTTTTTACTCTTTTACTTTTTTACTTTTAAAAGCTCCCTGCCACGTGTCGAGTTCTTTCATTCTGTTCACGAGGCGGTTAGTGAACTCGTGGTTCTTTATCCCCCACTTCGGCGCTATAAGCATGTCGGCTGGCGACTGGCTCACGAAGCGCTCCACGATGATGTCGCTGCGCAGACGCTCGAGGTAGGCTATGCAGGTGTCGATATACTCGTCGGGCGTGAAGAGTTTGAAAGGCTGCTGCGTGTATTCGTCGGCAAGTTGCGTGCCGCGGATAATCTGCAACTGGTGTATCTTCAGTATGTCGAGCTTCAGATCAGACACTATCGAGGCTTGGCGTATGTTCTCCTCACGGTCCTCGCCGGGCAGTCCGAGGATGATATGTCCGCCGGTGAGTATGCCGCGGTCGTGCGTCAGTTCAATGGCTCTACGACTGCACTCGAAGTCGTGCCCGCGGTTGATGTGGCGCAGCGTGTCGTCGTTCACCGACTCTATGCCGTACTCCACGATGAGGAACGTGCGGCGATTCAGCTCCTCCAGATAGTCGAGCAACTCAGGGCTTATGCAGTCGGGACGGGTGCCAATCACCAGTCCAACCACGTCCTCAACAGCCAATGCCTCCTCGTAGCGGCGCTTCAGCACGTCGAGAGGTGCGTAGGTGTTGCTGTACGCCTGAAAATAGGCAAGGTATTTCATGTCGGGATACTTGCGACGGAAGAACGCCTTCCCCTCCTCCATTTGCTGCGCAATCGACTTCGACGGCTGGCAATACGACGGATTGAACGTGCGGTTGTCGCAGAAGATGCAACCGCCGTGCGATATCGTGCCGTCTCTGTTCGGGCAGGAGAAGCCGGCGTCCACCGAGATCTTCTGCACACGGAACGGAAAACGCTGACGTATCCACTGTCCGTAGTCGTTGTATGGTTTGTCTTTATATTGATTTGTCATTGTGGTTTATCGAATTATTGCAAGTTTCTTGTGCTTTTAATTGGCATGGTGTAGTTTTACCCCACCAATTCTATGCAAAGTTACTCGAAATTACTTACATCACGATTATTTTTGTGTAATTGTTTTGCATTATTCACACATTTTTTGTACTTTTACAACCTCTAATTCTCTGTTTGCACCATGACTGTTTCAGTCAGTCTTTCACATTATTAAATAAAAAACTAGACCTGTCTAAACTTCCAACCTCTGAGTTTTGACATCAAACACTGATTATTATGAGAACGAAACACGATGTAAAATGGTTAGTCCATTACAATGAACTCCGTATTTATCTTGAGGAGCACCACCAGCTCCCCGACAAGAAACGTACAGAAAACCGCGCATTGCTCAACTGGTGGAAATATAACAAAAAGCTATTCAAGGCAGGACAGCTCACCGAAGAACGCCTAAAACTGCTGCATCAACTGAACGAACTGCGCCACAAGAAGATTCTCGAAATATAATTTTCAAGGCTTTCCGCATCGCTTTTTAGCCTTTCCTGCATCGCTTTTTAGCTTTTCAGAATTGTTTTTTAGCCTTTTTGCATCATTTTCGAAAAATAATCGCAAAAACATTTGGAGGTTTCAATAAAAAGTCATACCTTTGCACTCGCAATTCAGAAATACTTCTATTGTTAATCTGATTGAGATGGTTAATATCGCGGAGTGGAGCAGTTGGTAGCTCGCCAGGCTCATAACCTGGAGGTCGCATGTTCGAGTCCTGCCTCCGCAACTACAAGTGGTCGAAATTCCTTTATACAAAGGGACTTCGACCATAATTCGTTTATGGGCGTTGCGGAGACTCGGACGGTAGCTCGGACGCTGATTGTTTAATAGCATTGGTTGCCATCTGGCGAACAATGTAAAAAAAATGTACACTTCTGCGAAAAAACTTTTATCTGTAAGAGATATAGTAGGATATACTCTTCCGCGGTTACATACTGGCAAACACTGGTATGTAGACTTTTATGCTTATGACCCCATTATTGACGGGCTCCGCCGCAAGAAATACATGCTCGATGGCTACAAGCCAAAGGAGCGTAAGCACATCGCCACCGTGCTCATCACTAACCTCACACAGCAGCTCACAGCCGGCTGGAACCCATTTGTCAATAATGATAAGGCACGTAGCTACACAACATGGGAAGCCGTGGTGAAGCGCTACACCGATTATCTGAAGGTGGCTGAGAAGAAGAGTATGATAAAGTCGAAGACGGCTACTGATTATCGCAGCCGTTTGGCGGTATTGCTCTCCTACATCGACGAGGCAAAGACCTGCATAAAGTACGTACACCAGTTTGACCGACTCCTTGTCATTGATTTTCTTGACTACATTGTGTTCGACAAGGAGCGGTCTGCCACGACTCGCAACAACTATCGCACATGGCTATCGACCTTCGCCACGTGGCTTGTGGATAGGCAGTACATCACTGAAAATTTCGTTGAGAGTATCAAGATGATGAAGGAGACCGAGAAGTTCCGCGACAGCATCAAGCCCGAGGATCTGCGGAGATTGAAGGAGTACACAAAGGAGAAGCGTCCGGCGTTCTACCTTGCTTGCCTGATGGAGTATTACACCTTTATCAGACCGGAAGAACTGCGTCACATCAAAATAGGCGACATCTCAATAAAGGAGCAGTGCATAACGATACCTGCAGAGGTGTCGAAGAACGGTAAGGAGCAGGCGGTAGCACTCAACGACACATTACTGAAGGTGATGATCGAGCAGGGCGTGTTCAGCCACCCGTCACAAGACTATCTCTTTGGCAAGCACATACGTCCGGGCAGTGAGCAGATAGCGGTGAACCGCTTTAGGCAAGAATGGGTACGTGTCCGGAAAGCTCTCTGCTTCCCCGACACATACCAGTTCTATAGCCTGAAGGACTCCGGAATTCGCGACCTCGCCAACGCCGAAGGCATTGTCGTAGCTCGCGACCAAGCGCGACACTCGGACATATCTGTTACCAATAGGTATCTGAAGAGTCCGAAGGTGGCGCACGAGAGTACAAAGCACTTTGTTGGCGACTTATAGTATCTCGTAGAAGTAGCCGGTCTTTATTTGGCTGACGCAACCATCAACGATCTCCACTTCTATTTTCTGACAGACGAAACGTCGATTGTGAAAGATGTATATTTTCGAAGGATCGGGAATATCGTCTGTCAGAAACTTGATGCAGCGCAGGTTGTGCGTGTCTATATCTGGGTGAGAGGCATCTTTTCTCAAGTCGTCTGGCGACGAATACTGCAAATGGTGAAGCTGATGCAGATCCATCGATGCCGTCTCCTTCGTCCCAGTCCAGTCTGGATATGCACGATGATCGACAAATGAAACGGGGAAATGGCAATACAAATTCATATCGACGGGCATAAGACCACCCGGCACCTTGATGTCCTCGTAATACGAGCCTTTGCCTTCCATCATATAGAATTTCTCCGAACTCGTAAAAAAGACACTCATGGTCTTATCTGACTCTACGCTGTTCTCTTCTTGCGTATCTTCGGTCGCACCGCCTTCAATGGCTTCTTGTACTGAAGAATAAGGCTCTCCACCTTCGTCTTCATACGAGCCAGACGGCCCTGTATAGTCATCGGTTGCCGACGGACATACCACATAATGATTACCATCTACGACATCTGTTTTGTGCGACCGTTTCCTTCGGCTAATGCTTGCTGGTGCTATTTTAATCTCAATGGAGTCTGTAGAATCTGCATCGCGTACTATCGGGCTGAAAAAGCCGCATGGTACGAGCGACTCTGTTAGTTTGTCAGAATTCCATTTGTTGGGCCATTTTGCATAAACGAAGTAACCATCGGCTTGTGCGGCAAAAATCGTTTGTCGTTGTTCTTTTAATGGCATGAGCTTTAACGCCGCCCCCATTTCGTCACGATTTTTATAATACTTCGTTGCGTATATATGCTGCACGTTAAGTGGTATACTATCGCGCCAAGAGCGACTTGTGGTATCATCAAACTTGTATTCAATATTCGAGGCATCAAGCAGATTTGCGCCATCATCGTCGAACTCGCAAGTGTACTCATCGAGGCATTCGTAAGCGACAGCTGCGGAGGAATAAAGTTTTTCTACAGGTACGACATTAACAGACTTGTCTGTCTCATTGAACAGAAATCTAACATTCAACAGTTTGCTAAGTTCCTCCAAGAAGGTATAAACCGACCAGTGCGGCAAGGCTTCTCTAACCTTAAATGTCGGGTGCGCATTGACGATAAACATCCTGCTAAAATACGACCTATCAAAATTAAATGTATAGTCCCCATAGCCCTCATGCTTCAAGACCGTCTCCAGTACATATTGCAGGCGTGGTTGTATAGCCAGGCGCACCATTTCAACATACGTTGTAGGATTGCCACTATTAAGATATGCGCCATGCTTATCTACCAAGACCTGTCTAAGATAGTAGATGTCATTGACGAACCGGCTATTCGCTTCGTCCCAAACCGGATTAAAAACGCCGGAGAAGCATGAAACCGTGGGGTTGTCTTTTAAGTTAATATAAACCATACCTGGCCGGTCTTTTAGGTGTACGGTTTTCTCAAATCGGCTATCGAGACCAAAAAGAGTATCATCATCCTCAAAATAGTCTATATCGTCAATGAAGTGTTTCTCGAAGGCAGAATTATACTTGATACGCGATTTGCCGCCAACAATTTGAAGTTTGACGGTTGTATCGCTAATAGAAGTGACAGTACCCTTACCCGATATGACGAGCCGATTATCCGCATATATCTTGCAATCATCGAACGACGACATGCGCTTCTTCACATCGAAGCGGTTTATGTGTTTGAAAAGAACCGCGTTTTGATGTATTGACATCGGGAATGAGATGTCGTAGGAATACTCGCCCGAATCCTGAACATAAGGGTTGTTATATGTTAACTTTATTTTGTCGGAGGTGGACGGGTAGCCCACCTCTCCGTTGATAGTGCAGTGTATCATATTAGACTTTTGTGTTATGTATGCGATTTTAATTTATTGTAACGGTCGAGGTTCCTGGCGATGCCGAGTTCTCCGTCGATGTAACACTCCGCATGTATGCCCTGCGCGAGCACCAGCGATAGTTGGTCGATAACATCGCGAGCTTCGCCGAGGGTAGCATTCAGCTCTGAGTTGTCGGTGTTGACCGTCACCGATGGCGCAGACACCACCGTAGCACCACCCTGACCGAGCGAGCGCGATATGTCAGCTGCAGTAAGCGAACCGACCGTATTGTTGCGCTGCGCCTCGTCGATGAGCTGCAGAGCTGGCAGAACCTGCGGGTTGTTCACCGCATTGTGGTTAGCTACGAACTCGCCCTCGTGCACGATGCCCGCCTTGCGTCGATAGCTCGAGCCGCCCGTAAAGCCACCATCGTAGTAGCCAGCCTCCTGCGCCTGCTGCTGCTTTTTGATAGTGGCAATCTGCAGCATACCTGCAGCAACGGCAGTAGCAGCAGCTATAGGGGCGAGGATATGGCCGACAATGGGTATTGCAGCTGCAGAGCTATAAGCATTGATGGCCGACTGAGCAGTCTGCGCTGTTGCTTGAGCTATCTGTATCACCATAGCGCGCTTGTTAGCCTTTTTCTTGGCCGCAGCAAGTTCTTTGTCACGCTTCTCTTCGAGCCTTTTCTTTTTCTCAGAGTTATTGCCAGCTGCTTCTATCTGTTTTTCGTAGTTGGCATTAATGCGTGCCGTTTCGAGATCCGAGCACGCTTGCGAGTATGATGACGCAGCCGACAACATGGTATTAACCGTACTAAAAGCCTGCTGCATGATAGCCTTGCGTGCATCTTCTTTGTTTCGCGCTATCTCCGTCATGCGCTCCTGGTACTGCTCGTAGGTAATGAGCTGTTGTTCGTACATGGCTTGCACAGCTGCCATTTGGCCACTCGCACTGTTTGCGTTGTCATATTGCGCCTCGAGTACCTTCATTTGTGCGTTCTTCTTATTCTCTTCATTTTGGCGTACGGACTCCAGTTCTTTGTCGAGTAACCACTTCTGTTCGTCGTATTCATCGCCTCCGTGCTCCTGAATGATGGCGAGACGGTCTCGATGATATTGTATCTCTGCCTCTTTTAGCTTCTCGTTATATTCCTTTTCGGTCAACAACCCTTGTGTGCGTTGCTGGAGAAGAGACATTTGTTCTGTGTTGTATGCACGCGTCTTTGCGTCAAGGCTCTCGGTCATCTGTCGCTCCTGAACATCAGCAAGTCGTTTGCTCTCGGCGATAGCTGCATCTACCATCGATTGCTGTGTTTGTGTAGTGTCCTGGTTGTACTTTGTTTGGAGGTCTACAAGCTTAACATAATACTGTTGTTTCTTCTCATACATTCGCTTAGCATACTCGTCTTCATCTATCTCTTTACGTTCGAGCTGCTGCTTGAGAGCCAGTTCATCGGTGTCAAGCGTATGCTTGAGTGCAGAGCTCTCTTTGTCGTACTTCTCTTTCTTTGGGTCTGTCTTAGTGGTATTGCTGTTGCCACCGCCATTACCACCATTACCACCGCCAGTGCCACCATTACCACCGCCAGTGCCACCATTACCACTGCCGTTGCTACCACCATTTATGGTTAGATCGGCAAACGCTTTGCGTAAGCCCTCGTCGGAATTTATGAGCTTGACAAGTTCGCGTCCTCGGGCATCCAAGACACGTAACTCGCTTTGTGCCGCCTTGAGGGCCTTTTCATGTGCGGCACGCTCGATAAGTTTGTTTGCAAGTTGTCTATTACCTTCAGTCACTTGTCCACTACCAAAACCGAATGATGAGAATTCTTTTCGTGACCGATATGCTTCGGGGTGAGCTCCTATCTCTGCATTAACATGCTTAATATTATTCACCTTGCGTCTCACCGTCTGTTTTAGCTCAAGCCTTTTCTTTGCTATTTCTTTCTTCTGCTCGTAGATGGCTTCTGCCATAGCAGCCTGGTCAAGCTTTTTGATGTAGTCATTGATGGCATTTGTATTCTCATTAAATAGTTTGCCCTCTTTGGAGATTGAAGCATGGTAGTCCGGAATTATTTTTTGCAGTTCGGCAATAGCACTCCGTCGCTCTCCGATAGAGAATGCGTTTGAACGGATGATCTTCGTCAGCTGCTGCACGCGAGTCTTCTCGTCGATGTAGCTCTCTGCTACTCGCTTGTTAATGGCTTCCTGCTGCTTTTTTATTGCGTTGGCTTCTTTAACGCTTTGTAGGTTGTCATGTATAGCCTTTTTGTGCGCTTGCCAAGCCTTAACCGCAGAATACACAGCAACACCAACAACGGTAAGAACCATGGCAAGGGCAGCCCATGGGTTGGTGATACTCGCAAGTTTTGCCTTCTCCATAGCCAGTCTGTAGGCATCGGCACCGTACCTTAGTCTTGTATAGGTAAGTTGTAAGGCGGTAAGGGCTGCGTTGAGAAGTTTTGTAGTAGCCACAGTAGCGACCTTTATGGCATTACCGACCTTCTGTGCCGCCGACCATGCTTTCTCTTTTATCATTGTGACAGTGAGGACGTTGTTATAAAACAGCATGGTTGTTGCGAGTGCAGCCAAAACAACGATGTGTTTTGATACGTATTCTATAAGAACGTACAAGGTTTTTATGCCTATTGAAGTCAGAGATACGCTATATTTAGCAATGGGCATCAGTTTTTCGCCGAGTTCGATGCACATGTCATCAAATTGTTTTTTCGCTTTATCGAGGCCTGCCTGCACCGTGTTGTTCTGCACATTGAACTCATTGAGAACGCTTGTACCATCTTTGTATGACTGCGTAGCTGTAGCTTGTGCCTCTCGCACTTGATCAAGATTAGAAGCCACTGATGATAGAACGCCCACAGCACGCGTACCCTCAAGTCCCATTTGTGAGAACATTGGTGCCAATTGGTCGAAGCCACCGCGATTAGACATTGCCTGCAGGAACTCTAATAATGCGCCATTCGCATCTGTCTTCAGCATGGTCGTGAATGTGCTCACCTCTACGCCAGCCAACTTTGCAAACTTCATCGGCTCCTGGAACATCTTAGTGATAAGTTGTGAGAAGACGGTAGAAGATGTCGCTTCGTCTTGCATATTTTGGTCGAGTGCCGAAGCAAGACCCATGATTTGCGCTTGTGTCATGCCTGCCTGACGGGCAACACCAGACAAGTCGGCAGTGAAGTCAACGATGTAACCGGCATTAGCTGAAGACGACTGCGCAAGATCGTTGACAGCAGAACCCGTGGCAAGCATAGCACCACGCAAGCCCTTCGTCTTGTCCTCGCCAAACATCTGCGCCAACTTGCCAATTTTTTCAACAGCGTCATCGCCGAGGTCGTCGCCAAGTGCTACATTGATTTTGTCACCACCATCGACAAACTCCTCTACCATTTCTCTATTGGTGATGCTAAGCCTACCTGCATCTTGAGCAAGTCTGTTCAGTTCACCGCGCGCTGTACGGGTGTTCATCTTCTTAAAACTCTCGTTCATCTCTTCAACCTCCCCGATGGCCTGCCCCGTATACTTAGTGACGTTGAACATCTCCTGGTTCATCGCGGCGTATTTATTGGTGCAGTCGCGTACAGTCGCAGATAAGCCAGTGACAGCTGCAAGACCTTGAGTGATGGCTCCCCAATTGGTGTTAAAGATATTGACGAATTTCGACCACTTGCTTTTTGTCAAATCTTGCTCAGCACCGACGGCTGCTATTTCTTTTTTCAGCAATTTCGCCTTTTCTGTCAGCTCGCGATACTCTTCGGTGCCTCGATGCGTATTGGCGAGTTGCTCGTTTACGAGTTTAAGCGATGTCTGCAATTCAAGCGCAGTCGAACCGCTGATGTTTTTTAGAGTACGGTCTATAAGAGCATTCTCCTGCTCAAAATTCTCAGCTCGCCGAGTTGCTTCAGCTATAGCAGTATTGTATTGGCTGAGAGTAGCCGATATAGGCTGCTTCAGTTCGTTAATGCGTGCCTTGCATCTCTCAAGGTGTTCTTCAAGTCGCTTGTAGTCCTCAGGATTTGTTGCCGACTTCATCTGCTGCTTGAGCACACGCGATACTTTTTCGATCTCGCCGATAGAAGCCGTCGAAAGATTTTGAAGCGTATTAATTGTGTCGCTAACTTTCGATCTGTATGCATTTACATGATCTTCTGCTTTTCGTATCTCTTTGTTTATCTGCTTGATATCATTTACGGACGTGCCGGAATCTTTGAGAGCCTCGGCTTTCTTCTGCTTTAGATCGTCGAGGGTCTTTTTTAGTGCTGCCATCTCGTCTTTCGCTTGTTGTGCATTGAGCGTGACGATGGTCTCGAAAGTTTGAGTTGTTGCCATAAAAAAGTGCTACTTTTGGTTTGTGAACCAAAAGTAGCACTTATATAAGACCTGAAAAAATACATTATTGTTGTTTGCTTTTATGAAGATCTTTTAAAAATTGATTAAACTCTTTTCTTTTAAGTTTATATTCCCTCCATTTTGCATCAATTTCAGCCGATTCTTGCTCTATTCTGCGCCTTTTTTCTCTTATTCTTTTTATTTTTTCATCGTGACTCAACGATGAAGAATAGCCGTTATTTCTTTCTGCTAAGACTACAAAAAGGACTGATACTATCCAGCTGAAAATAAGTATTGCTAACATATTGCAGACGATTTAATTGGTTATACCGCAAATATACGCAAAATATTTGAGACTGCAAAGTGTAGAGCCAAAATATTTTGGTATACGCGATGGAGCATCATCGTCGGCGATGTATCAGCCACAACAACAGCGACAGAACGACAAGCACCACCGCGCCGATAGTAAACTGCCCGACGTGCATCTGCGTGCGCTCCCACGTCGATAGCTTACGCTCCACTGGTATGGGAAGACGTGTTGTGTCGGTCTGGAGCATTGCTTTATATATAGTGTCGGTCTTCACACTTATGCGGTCACGCCATCGCCACACGCTCTTCTGGCTATATACTGTGTCGCCACGAGTGTAGTGTTCAACATACACCGAGTCGTGCAGCCGAAACGTGTCGGCTTTGTAGTTGGTCTTATACAGCGTGTCCGTCTTGTTAATCACTCGCTCTAACACAATAGGTTTCGGAGTTGTGCAGCTTGTCATAACAAGCAAGAGCACGTGCAGCATAGAGCCGATGACAATAGCGAAGCCGTAGCGACATATATCATCCCATTCAATACTCGGTAGCTTGTAACGCTTCCATTGATACACCTCACGCAGCACCATTACTGGCAGTGCAAGAACGCCTACGAATATAGACGCGATAAACCATCCGATAGCACCTTGTCGGTTTTGCTTGTTCTCGTCGTAGCCTTCATCGACTACATCGAGCTTGTCAGCCTTGTAAAAGACAAAGAGCATTGTCGCTCCTAAGACGATGCAGTTCAGTAACATTAATATTCCTCGTATATCCATATTCGTTAATTTTTATTGTTATCCATTGCTTCCTCAACCGCCTCGCCGATGTCTGCGTTCTTCCGCTTGATGAGTGCGATGATAAGGCGTTTCACGGAGAATGTGTTTTTTATGCCATGCAGGGCGCAAACGTGCCCGACGATACTATCTACCTCCCAGATGCACCCGAAGCCCAAGCCGATAGCCGCCGTTGTGACGTGGTTAGCCCAGCCCAGCGGTTCGAAGATAGCCAAGCCGAGCACGGAGCCGAGTATGAGGTATGTAACGTAGTCCACCGCCTTATTGCACGTTCTGCGCCCAGCTCTCGAAAAGCGGAAGTGTTCGTGCCTTTTAATGCTCTCCGACACACCGAACCAAAAATCGGCGACGATAAGAACGACGATAAGAACGAGCATCCAACGTAAATCGAACAGAGCGGTAAGCGCTTCCGTGCTCATGGTACCGACCACGAAAGCCTTACCTGTACTTGTAGTGATATTTCCTGCCATTTTATATTGTGTTTTCCGTGTTATTCGATTGTTATCCAAATCTGTTCTCCTCTTTCGTCAGCAGCCTTCAACTTCGCGAACACCTTGCGGAACGTTGCCGTTGAGTTCAGTACCTTACCGACGGCCTTGTTTTCTCCGACAAGGATGCAGCCATCCGTGTCCTTCGCTGTGTTGCCGCAGTGTATCAGCACACCTTGGTAGCCAGGTGTATTGCACAACCTTGGTAGTCTGCCCTTGCAGAAACGATACTGCGCCCGACCTCCGAACCTCGGCGATACCGTCTTCATGTCGACGAGGTATCTGCCCGTCGGAATTGCGGTTTCGCCCTTGATTTTAACTCCGCATATCTGCGCCACCGACATATTAGATGTCAGTCCTCTGTCCTTATCTTCAAGAGTGTCGCAGACATACTCGCCGTCGACGTACATCTTACCTATAGTGTAGGTGTCACGTCGTGCTATTCTCTTTACTTTTACTTCCATGATTTATGTTTTTAAGTCGTTAACTTCTGTTGGCTCGTCTTCAGAACTCAGCGTTGTAGTTTCTCCGTCAGTAGCCTCGTCGGCTGCCTTGCCACCTGCCAATACATCATATACTCCATTGAAGCCCGATAGCTTTCTGCCTACCCACTGTGCTTCTACTTTCGAGATGGTGCCGCTGCAGCCACATGTTAATATGACAGCCGTATTGTTGTATATAACGTTCTGCGGTGAACCGGAGGTGTTATCTTGCAAATAGCCACCTATCATATCGAACGCCTTTCCGCTTCTGTTGATAATGATGATATCCTGACCGTAGTATGGCAGCACGTCTCTAACGTCTTTTGCACTTAGGGCTGCGAACGTATGTTTCTTGTCTGATGAATAAAACGGTAACACTATTACTGGCGTTGCACCGAAAGAACTACCATCAACAATTTCTATAAAACTACCCGTTTTTGTAAAGTCAAAGCTTATATGTCCTTCACCGACATATTGATTTAAGATGTATTTAACCTGTTGGCGGAATTAATTTAGTGCATACTTAATTCTGCCAATGGGCTTGTCGT
>NZ_JAHQUY010000196.1 GCF_019052365.1 Leyella stercorea
TGAAGAGTACATTTTCAATTATCTTCTACCTCAAAAGACAGGTAGTAAAGAAAGATGGTACTGTTCCAGTTATGGGACGTATCACAGTGGACGGAACACAGGCGCAGTTCAGTTGCAAGACAACTGCCAATCCAGATTTGTGGGACACCAAGGGCGGACGCATGATAGGTAAGAGTATGCAGGCTTTGGAAGTGAACCGCAAATTGGACAAGATGCGTGTGAGTATCAGTAAGCATTATCAGGAGATTATGGACAGGGACAACTTCGTCACTGCCGACAAGGTAAAGAACGCCTTTCTTGGCTTGGAGTATCGTTGCCATACACTGATGAAAGTCTATTCTCAAAGCCGTGATGAAATGGAAAAGCAATATAAGGCTGGCATGAAATCTTTGAGTACATACACAAAATATAGAATCGGTTGTGCTT
>NZ_JAHQUY010000197.1 GCF_019052365.1 Leyella stercorea
ATGGTCTCTGGATGAAGAATACGCTCTGCCCTTATCTGGTGAGCACGTTGCAATGTTTCTTCGTTCCTTGCTTTGGTCTCTGCATCAACCTCAGGCAACAAATAGAGGGAAAGAAATTCAAACTTGCGCTTGCCACCATCGTAGATGTCAAGATACAAGCTTATGTTGTCGTTGGCAAGTGCCTTTTGTCTGATAGTTATTGTCATGTCTATATATATTCGTTGTCAATGATTTATGTGAACATACCATCAATGAGGTTGATGGCTTCCTCCTTCTTCTTATCCACGATTTTAGCATAGATTTCCGTGGTCTGAATGTTGGAATGTCCCATCAGCTTGCTTGTGGTAAAAAGGTCTGCACCGAGCGTGAGCATCATCGTTCCGAACGTGTGCCGTGAGCAATGGAATGAGATATGCTTCTCAAT
>NZ_JAHQUY010000035.1 GCF_019052365.1 Leyella stercorea
GTGTAAAGACGGTGACGTCAAAGCCGAGCAGTACTAATTGCCCGAGACTTTCTTCTCGAGTAGCGATACTTTCAGTTGTTGTACAACTTAACAATAGTTTTGCTTAATCAACGTGTCTATCTTATACGCTTGACGAATTAATAACTAAGAATTACTAATTGTCGCAGGCGAACGAACTTTAGGCGGTTATTGCGGCGGTGTCCCACCTCTTCCCATTCCGAACAGAGAAGTTAAGCCCGCTTGCGCCGATGGTACTGCAATGCAATGCGGGAGAGTAGGTGGCTGCCTTCTTTACTTGAGGTCTTCAGAGTCAAACGACTTTGGAGACCTTTTTTTGTATCCGTAGGAGAGTTATTCCTCCGCCACTATTTTATAGTTTTGACACTCCCGACACACTCTTGTTTAAGAAGTTCCCTTCAGTTGGTGCACTATAAGGGTGCACTTTAAGGGGGTGCACTTGTCTCAAGTGCACCAACTGATCAATACGTGCACCAACCGAAGCTTGGTTGGTGCAGCAGAGACTACTGTACCCCATGATCCTGGTAGATACTTTCAAATCCTGGTAGATACTAACTGCATCTGCCAGCCCTTAACTACTTCAAAGCCAATTGGCTGTGCCGCTGCTGGAAGATATGGTAGATTTTTTTACCTTCTTTATTTTTCTGCAGACTCTCATATAAGTAAAACCTAAACAGGCTATTTCTTTTCAAAGTGTTGATAGTCTTTCAGTGATCTCCAGTCACCTCCCCAAGTGAAGCCGTGCATCTTAAAGAGTTTGTATGCCAAATCGTTGTGATCAATCTTATACTTGAATGTTTTAGTGCGATTGGCATACGTACGTCCCGCTTTCGGTTCTACAGTCATGCTGCCGTCCTTGCGGCGCTTTACGCAAGGATTATATAACGGGTTTATGTCGATGGCTTTACCTCGACTATGATAAGAAAGCGTCTTTGAGCCAGCAACACGACGATAGTTGAAGCATGAAGTGTTGTTGTGAAGCATAGAAGTTTCGTCGTCAGCGTTATAATCGTCGATTAGCTGTATGCGTTCGATGGGGTAGCGCGCCTTGTATAGCTCCTTGAATATTTCTATGAGGTCGGCAGCAATGTCTCGATGGCACACCAGTTCGCCAGACTTTACCTTACCGTCAAATCCGTAATGCAGAACTCGGATGTATCGAAGTTCTGTGCGTGGTATCGTGCAGTTGGCTTTGTAAGACTTGCCTTGCATACGCTTGAAAACCGCTTCGCTGATAGGCTCGGCTGTAAAGTGTATTGTTGTGGTTGTGTTAGTAGAGTTGCTATGCTGAGATGGTAGATTGTTAATATTAGCTTTTTGTGCATTTGTGCTAAATGACATCATTGCGAGAGTCACGGCGAATAATGTTGTTTTCATATAAAGTTCAGAAATAGTTATATATCGATTTGTGATGTAAGGTAGAGTAGAGTGTATAAACAAAAAAGCCACCGACCTGAGGCCAGTGGCTAATTTTCTCTTTTCGTTGTTCGAGCTATAATTACTCAGCAACAGTTGTGTCAGCTGCAACAGTGTCAGCAGCAGTTGTGTCAACTGCAGTTGTGTCTGTTGTGTCAGCAGTTGCGTCAGTAGCAGCTGTTTTGTTACCACAAGATGCGAAAGAGATAGCTGCGATAGCTACGAACATCAAAACTAATTTCTTCATTTTCTTTGCTTTTTTAAATCTGTAAAACAATCATTTGTTTATTAAAACATTGCAAAGGTATACATTTTTTCAATACAACGTACAACTTTTTAGGTTTTTTTTTTGACTTTTTTGTAACGCTTTTAAAACGCATTGAAAATCAATGAGATACAAAGTGTAAACAAACGTTAATGTTTTTGAGTATTGAGAAATCTGCTTAAAAAATGATGATTTTCGGCCTCTTTGTGTGCGTACAAAACAGAATTTTCATTACCTTTGTATCTGCTTAATTATATATAATAAGGTATAATGATCAATACATCTGTTTTTCAAGATAAAAAAGCTGCATATTTCACATTAGGATGCAAGCTGAACTTCTCTGAAACCTCTACTTTCGGCAAGATGCTTGCCGATTTGGGCGTTCATGTTGCTGAAGAAGGCGAGGTTGCTGACATCTGTCTGGTGAATACTTGCTCTGTAACCGAAGTGGCTGACCATAAATGTCGTCAGGCCATCCATCGTCTTGTACGTAACAATCCTGGTGCCTTCGTGGTTGTTACAGGATGCTATGCACAGTTGGAATCGGAGTCAGTGAGCAAGATAGACGGTGTAGACCTCGTTCTGGGATCTGACGAGAAGGCGAATCTCATTCAGTTCTTGAGTGACGCATGGACTTCAAAGGAGTCGGCTGCTGAACGCGATGAGGATGGCAAGGCTGAATCGCTGCATGAGTTCCACTCGGTAAAGACAAAAATGATTAAGTCGTTCGCACCTTCTTGCTCTCGTGGCAACCGCACACGCTATTTCCTTAAGGTACAGGACGGCTGCGACTACTACTGCACCTATTGCACCATTCCATATGCACGTGGCAACTCCCGTAACCCCACCATTGCTTCGCTCGTGGCTCAGGCAGAAGAGGCAGCAAGAGAAGGTGGCAAGGAGATTGTGCTCACCGGTGTGAACATCGGCGACTTCGGAAAGACAACTGGTGAGAGTTTCCTCGACCTGTGCAAGGCCCTTGACAAGGTGGAGGGAATTGAGCGCTATCGTATAAGCAGTATGGAGCCGGACCTTCTGAGTGACGAACTCATAGAGTTTTGTTCGCAGAGTCGTGCATTCATGCCTCACTTTCATGTGCCGTTGCAGAGCGGATCGGATGAAGTGCTTAAGCTGATGCACCGTCGCTATGACAAGGCACTCTTTGCACACAAGATAGAACTTATAAAGCAGAAGATGCCCGATGCGTTCATCGGCGTCGACGTTATGGTAGGCTGTCGAGGCGAAACTCTTGAGTGTTTCGAGGAGTGCTACGAGTTTCTTGACGGTGTAGATGTGACACAGTTGCACGTGTTCCCGTACAGCGAACGTCCTGGCACGGCGGCGTTGCGCATACCTTACGTAGTGGATGACGCAGAGAAAAAGGTGCGAAGCAAGCGTTTGCTCGATCTTAGTGAGCAGAAACGCATCAATTTCTATACACGCTATATCGGCACCGAACAGGAAGTGCTCTTCGAGAAGGCGACACGTGGCAAGGCTATGCATGGCTTTACAGCCAATTATATTCGCGTAGAGTTGCCGGCTAAACTTGCCAAGGAGGAGTACGACAACCAGATTCTGCGAGTAAGGTTGGGCGAGTTCAACAGAGACAAGTCGGCATTGCAGGTAGAACTGCTTTAATTAAGTTGCACTATTATAATAAAATAGGATGAAGAAAGTAGCAATCGTAATATTGAACTGGAACGGCGAGCAGATGCTGCGTCGTTTCCTTCCGTCGGTGTTGCAGCACTCGGAGAATGTTGCAGACATCGTTGTGGCAGACAATGCGTCGACAGATGCATCGCTTGCGCTTCTTGAGAAGGAGTTCCCTACAGTACGCACCATCGTGCTCGACCGCAATTATGGCTTTGCAGAAGGTTATAATAGGGCTCTAAATCAGGTGGAGAACGAGTATTACGTGTTGCTCAACAGCGATGTGGAGGTGACAGAAGGTTGGCTCGACACACTTGTCAGCTTTATGGATAGTCATCCTGAAGCTGCAGCTTGCCAGCCCAAGCTACTTGCCGAGCACGACCACACGCTCTTCGAATATGCCGGAGCGAGTGGTGGCTACATCGACCGTTATGGCTACCCGTTCTGTCGCGGCAGACTTTTCGAATCGGTTGAGAAAGACGAAGGACAATACGACGATGTGTGCGAAGTGATGTGGGCAACAGGTGCCTGTCTGATGATACGCCGCACAGACTATTGGCGAGTTGACGGACTTGACGACCGTTTCTTCGCACATAACGAGGAGATAGACCTCTGTTGGCGACTCTGCAATCTTGGTCGCAAGATATATTGTATGCCGCAGAGCCATGTGTTCCATGTTGGAGGTGGCACCCTACCGAAGGGCAATCCGATGAAGACTTTCCTCAACTTTCGCAACAATCTGACGATGCTCTATAAGAACCTGCCCGAAAGCGAGTTGCGGCATGTGATGCGAGTGCGTTGCTTGCTCGACTATGTGGCTGCATTCAAGTCGCTTATCCTCGATCGCAATATCGGCGAGTTCAAAGCCGTATTGCGTGGCAGACGAGCCTTCAAGGCATGGCGCCATCAGTTTGATTCCGATCGCCTGGCTATTCAGAATTTGCGAGTGAACCAGACCGACCCGATGCGTAAGCCGTATAGTCTGCTGTGGCAGTATTATGCTCACGGTATACATACATATAAAAAATTGAAAAACGAGCAATAAAACCATATTTTTAGGAATATTTTATAGTTAAACAGCGAAAAAGGCTTCGCTGTTTAACTTTTTTAGATGATTTTCTTGGCTTTTAAAACCTTTTTTACTATTTTTGCAAATAATAATTAACAAATCGCTAATAGCAGGATAGTAAAAGGTGAGAAAACTATACATTATAATAATAATGGCAATTGTTTTTGTTTCGACAGCATGTGAATTGAAGCTGAAACAATTCGGAGAAGACAGTCAGACGACGCTTGTAGAGATACAGCGCTATGACCGTCTTGAAAGCCGTTATCTCACTACTGGCGATTTCTCTGCGTTGCAGCAGATGAACATTGAGTATCCGATGGAAACGCGCACCTTGATTGAGGACGTGTTGCAGTTGGGCGAAGTGAACGATCCTGGCATCAATTCGAGATTCCTGCAGTTCTATCAGGACACAACGCTTCAGACTATTATCTCTGAAGCTGAGTTGCAATATGCTAATGTCTCTGATATCAGCAAGCAGCTTAACAAGGCTTTTGACAATTTGCGCAAGATCTCTCCTGATGTTGTCTTACCGACCATCTACACACAGATTGGCGCACTCGACCAGAGTGTGGTTATCGGAAACAACTCAATCGGTATCTCACTTGACAAGTATCTCGGCGAGAACTATCCGCTTTATCATCGCTACTATTCCGAAGCCCAGCGTACTCAGATGACACGCGAGCATATTGTACCCGACTGCATGTTCTTCTACATGCTCAGTCTTTATCCGCTTAAAGACTATGAGGTACGTTCTCAATATGAACGTGATCTGCATGTTGGCAAGATAATGTGGATAGTGAACGGACTGCTCGACCAAAAGTTCTTCACTACAAAGTACGTCGACAAGGTAGACCGATATGTGCGCAAGAACTCGCTGTCTGCAAAGCAACTCTTGAAAAACCAGCTTTAAGCCAGCTTGGTTCAGAGAAGAAATAGCAGGTATAGTTCAACGTATGTTGAACAAGTATAATGATAAAGAAACGGAGTGAAGGCTTTAAAGTCTTCACTCCGTTTAATTTTAGATAATGATTTTATTTAAATTTAGATGATAACTCCGTTTAAATTTAGATGATGAGCCTTATTGTACTATTTGTTCTTTTTACCTTTTACTTTTTTACTTTTAAAATCTCCTCAGGTTTCTCAACGAGAGTAGTGGCGCCATGCTGCAACAGGAAGTTCTTGTCGCGGAATCCCCACAACACGCTGATGCATGGCATGCCTGAGTTGCGAGCCGTGTCAATGTCCACGTCGCTGTCGCCGATATACACAGCGCCGTCAGCCGTGGCACCGAGCTGTCTGAGCGCCTCTATCACCGTGTCGGGTGCAGGCTTCTTGCGTATATCCTCTCGTTCGCCGATAGCCACAGGCACAAGTTCCTCGCCGAAGAAGTGGCGGCACAGATCCTGCGTCGCAGCGTAGAACTTATTGCTTACAACAGCCACCTTCTTTCCACGTCTGTGCAACTCCTGCAGCAGATCCATCACACCATCGTACGGGCATGTTGTGTCGAGGTTGTGCTTCATGTAATGCTGGCGGAAATCCTGGTAAGTCTTGTCGAACAGCGGATTGCTGAGTCCGTCGGGGATAGCTCTCTCCATAAGTTTCTTCACGCCGTTGCCTACAAACTGGCGCACTTCGTCTATTGAGCGCTGCGGCATACCGTTGTTTTCCAAAGCGTAGTTGCAACTTGCAGCGAGGTCGTTGAGTGTAGAAAGCAGGGTGCCATCCAAGTCGAAGATGTATGTATCGTACATATTCATATTGTTTTTTTTAATTGATTCAGATAATTGAATTGTGCGCTACAAAAGTACGTATTTTTAAGCAAAGGCGTATAAATTTGTATCGACGATTAAAAACATTACATTTATTTTTGTCATATATCATATTTACTCTACCTTTGCATTGTTTCAGCAACATATAATTTAAAACTATGAGAAAGAAAAAGAATAAAAGCAGTATGCTTTTCAAATTCATTGGCGTCGGTCTGTTAGTTGCAGTCGCCATTGTCTATTATTTCTTCTTTGCCGGTATGTCGTCGAGCGGCGACACACAATACGTGTACATCGACGACGACGACACCATCGATTCCGTATACACAAAACTCGGCGAAGTGTCAAAGAGCAATGCAATGACAGGCTTTAAAACCCTCGTCAAGGTGAGCAGCTATGCCGACAACGTACGCACAGGCCGCTATGCCGTGCGTTCAGGTGAAGGATCGTTAATGGTGTTTCGCCATCTGAAGAATGGTTTGCAGACACCAGTCAGTCTTGTCGTGCCGTCGGTGCGCACTATGGACCGTCTTGCAGCCGAACTCTCCAAGCGTCTCATGATGGACAGTACGGCTCTCTACAAGGCACTTACCGACGAAGCTGTCTGCCAGAAGTACGGTTACGACACCGCAACCATCGCCGCCCTCTTCATTCCGAACACCTACGACATCTATTGGAACGTGACGGTAGACAAACTGCTCGACCGTATGCAGAAGGAGAACAAGGCGTTCTGGAACACCGAACGCACAAAGAAAGCACAGGCTATGAAACTCACGCCGATTGAGGTGACTACGCTTGCCAGCATCGTCGACGAGGAGACAGCCAACAACGGCGAGAAGCCGATGGTAGCCGGCATGTACTACAACCGCCTTATGCTACGCAACGCCGAGTATCCAGAAGGAATGCCGTTGCAGGCCGACCCAACAATCAAGTTCGCATGGAAGCGTTTCGACCTTAAGCGCATCTACAATAATCTGCTCTACATAAAGAGTCCGTATAACACCTACCGCAACCCTGGACTGCCGCCTGGACCAATCCGCATCCCGTCTATAGCAGGCATCGATGCTGTGCTCAATCATGTGCAGCACGACTATCTATATATGTGTGCCAAGGAAGACTTCAGTGGAACCCACAACTTTGCACGTACATATACAGACCACATGCAGAACGCAAAGCGCTATAGCGATGCGCTCAACAACAGAGGAATCAAATAATATAAAAGATTGATAATGAATATATTCCCAAGACTATTACTGAGCGTCGCACTTTCCGTGCCGGCGCTCAGTTTGTTTGTACATGCCGTTGAGACGGAGCTGTCTGCCGCACATGGTTATGTTGAGACAACCGACGGGACGGTAGGTGCATCGGGCATCAATATGCCTGGCGAAGCGCTCAACTCCAGCGGTCGACCGCAGATGAACAACACGCTTTCTGCCTGGACCTCAACCTCCGTTTGTGCCGTCTATTATTTTCATCATCCTGCAGCAACGGTTTCAAACACTTTGAAACTTAACATCAAGGCGTTGCAGACTGTGCGCTTCCGCCTCACCGTTTCCGACCCTGATTCGCCTGCCACACCTCTTTATACAAAGGAGTTCAGTGCGAAAGGTCCGCTTCTTGGAGGTGAAGTAGAAGTTGGTATGGGCGACATAACCTTCACACGCTCAGCTTATTATCGCTATAAACTTGAGTGTCTCTCCGGCAACAACGCTATAAACAACATCAGCCGTTTCATGTTTTCTACATCTTCCAGCGAAGCATCCTACGCCGCCAACTATCTGTCGTCGCCGTCCGTTCATCTCAACAACTGGCATACCACAGCGGCTGGCGCTCCTTCCGGCGACGGCTACGACTGGCTGTTCGAGGAGATAATGATACCTGCGGAGTCTGACCTCGTTGGCACATACGCCGAGGCTATAGGTGCGCTCAACGGCTATATGGGAATACAGATGAACGGCTACGTCGACGGCGAACCTCGTCACGACGTGCTCTTCTCGATGTGGGACGACGGATCGACCGACGAAGACCCCAATCTGCCGGAGCATCTGCGTGCCGGTGCTGTCGATTGGGACGAGAAGACGACGGTGAACCGCTTCGGCAATGAGGGCACTGGTGTGCAGACCTATCGCCGCGGCAACTACTGGACACCTGGTACCTACGTACAGTTCATCACCAACTGCCGACCCGAAACGACGTCGTACACCACCATTGAGAACGGCAAGACCGTAGTTCACGAGCAGCACAACATGCTTGTCTCTACATGGTTCAACGCTTTGGACGGCAAAGGCTGGCAGTATATGGCTACAGTGCGCAAACGCAACTCGTCTACATATTTCAGTTCATGGTATTCGTTCCTCGAGAACTATGTATGGGCTAACGGACAGGCTTCTCGCAAGGCATACTATCGCAACGGTTACGGACGCTCTCGCACTACTGGCAAGTGGTACAACTTCAACAGCGTCGGCTTCGGACATACCGACGGCGGCAGCGAGGCTGGAGCTCGTGCCGACTACGGACAGGGCGCTACCGACAAGGCTTCCGATCGCACGTTTTTCATGCAGTCAGGCGGTTACACCTCTACAAAGCAGACCGGTTCTACCGTAGCTCTTGCTACCGACAACACCGTGGTGGACACCATCGACATCGCTCCGCTCGACCTTCGTGTTCGTCAGGCCATACAGAAAGAGATTGACCGTGCTTCGGAAGACGAACTCTTTACGCAGAACCTCTTGGACAAGAAAGGCTGGACGGTGATAGAGAAGTCGAGTGAGGAGACATCCGGCGAGGGCACCAACGGACGTGCTCAGCAGATTGTAGACGGCGACGATAATACCTACTGGCATCCGCAGTGGAGGGGAGGTTCGGCAACATTGCCTCACACACTCGTTGTGGATATGCAAACGGTCAATAGCGTCGGTGGCTTCCAGTTCAAGATGGGCGACGATCCTACGCGCTACATCAAGGCATACGATATATACGGGTCTACCGACAACAGCAACTGGACTCTGCTCTGCAGCGACGACTCAGCTCCTCTTAAGTCGGAGTTTCGTAAGGTTCTCGGCGAGCCGGCAGACATACGCTACTTCAAGATTGTTGTACGCCAAACCACTGCCACCGACGGACCCTGGCTGCGCATCTATGAGGTAGACCTCGCTTCGGGCAAGACCGTCCGTTCGATGCTCTCAGGCAGGGTCACTTGCAACGGCAAGCCGGTAAAGGGCGCCACGGTAAACCTTCGCAGTTCTGAAGCTGTCTATGAAGGCACAAGCGACGAGTCGGGCTTCTACAGTATAAATGTCGGCAGAACCGACCTCACTTATCAGCTCACCGCTTGGGCAGACGGCTATTACAGCTACAACGAGAGTCAGCCTATAGAGATAAAGGGCAGTGTTGTGAAGGATATCGTGTTAAGTCCGATGACGTCTGTCAATGGCGTGTCTGTCGAAGGCGAGATACCTGCCGACCCCGTTCGCTATAATATCAGCGGACAGCGAGTAGGGCAGGGCGCTCACGGAGTGGTAATCGTGAACGGAAAGAAATTCCTGACAAAGTAATACAATAGCTATACATAAAGTTTGTATAGCGAAAAAATCTACCATATCTTCCAGCATCCGTATAACCGGCTGTATGTGAAGATGATAAAGGCTGGGAGATGGCTGGCAGATAAGCCCTGAACAAGGTTTATCTTCCAGCCTATCTTCCAGCCTTACGTTGTTATCATGGTCAATTCTGTAGCTACGCTCTTTTTTACTCGTAGCGTATCGCCTCGATAGGGTCGAGCTGTGCAGCCTTCTTAGCCGGATACCAGCCGAAGAACACACCCGTGAAGGTGCAGACAGCGAAGCTCATGATGATGCTCCACGGCTGAATGTAGATAGGCCAGTGGGCAAGCAGCTTCACGGCGTAGGAGGCTCCGATGCCCAGTCCCACGCCAATCAGTCCGCCGGTGACGCTGAGCAGGATAGCCTCGATGAGAAACTGGCTGAGGATATCTACGCCACGAGCGCCTACACTCATGCGCAGACCTATCTCGCGTGTGCGCTCCGTAACGCTTACGTACATGATGTTCATGATGCCGATGCCGCCAACGATGAGCGAGATGCCAGCCACGCAGCCGAGCAGAATGGTCATCATGTCGGTTGTAGAGTTCATCATGCTTGCCAGCTCCTCCTGCGAGCGTATGTTGAAGTCGTCGTCGTCAGCCTCCTGCACGTCAGTCGCCTCCTTCAGCTTATGGTTGCGGCGCAGCACGTCGGTTATCTCGTCGATAGCCTTCGACGTGAGGTCTTCGGTTATTGCCGAGCAGGTTATTCCGCCGAGGAACGTCTGCGCCTTGATGCGTTTCATCACCGTTGTGTACGGCGCAAGCACGAGGTCGTCCTGGTCCATGCCCATCGAGTTGTAACCCTTCTTCTTCAGTACGCCCACCACGCGGAACGGTATTGCGTTGAAGCGCACCACCTTGCCTACGGGGTCCGATCCGTCGGGGAACAGATTGTCTACCACGGTCTGACCCAGTATGCACACCTTCGCACTCGCCTTGATGTCGGCGTCTGTGAACATTTCTCCCTCACTCACAGAGAGTTGTCTGATTTCGAGATAGTCTTGGTTCACGCCGTAGATAGACGACGGCGTGTTGTTGTTGCCGTATATCCACTGTCCGCTGCTGTTCACCGTGGGGCTGATGCCTTTGATGAAGTGGCACTCGTCCTTGATGGAGCTGTAGTCGGTGAGCTTCAGCGTCTCCATCGCCGATGGGTCCTGGCGCACACCGCCCGGACCGCGGTCGGCTCCCGGACTTATCATTATCATGTTTGAGCCCATCTCGGCGATGTTCGCCTGAATGCTGCGCTTCGATCCCTGGCCGATGGCGAGCATCGTGATGACCGACGCCACACCGATGATGATGCCAAGCGCTGTGAGGAACGAGCGCAACTTGTTGGCTGCAATGGCGCGAAGGGCTATTTTGAAAAGATTGCTATAATTCATAATCTTGTTGTGTTTTGGCGACTACAGGCGCAGCCGCCGCTTTTTGTCATTTTCATTCGTCAGAGCCGTTCCTGAGGCTTCATTCGTCAGAGCTTGCCGGCAGCGCCGCCAGTCCTTCCTCAGCCGAGAGGATATTGGTGTTGTACTCGTCGCTTATCACATGTCCGTCGCGCAGCATGATGTTGCGCGAGGAGTAGTTGGCAATGTCGGGGTTGTGCGTCACGAAGATGATGGTTCGGCCTGCAGCGTGCAGCTTCTGGAAGAGAATGAGAATCTCGAACGAGGTGCGTGTGTCGAGGTTTCCCGTTGCCTCGTCTGCAAGAATCACGGCAGGGTCGTTCACCAGTGCGCGTGCTATCGCCACACGCTGCATCTGTCCGCCCGACATCTGGTTCGACTTATGGTAGAGGCGCTCGCCCAAGCCTACAGCCTGTAGCGCTTTCACGGCGCGCTCCTCGCGCTCCTTGGCTCCGATTGCAGCATTGTACATCAACGGCAGCTCCACGTTCTCCACGCTCGTCGTCTTCGGCAGCAGGTTGTAGTTCTGGAAGATGAAGCCGATCTTGCGGTTGCGAAGCACGGCGCGCTGCGACTTCGACATCTTGCGCACCGACACTCCGTCGAGATAGTATTCGCCCGATGAAGGCGTGTCGAGGCATCCGAGCTGATTGAGCAGCGTCGACTTGCCCGAACCCGATTTGCCCATGATAGTGACAAACTCGCCCTCGTATATCTTGAACGACACACCGCGCAGCGCATGCACCGTCTCGTCGCCCACGAGGAAGTCGCGCTTCACGTTGTCGAGTTCTATTACTACTTTCTTTTCGTCCATAGTTCGTAATGTTTATTGTGTAGAGTTAGGGTGTGCGGCGAACGCCGCCGATGACTCATGCCCTAACCTTTAAACGCTGTTTACTTCTTCTTGTTCTTTCCCGGAGGGCCTGGAGCGAACGGACTGCTCTCGCCTTGAGCCTCCATCGGCTTCTCCTCTTCGCCGCCCATCACGTTGAGTCCGGTAACGACCTTTGTGCCCTCGGCTATGCCACCCACAATCTGCGTGTTCGTGCCGTCGGTCATGCCGATGTTCACCTTGTGCGCCACGATAGAGTTGCCCTCGATGGTCCACACCTTGTTCTTGGCGTTCGCTACGTCCACAATCTTCATCTTGCCCACGGTCTCCTTCTGCGGAGTGAAGCGCAGCGCCTTCGACGGCACGGAGAGCACGCCCTTGCGCTCGGCTGTGTAGATTGTGACGTTGGCTGTGAGGCCCGGCTTCAGCTTCAGGTCGGCGTTCGGCGCAGAGATAACCACCTCGTACGTCACGACGTTATTCGTTGTGGTAGCCTCCTGGCGCACCTGCTTCACCTCGCCCTCGAAAGTGTCGTCGGGGTAAGCGTCTACGGTGAACGTCACGCGCTCGCCCTCCTTCACGTCGCCTATGTCTGCCTCGTCAACATCTGCCACTACCTGCATGTTCGTGAGGTCCTGCGCGATGGTGAACAGCTCCGGCGTAGAGAAGCTTGCCGCAACGGTCTGTCCCTCCTCAACCGACTTCGATAGCACCACGCCGTCGATAGGCGAGGTGATAGTGGCATAGCCGAGGTTAGTCTGTGCGCGCTGCACCTCCTCCTTAGCCGAAGCCACCTGCTCCTTTGCCTGCGTGTACGAGAGCTTCGCGTTGTCGAAGTCGTCGGCAGCCACGAGTCCCTTCTCAAAAAGTGTCTTGTAGCGTTTGTAGTTGGCAGTCTGGTAGTTGAGCTGGCTCTGTGCCGTAGCCAACTGCGTCTTTGCCGTGTTGAGCTGACTCATAAGGTTTGTCTTGTCGAGCTCCGCAATCACCTGTCCCTTCTTCACTACCGAATTGTAGTCGACGAAGAGCTTGCTTACGATGCCGCTCACCTGCGTACCCACCGTAACCGACGTTACCGGTTCGATTGTACCGGTAGCGGTGATGCTGTTCATAATGTTTGCCGGCGCAACGGCAGCCGTGTCAAACGTAATCTTTTCTTCCTTCTTGCCGCCCGACAATAGCCAT
Source organism: Leyella stercorea (assembly GCF_019052365.1). Classification (GTDB taxonomy): domain Bacteria; phylum Bacteroidota; class Bacteroidia; order Bacteroidales; family Bacteroidaceae; genus Prevotella. Next base: position 13,212 of record NZ_JAHQUY010000035.1, read on the forward strand.
ACGGCAAGTGCGGCGATAGCGGCAACCGCCACTATCACCAATGTCTTTTTCTTATTCATATTTACTCTCTAATTATTTTACTTTTACTTAATGTTTCCCGTCTGATAGAATTCAAGCATGTTGAGGTTGAGTATCGCGAGATACTTGCTCTGCAGTTCGTTCTGCTGCGCCTGCAGAAGGTTTGTCTTGCCCGTCATCAGTTCTACGGTGTTCTTCAGACCCTGCTTGAACTGTTCAGAGAGAAGCTCGTAGCTTGCCTGAGCGCTCTCTGTAGAAACGCGCGCCGCCTTGAACTTGTTCTGGTTCGTCACAGCCTGCAGCCAGTAGTTCTCGATGGTAGAGTAGAGCGTAGTCTGCTTGTCCTGCAAGTCGAGCAGGTAGCTCTGCTTCTGCAGCTTCGCCTTGTTTATGGCAGTCTTAGTCTGTCGGTTGTCAAAGAGCGGTATGCTCACCGTTACTCCGCCGCCCAAGCTGAAGTTGTTCTTCATCTGCGTGCCCCACGCGTTGTCGCTCATTGACGAAGTAGAGGTCGTAACGCCGGCATTGAGGCTTACGGTCGGCATTCTACCCGCCTTAGCCACCTTTATGCCGAGGTCGCTGCTTTCGATGCCGAGCTTCGCGTTCTTTATCTCCGGTCGCTGTTCGAGCGAAGCCGCATACACGTCGTTCAGCGCCGGCACAGCCTCAAGCGCCATGTCGTCTGTGGTAGAAGGTACGGCGACGTCAAACTCCTCGTCGCTTGTTATCTGCAGCAGTTCCTTCAGCTGGCGCTTGTAGTTGCGCAGGTTGCTCTCGGCTTCAACGATGGCATACTCGTCCTGCGCACGCTGCGCCGTGAGCTGCGCCAGGTCTGCCTTGCTCATCTTGCCCACCTCTACCATTGTCTTGCCGCGCTGCTCGTTGGTCTGGCTCGTCTTCAGACTTTCCTTCGTCACGGCGATAGCCTCGTTCGAGTAGAGTATCTGCACGTAGAGCTGCGCAATCTGCTCGAGCACGTTGTTGGCTGTGGTAGCCGAGTCGAGTCGTGCCTGCTCAGCCGCCACCTTGTTCAACTTCACGTTGTTGCGGTTCTTGTTGCCGTTCCACACCGTCCAGTTGCCCGAGAGCGAGTACGATCCGTTGTAGTAAACCTTATCCACGCTCGACTGCACGTAGCCGTCCGCCACCGTAGCTCTGCCTTGCTGAGGCCACGGCGTGTAGCTTACGTTCTGCGATGTAGACAGGTTGAGCGACGGCAGCAGCGCCGCTTGGCTCTGCTTTACGTCTTCGAGTGCGGAATACTCCTTTATCTTTGCTTTCTGCAACTGGATGTTGTTAGCCAAGGCGTAGTCGATACAGTCTCTCAACGACCACTGCTTAGCCGCACATTCGGTTGACAGCGACAGCAGGAAAAGTCCTGCCAGACAAGTCATCCCAATCTTCTTCATAATTTAAATAGTCTTTTAATAATTCATTATTCTTTTATAATCTCTCTATATCCGTTTGATGTACCTTTGGGGCGAAAGGTTTAGTCTGAAGGTTCTTAAAAAGCCTTAATTCAGCTGCTGCAGACGCGCTATATACTTGCCGAGTATGTCGAACTCGATGTTCACACGGCTGCCCACCTTGATGTCGCAGAAGTTGGTGTTGTCGTGAGTGTACGGGATGATAGCCACGGTGAACGAGTTCTCAGTAGGGTTGCAAACGGTGAGCGAAACGCCGTTCACCGTTACCGAGCCCTTGTCTACTGTGAAGTAGCCGCGCTCCGCCATCTCGCGGTCGAACTTGTACTCGAAGGTGTAGTATGTCGATCCGTCGGCGTCGCGCATCTCCTTGCACACAGCCGTACCGTCTACATGTCCCTGCACGATATGTCCGTCCAGTCTGCCGTTCATCAGCATTGAGCGCTCCACGTTCACGCGGTCGCCAACCTTTAGCAGTCCGAGGTTAGAGCGGTCGAGCGTTTCTTTCATTGCCGTTACGGTGTAACTATTACCGTCTATCGCCACCACTGTGAGGCATACGCCGTTGTGCGCCACGCTTTGGTCTATCTTCAGTTCGCCAGTGAACGAGCATGTCAGCGTGAAGTCAACATTCTCTTTGTCGTTCTTGATGGCTACGACCGTAGCCATTTCTTCTACTATACCAGAAAACATATATACTTTGTTTATGTTTATATTGTTTGTACTTGTTGCTTGTTTTTATTGTTGCATTATTTTCATTCGATGTCGAAATCTGCAGGCTTTAGCTTGTAGAAGTCGGGATACACGAGGTCTATGTCCTCTTCCGAAGTGATGCCATACAGTTTGAATACCCAATAGTCGATTTGCCATTCATTTTCTTTTACGAACATTTTGTCAGAATCTGGTTCTCTGTCTTTTGCGAATATTCTATCGTAACATGTCTCTATTTCTGAGAAATATTTATTGTTTTCATCATCTATTTCCGGTAGAGGAAAATTGTTTATGTCTGTTATCAGTACTTTGGGGAATGTTCCTTTGCTCGCCTTGGGAGCGAAGCGGAGAAGGAAAAATGTAGCCAGTCGGCTGTTCAGTATCCCCCATAATGTCTTGAATGAATAGACGTTGTTGTCTTCATTCTTTATTACGTCTATTATTCCAGGGTCGTTGATGTATGTATCTTCAGCGTAGCAAGCCATCAACGGATTGATGATTTCACGAACGAGCAAACGAGGAGAACTGAAATATTTCATATCAACATATGTACCAACGTGTTTGCCATATTTAACGTACACATTGCTTGGAGTACATTTGTATTTTGTTATATTCTCTCCTTTTATTTCAAGTTCGTAACTATCGTTGAGTTTCGTGTCTGAATGCCATCTTTGTTCTTCTTTTATTATTTTGGCTTCTTCTTTGCCAAAGTTTTTCTCAAGATCTTTTAGGCGGTATGGTATATATCCTTGTGATACGTCAAAGAACTCGTTCAGTCGTCTTGGCAACGAGTTGATTTTTGACACAATGCCTTTTTCCTGCTTTGTCAGGTACAGCGCAAGTCCCCAGTTTTGTGAGAATTTATCAATCAGTTCTGATTTGTCAACAACGAGTCTTTTACGTCGTGTCAATTCCGTGAAATAATCCTTTCCCGACGATTTCTTGCCTTCCGTTTCGTCCGAAAGATTGCGCGTGTTTCTATAACCGATATTATTTTGCTGATTTGCTGATTTCTGTAGGGTAATAACAGAGTTGCGAACTGTTGCTGCCTCAAATATTTGAAAATTTGTACAATCCAGCAGTTCCACAATGCTCCAATTGTTGAATATGTCTTTACGATATTCTTTTGCATTGACATTGAATAGCCACGTATTCGGAATGATATACGCCAAATATCCGTTGTCTTTCAGCAACTCTTGTCCTAAAGCTATGAAATAGTAGTATATTTCGTAGTCGGGCATGTGCTCGTACTTTTCTTCCACGGTTTTGCGGTATCCGTCTTTTATGGATACGCCGTAAGGTGGATTGCCTATTATGCAGTCGAAGCCTATGAACTCGCCTTTCTCGTTCAGTGTTTCCGGAAACTCATAACGCCATTCAAATGCTCCCAAATGGGCATAGCGTGTCGAAGCCTCTTCTAATGAAACACGAAGCTTCTCTTCCTGCTTGCGTAAGTCGGAGAGCCGTTTGCTCTCGGCTTCCTCAGGCGGAAAGAGCGAGTTGTCGAGCAAGAGAATGTCGGAGCATACCTTCACCCATTTCTTGTATTTGTCGGTGTCTTTGTCGTAGCCTTCGTTGAGCTTCGATTTTATCATCCAGATGTCGTGCTCAACGATATGCTTATTCTCTTTCGACGGACTGTTCTTGTAGTGAGCCACATGATTCTTGTAGTCGCCTATGGTGACGTTTGCTCCTCTTAGCACATGGTCAATAGGAGCATCCAATGGGTATTTCATCACCAACGAGTTGCCGCACTTTATGTTTATGTCGATGTTTGGCAGCGTCTGCAGATGGCGCTTGCCGTCGTTGCCCTTTATGTAATAGGCGTTTTTCAGCAGTTCTATCCACAAGCGTAGCTGGCATATCTCTGCACTGTTGGGGTTTATGTCCACACCGAAAAGGCAATTCTCGATGATTGTGCGTTTCTCCTCGAAAAGTGTCTTCTGAACCAATTGGCTCTCGCTGTCGTTCGGGTTGTAGCGCAGCTCGCCGTCGGCATCGGTCACAACCAGTTCGTCGTCCTCTACGTCTACGCGATATTTGAAACGCTTGCCGTCGATGGTCTTCAGCACCTTCAGCTCCCATTTTATGGCTATCAGTTCGTTGAGAGCCGACACGATGAAGTGGCCGCTGCCGACCGCAGGGTCGCAGATGCGTATGTTGTTGATAAGGCTGTTCACCTCGTCGCGTCGCGTCTTGTCGGTAGGGTCGAAGTCTTCGGCGAGCTCGTCGAACGAGGCGTATTGTGTGGCATACGTTTGGTTGTATTTGTCTGTCACGCAGCGGCGCAGCGTCTCGCGGCACAGGTATGACGTGATGTATCCTGGCGTGAAGAACGAGCCGTCCTTGTAGCCGTTTATCTTCTCGAAGATGAGTCCGAGCACCGAAGCGTTTATTATTGTCTTTCCGCTCTCGCCTGTATCTGCACCGAAGTCGTAGCTGTCGAGAAACCTCTTCAGATAGTCGAGTATGTGTATTCTGCCAGTCAGTGTCTTCCCCTTATTGTCCTTCAGACAGGTGTTCTTCATAACAGCCACTTCGCTGTCGCGCAGACTGCTTATAGGGAAGTATTTCTGCTCGATGTCGGTAAGCTCAAAAAGCGAGCTGTTAAGATATGGAACCTCTCCGAATTTGGCTCGCATCTCGTCAGAGCGTTCTGCCTCGGGTATTGCCATCACTTTGCAGAACAGGTAGTGCATCAGTGCAAAGTCGGTGAGTTTGTCGAAGAATGCATATTTTCTCTTGCTTCCGTTGAAGGCTATCAGTTGCGACTCAAGAAGCTTCATGAATAGTGTGCGGTTTATCCACACTATCACCAAGCCGAGAGCTGTCTCAAAACGTGCGTCGATTTCTCTACCCGTTACCTTGTCTGTCGTAATGTCGTAGTCGGCAAGTAAGGTGTATGCTTGTTCGAACACGGAGTAGGCTTGCCGTTTCTTCGCTTCGAGGCGTTGTATTTGGTGCTTTTCGCCACGCTCCTCAAGTCCCATTATGTACAACAATTCGGTATAGAACTTTCTGTTGAGGGTGTTATGGTCTTCAGCAAACGGCAGTTTCTGTAGGTGGATAGGGGAGAACAGCTTGAATAAAGCCTTGAAACGTGGCTTTGCAATGATGTCGGCAGCAGAAGATTCTTTAGCGATTGTTTCCAAATCGACGAAAGTGAACGAAAGTTTGTCTTTTACAGCCTCTACTTTCGGCCTTATTATCTGGTTGTAGATATACTCTCTCTTCTCGTTTGTCGTATTCTCCGACGATTTTATCTCGCTTACCAGTTTCCGGTCCTTGCCGAATAGTTCCCAAAACTCGGCTTTCTCGAAAATAAAATATTTGTACCCGTCGGATATGACGAGGTGCTTTATACTTGTGTTTTTCTTTTCGTGTTCTTCAAGTATATAATAAAGTACAAGCTCGAACATGGCTTTCTTTACAAGATTGTCTTTTGTTACCATTTCCGCGCTATTCACTTTCTTGAACTCGAAAAGTACCACATTGCGTCCGATGTTCTTGTCCTTTATGGTAAGGTCGGTTTTTTCCGACGCATTAATCTCGTATGTCGTTGAAGGCCATAAGGTCTGCTCAAGAAACGTTTTAACACGTCCCTTGTTGCTCTCTTCTGGGTCGGTTGGGTTCAGCTCGTTTAGGAGTATCTCGAGCTGGCAACGGAAATTTTCCAGCTCGCCCATGTCGGTGGGTTGTCTCAGATACGACTTCTGTATCGACTGCGATGGAGTCAGTATGTGTTTGCTTTCGTATACCATTGGCGCAAGTTGTATTCTACAATTACAAAGTTACTTAATTTTATCCGACTACAGTGTGTGTGTGTATCCTATTTAACGTGATTTATAAAAAAAAAGGAGACTGCGCCAACATGTGTCGTAATCTCCTGTATATTAAAAAGGGACGCCCAGTGATGTGATGAAACTCCGAGTATACAAGATTTGAGAGCTCTCCGCCTTTGTAATCCACCGGCTTTGCAGCTTAGTCCACTGAGGTTTTATATGGCCCGCCATTGGCAAAAGAAGTCTTCTCGGTTTCGATTTTTTTATTGATGAGTATCCCGATCGAACGTGGCGCGCCCCTATGGGTTGAGTGTCTGTTTTTGTTTTCTAATGCAAAGTTAATACTTTCATTTTATTCTGACAAGTGTTTCGCCCATTTTATATGTTTGCAATCGACATGATGTTGGCGAATACGCCAGCCGCCGTCACGCTTGCGCCCGCTCCGTAGCCCTGGATGAGCATCGGGTATTCGCGGTAGCGTTCGGTCGTGAGCGCCACGATGTTGTTGCTGCCCTGCAGGTTGTAGAACGGGTGAGTGCGGTCCACCTCCTTCAGCGCCACCGACAGTTTGCCGTGGTCGAACGTAGCCACGAAGCGCCAGCGCTTGCCTTCGGCGTCGAGCTGTTTGCGTCGAGCCTCGAAGTCGGCGTCGAGCTTCGGCAGGTTCTTCCAGAACTCCTCTATGCTGCCCTCGAAGAACTCGTCGGGTATGAAGAGGTGTGCCTCCACGTCGGTCTTCTCTACCTTGTAGCCGGCTTCGCGCGCCAGAATGACGAGCTTGCGTATTACGTCCTTGCCCGAGAGGTCGATGCGCGGGTCGGGTTCGCTGTAGCCCTGCTCCTTAGCGCGGCGCACAGCCTCAGAGAGCGTCACGTCAGCCGATATCTCGTTGAAGATGAAGTTGAGCGTGCCCGAGAGCACCGCCTCTATCTTCAGAATCACGTCGCCCGAGTTGCGCAGGTCGTTGATGGTGCCGATGATAGGCAGGCCGGCGCCCACGTTGGTCTCGTAGCGGAAGAACACGCCGCGTGCCAGCGCCGTCTCCTTCAGGCGTGCGTACTTCTCGTACGACGACGATGCGGCTATCTTGTTCGCCGCAATCACCGATATGTTGTGCTCCAGCAGCGGCTGGTAGATCTCTGCCACCTCCTTGCTCGCCGTGCAGTCGACGAACACGCTGTTGAAGCAGTTCATTTCTATAATGGCGTCGCGCAGTTTCTTCTCGTTGCTCTCAGGAGCGTCTGCGAGCAGTTCGCGATAGTTGGCGAGGTCGATGCCGTCGCTGTTGAAGAGTGCCTTCTTAGATGTGGCGATGCCCACAACGTTCAGCTTCAGACGCTTTGTGCGCTTCAGCTCCTCATACTGATTGTGAATCTGTTCGAGCAACTGTCCGCCCACTGTGCCCACGCCGCAGACGAAGAGGTTGAGCACCTTGTATTCAGACAGGAAGAACGAGTCGTGAATGGCGTTGAGCGCCTTGCGCAGATGTTCGCTCTTAACGACGAACGAGATGTTGGTCTGCGGCGCACCCTGCGCACACGCTATCATGCTGATGCCGGCTCTGCCGAGTGTGCCGAAGAGCTTGCCGGCGATGCCCGGCGTGTTCTTCATGTTCTCGCCTACGACGGCGATGGTAGCCAGTCCGTTCTCGGCGTGCATGGGGTACATGGCGCCCGTCTCTATCTCCTTCGCAAACTCGCCGTTGAGCACCTCTACAGCCTCCTTGGCGTCTTGGTCGCGCACACCGATAGACGTAGAGTTCTCTGACGAAGCCTGCGACACCATGAACACGCTGATGCCGTTGTCTGCCAGGGCGGTGAAGATGCGGCGGTTCACACCGATCACACCCACCATCGACAGACCCGCTACGGTGATGAGCGTTGTGCCGTTGATGCTCGATATACCCTTGATGGGCTTGTCGTTGTTAGCCACCTTCTGCTTGATGATGCTGCCCTCACCGTCGGGGTTGAACGTGTTCTTCACACGGATAGGAATGTTCTTCACGCAGACGGGGTAGATAGTAGGCGGATATACCACCTTCGCACCGAAGTTGCAAAGCTCCATCGCCTCGATGTAGCTCAGCTCCTTGATGGTGTAAGCGGTCTTTATGACGCGCGGGTCGGCGGTCATGAAGCCGTCCACGTCGGTCCAGATCTCAAGAATTTCGGCGTCGAGCGCTGCGGCGATGATGGCAGCTGTATAGTCTGATCCGCCACGACCGAGGTTCGTAATCTCGTCGGTGTCGCGGTCTTTGCTTATAAAACCCGGAACAAGCGAAATGCGCTGCAGGTCGCTGAAGGTGCGACGCACAAGACGGTTTGTCAATTCGGAGTCGAGAGTGTTCTTATGATTCTTGCGCACGGTCTTGATGAACTCGCGCGAGTCGTACCACTTTGCGCCCTGCACCAGTGTAGCCACGATGTTCGAGCTGAGACGCTCGCCGTAGCTCACGATGGCGTCCTGCGTCTTCTTCGAGAGGTCGTGTATGAGGTACACGCCGAAGTAGATGGAACGCAACTGCTCGAAGAGCGAGTCGACGATGTTGAAGAGCTGTTCGCGTTTGCGCGGGTCGGTGATGATAGTGTCTATCATCTTGTGGTGGCGTTCCACCATAGCCTGAAACTCGTCCTTCCACGTCTCGTCGCCCTTCTGTGCGAGCACGGATGTGGCGATGAGCTTGTCGGTGATGCCGCCCAGCGCGCTCACTACGACGATGATAGGCTGCTTCTGCGCCTCTTTCTCTACGATAGCCTTAAGGCTGAGAATACTCTCTACGGAACCCACTGAGGTTCCGCCAAACTTCAATACTTTCATTTCTTTTTGTTCTGTGGTTAATGTCTCCATACCAGGGAGACGCTTGTGTTTCGATGCTGACGTGGCTCGAGGCGTGGTGCGACTGGCGTGCGTCGGGGTCCTCTTTACGAGCGAGGTTTTACGCTACTCCTTGGTCGTCATCTGCGTCGGGGCTGCGTCAGCACCGTGTCGTTGACAATAAAGTGATGGGGATGTGGGGGCAAAATTACGAAAAATGTTCTTAAAACGTTTCATTTCTTATGAAAATCGCATAAGTTTGCGTAATTTTGTACCCTAATAGGAGGAGGGCGCGGCAAGGACGTGCGCCAGCGCAAGGTAGACCTTGCCAATGGTGGATGGCTGGCAGATAGCTGGAGGATAGTCCATAATCTTCTAGCTGTCTGCCATTTATTATAACAGCGTGGCAATAAAGTTGCTGTGTGAAGCCTGCCACGACAAAGGTGAGGAACGACCACGGTGCCGATTACGCCATGGCTGACTAATGCGTTTTATGGCTTAACATGTTCAAGTATTGAACCCAAATGATACTCTACCACGCTATGTTCTTTGTCATACGTTGTATCAACCACTTGCACCAGCGCACTCTCACGGTCTTTGTTGTAACCCACGAACAAGCGTAGGGCATCGTAACGCTTGAGATATCGTTTACCATCGCTTTCATCTATGAAGGTGTATTTTTTCAAAGTGGGCTGCTTGAGCTCACGATATTCAATCTTCTTCTCGCCACTCATAATATCATCGAAGTAACACTTCTTGATAATCAATGACAGCACCTTCATGCCTGTGGTGTCAAAAGTAGACTCAGCCTTCACAATGCGTTTTTCTAAGCACTGGAGTGCTGGATTGTAGGTGTACTTTGTGATGGAGCCATCCACAATCTTCTCAATGATAGTGTTGACGACAGGCAACGGCACAACATACCATTCTTGAGGATGATGTACATTTCCGTCATTATCCGTAACTGTAAGCTGGAGCTGTACCGCATCAAGCACTTGGTGGACAAGCGTTTCAAAGACATGACTATTCATGTTCACAATCTTATAGCTTGCCTCCACTTTTACTGGAGCCATGAGATAGGTAGGCTCATTGGCAGCATTCGCAACGCGCTCTTCCACGGAATTGATGGTGAAACCTATCTTATAGAGGTTGTCGTACTTTCTAATCTCTGGATTATTAGACAACGAACTGAGAATATAGATGTAACCAGTTACTTTGTCACCATCTTCCACACCATCAGAATCTTTGAATACATTATCCACCTCTTTCTGTGTTGCTGTTATTGCGTAACCGCTTGCCATCACATTCTTACGCAAGGTTTGCAATAGTATGTCAGTTTCAGTACCATTCTCAAAGATACAGCGTGTGCGTCCATCCTTGGTGCCATTTGATGCTGTCATTTGTTCACCGATGCTGGCGAGATAAAGCAGTTGTCCATCTACTACATAGTAAGCACCTTGTAGCATATTGTCGGTCTTTGATGTCTTGACAAGACTTCTCTTTCCCTCTTTTAGTTCTTGATGAACCTTCAAGAAGCCAGACTGAAAGGCAGCAAAATCCTCACACACCTTGCGCTGAGCATAGTGGTCAGGCTGAGTTCTCCCAGCCTGAACTTTCTGCATATCTTCAGGTATATCGAATAACGACGTCTCTTTTTCGCTAATATCGAGCAAAGGGTCGTTGAACAATTCTTCTAGTTCCTTATCTATATCCATAACGTTTATTACATTTTAAGAATACCAAGTCTATCATATGGTTCAAGCATATCTACAGCATCACGACGCAATGCAACCAAATTTCGTGCAAACTGTTTTTCTTTCAAATCTGCTCCACTTCTACTTGGGGGTCTTCCACCGTGTGCTTCGCACCATTCTGTTATCTCCAGTAAGGTCTTAACCCTGCGATCATTCGCTGTCAATCGTGCTTCCTTGGGACGGACACCATCCAACAAGGGGTCATCAAACAGCTCTAAAAGTTCTTGTGGCCACTCCATGTTTAATCATTATTTTCAGGTTCGTACTCCAGTCCCTTCATTTTTCTAATCTTCAGATTATAAATCATCTGATAAGCCACTGCCAATTCCTTTACCTTAGGGTCAGAAGAGTTGAGAGACGGCATAGCACCGTCATGGGCAGCTACCCATTCTTTCAATGGTCCTTTAAACAACATGATGGCAGTGTCAATAGACATGTCAAATTTCTGCTCAGCGATAGTGTCTTGTATCACTTTCAGTGTTGGCGCATCTACTGTTTTAGACAATACCTCATAAGCACGCTGGAAGGGATTGATGGTATCTATGAGATTGATGCTCAATTTGTCGATATTTATGAAACGATTGGCGAGTTTCATCATTCTATTGCCCTCACTTCCACGTTCTTCTTCGTTTTCATATGTCTCAGTGATGTCAATAGGATTACCCTTGTCGTCCACAATATCATTTCCTTTGATGATGGTGTCGAGCAATACACGCTGGCGCACTTCCTCCACCTCGCCCTCGGTTAGGTCAGGATATTTTTCACGAATAACCTTAGGGATAAGGTGCTGAGTGATATTCTCTGCTGTGGTGCTGCCGCTTATAGCCTTCACCACCAGGTCTTCTTGCAGAATACTTGCTTTCAGATCATCCAACTGCTCTTCAACAATCTGCTTGGTCTTAGCACTTGACAGCGGCTTCAATCCCTCAACTACTATGGTGTGAACGGTGTCATCCGAGTCTTCCTCAGGCTCTTTCGTAGTCTTAAAGTGCCAGCTGGGTGCCATCACCTGTTCCATGAGCAACGATGCAGTGATTGCTTTCAGAAAATCGTTCACAGCCACCTTTACATCGGGTTGGTCTGCATCGGGCATGGCTATCATGTTGATAAAGCGAGCAGTATCTTTGCCCTTGCTGTCACGGGTACAGCGTCCAATAATCTGCACCACTTCTGTCAGTGAGCCACGCACACCGATGGTAAGACAGGTGTCGCACCATTCCCAGTCGAATCCTTCCTTGGCTGTGCCCAGTGCGATGATGAAGTCCATATCATCAGCCTTCTTCATCTTGTTGAGATAGCTGTAGACTCCAGCGCGTGTCTTCGGGTCATCATCTACAAGGTCTGCCAGTTTCACTCGTCTACCATCCTTAGTCTCCAGTGTATAAATGCCACCGCCGTGGTTGTAATCACGCTCCACCACAGTGCCAATAAGTTTCATAATGTCTTCCACCTCCTGATATTTGCCTCTGGCGGTGCTTGCGCGGCTGTTGATACTCGGAATGTGGATGATGGTCTTGCGATGGGTGTCCAGCACCTCGCCGATATGGTCGAGATATACACCCTTATAGAAGTGATAACCCAGCACAAGATTCTTCAGATACTTGTAGCCATTGAGCTGCTGATAGTAGTTGTAGCTTACGGGATAGAAGCGTGCCTCGTCCTCTGTACGAAGCACCGGAATACCATCGCCACGGAAATAGCTGCCTGTCATGGCTACAATATGCCCGGTAGAGTTGTTCATCACACGGCGGACTGTATCTCCCAATCCGCTGTTTGCATCAGCACTGGTATGGTGAAACTCGTCAATAGCCAGCAGACAGTCGTTCCAGTCCTCATCATTCAGTTCCTTCATGGCATTGCGCAGTGTAGCATGGGCACACACCAACACCTTCGATTTGGTTTCTTTGCGCATGAACTCACAAAAGCGTCCAGCCTTGTCGCTTTCATTGCCTGTGGAGGAACACAAGTCGTAATAAGGTGCTAAACGCCAATCATCAAAGAAACCATATTTCTTCAAGTCAGTGTTGCGGAATGAGCGACCAATACTCTTTTCGGGTACGGCAACAACTACCTTTTTAATGCCTTGATTCACCAATTTGTCGAGGGCTATGAACATCAGTGCACGACTCTTGCCACTGGCAGGAGGGGCTTTAATCAGCAGAAATCGCTTGTCTCTATATTGATATGCTTTGGCTTGCATCTCGCGCATACCTAGTTCATCGGTGTTACTAGATGTGCCACGCTGAGCATAGTGTATGTCTACGAAGTTAATCTTTGGTTGTTCCATCTTGTTCTTCCATTGAATTTTTCTGATGATTTTTTATCTGTAACTCCAGAAGCTTAACGCGCTCACGCAACTGCTCTATGGTAGGTAGCTGCTTCACAATCTCTTCTATCTGTACATTATTATATGAGGCAACCCCCAATGGCGTTGTTATGCCTCTGAATGCCAGTTGCACGTCCGTTCTATCCATATTACTGCAAATCAGCAGTCCTATGGTTGGATTGTCACTTTCACGCTTGACGGCTTCATCTACTGCTGCCACATAGTAATTAAGCTTGCCAGCAAACTCAGGCTCAAATGCGACGGCCTTTAACTCAACCACCACATAGCAACGCAGATAGATGTGATAGAAGAGCAAGTCGATGCGACGTGACCTGCCAGCCACCACAATCTCTTTCTGACGACCAACAAAGGCAAAGCCCTTGCCCAACTCCAAGAGGAAATCTGCCATCTGTATTGTCAATGCGGCTTCGAGTTGTGCCTCACTGAAACCATCGGGTAGTGTAAGGAAGCCAAAGTCATAGTTCTCTTTGGTTATCTCCTGCGCCAACGCAGCTTGTGGCAATGGGAGCTTGTCTGCAAAGTTGCTCACTGCGCCTGGATGCTTATGATAGACATCGGCATCCATACTGTTCTTCAGTGCGCTGCAACTCCAGCCGTTTTCAATCGTTCTGCGAATGTAGAAAAGAGCTTCTTCTACATCCTTTGTCTTCTTGATGATTTCCACGTGATGGCTCCATCCTATCAGTGAGAACAAGATAGGGAAAGGTGTTCCATCTACATTGCTCTCCAATTCTGAAACAGCCCGTTTCAGTTTTGTTTCAAACTGAATATCAGGAGCTTGTAATTCTGAAATAGGCCATTTCAGTTTTTCAGAATAGAAGAGATACCATTGCTTCATGTGCCATAGGTTTCTGCTTCCAAAACCTTTCTCGTCAGGGAATGCATGCTGAAGATCAAAGCTCAGTTGTTCTACCACACCGCTTCCCCAACGTTCTTCTGCCTTGCGCATAACCAATTCACGACCAAGTTGCCATTTCCACAGCAACTTCTCACCATTCACCTTGATCACAGCTCGTACCTTTGCCTGTTGGTAGCGTGCTTTCAGTGACTCCAACCATTCTCCATACTCTGTATCCAAGTGGGTGTCGTGTATGTGTGGCACTGATATGTTGTTTCTTATATCGTCGCTCATATATTGTTTTTTTAATTGTGTACGCAGCGCGTACACAATGTTTTTATAACGTGTGAACTCTATCTTTGTTGTCCCAATTGGGTACGCATGCGTACTCAATTCATTTCGCCGTCATCTTCTCATAGAGTTTGAAGAGACATTCCAGCCTTGCCTCGTCATTGGCAAAGGGATAGCCGGGATAGCAGCTCTCCACCAAGTCGTCGAGCACATGGTGGGCATTGCGCAGGTCTTCAGGCATCTTCTCCGGGTCATATAGCTCTGCCAAGGTCTTCTCGGGATGGTCAGCTCGGGTAAGGAGGACTTCTTCAGCAGCTTCGCTCAATGCTTGCTTCTTCTCGGCGGTGAGTTTGGGGAAGGGGAAAGTGTTGTAGCAGAGCTGGGCGGAGTAGCGGTAGTCGGTTTTCAGTCTGCCGCCTACCGTGCGCACCCATGCCATGTGCATGCGGGAGGTGAGGATGCCGAAAAGCCAAAGCTTGGCATCGTAGATGGCGAAGGCTAAATTTGACACAACATTACCAGCTTCAAGGTAACCCATTGGAATGTATTCACGTGCTTCTGAAGACACACCTGGTATGATGATGCACTCCGATAAGATGGGATGCTCCCTAAACTGATAGGGCTTTTCTGCAAGTTTCTGGCCATCTTTACTATCAAGACGCATCTGTTTTGTTTTGGCAACCCGACCTGCGATAATAGGATTCTTCAGAGCATCGTCTTTGTCTGCATCATCTATCCAAAAGCAAAAACGCTCTTTACCATTAATAAATTCTTCCGAGCCATATATTTGTTTGATGTATTTCTTGTCATTGGGATATTCTGCTATAAACTCGCTATATTCGCTTGGTTCAAGCAAGAGGTTTCCACCATCGTAGGGCATCGAACCAAATGTTGCCTTTGGCAAACCTTCGGGTATTTGGTTGTTCTTACATACAATGGTGCTGCTACCTGCAGATAAATATGGATTTATAAAAGACGCTTCAAGTTTCGTTTCTCCTGTGTATATAGCTTTCTTATCTTTTGACATATTAGCTACACCTATTATAATGACTGTTACTCCTGCATTGTATTTTGCATTATTACTCCATTTAAAAGAGGTGTATGCAAAACGTATTTCTTGCCCCTTGTTTAATATTTCAGGCCATAAAATACCGACTTGTTCTCCTTGGCATATACTGTTTGTACTAACAAAAGCATATTGAGCTTTTGTGCCTTGAATATATTTGGACGCTTCATAAAACCAAATTGAGATATAGTCAAGTATCTTTGAATTCTTAAGCGAACCAAATGCAATAGATATGTCCTTTTTTTGCTCAGCAGATTGAAGTTTACTTCCCAAGTATGGCGGATTGCCAAACACAAACACCTCTTCATCTGCAGTGTGTGGGCATACCTCCTCCCAAACCAAACGACACGCGTTGCCACATACTATCTGAGTGATATTGTGCAGAGGAAGGGCTTGAGTGTTCACACCAAAGTCGTCATGTAACTTGCGGTTCATCTGATGCTCTGCCAACCACATAGAGAGCATTGCCACCTCATGCGGAAAGTCGAGCAACTCGATGCCATAGAACTGCTTGAGCTGGATGACAGAGCTGTCAAAGAAGTCAATCTCTGGGATAATCTGGCGCATCAGACGCAGAATATCCATTTCGAGCATACGGAGAGCCTTATAAGTGATAATCAAGAAATTGCCACTACCGCAAGCAGGGTCAAAGAACTTCATCTTTGACATGCGCAGCAACAGCTTCTCGCAGTCACGACGAATAGCCTTTGCATCTTTATGGAACTGGTTGTCTGAGAGTCCACCTATATCATGCTGACGTTTCTTTTGTTCATATTGGTCACGCAGATGGTTGTATGCCCCCTGAAGGTCGTCCAAAAATAAAGGATTGATGACCTTCATAATGTTAGGTACACTGGTATAGTGCATGCCTTGATTGGCACGCACATTAGGGTCTACCACCGCTTGAATCATTGAGCCGAAGATGTCCGGATTGATGTTCTTCCAGTCCAGTTCGCCACACTCAATAATGATTTTGCGTGAGCGGAAGCCCATCTTTGGTATCTGTATGTGCTTGGCAAACAGTCCACCATTCACATATGGAAATTGAGAGATTATCTTCAAAGTGTCTTCGTTACGCAAGCGCACGTCCATAACGTTGAAGGCTGCATCCAGATAATCAGCCAAATCAGAGCCATCCTCCTTGGTGTAGCGCACCACAGAACCGGTGAAGAGGTTGTCTTCAAAGATACCAGTATCCTCTGCAAAGAAACAGAATAGGAGTCGTGCAATGAAAATGTTGAGGTCGTGCAACTCGCTGCGGCTGCTGAACTCGTTGTAAGCACGTAGCTCGTCGTGCAGTTTAGCCAACTTCTCTGCAGCCTTCACATCGGCAGGACTCTCATCAATATTGGTGAACCGTTCCACACCGCACAAGGGGTAGAAAAAGGCGAAGTCGCAGTAAAGGCGATTAAGTGGGTTCTCATAACTCTCTTTTTCCCTCATGTCATAGGCCAATATGGTCTCGCCATCACTTACTGCCACAATCTTCGGAGCAGCTTTGATGATCTGTGGGTCTTGTTTCATCTCCTCCAGCGTTGCCGTCAATGATGTGGTGGATACCGATTTATAGCCAAACAACCCTTTGATAAGCAAGCCGTCGTAGCGAGCCAACACACCCTTACCGTCACGATAGCGACGGATATCGGCATCGCCCTTACCGAATGCCTTCAATATTTCGTAACCTACTTCGCCAGCCACCACATCTTTCTCTTTGAAGACGGTGAGGGCAGACTCAATATCTTGGTAGCTTAAATTCTGTTTCTTTGCCATATTGTTTTAGATGTCGTTGTTGATGAGATTTGTTATATAAGGGTAAATAATTATTTGCCGGATAGTTCCCTTTGCCAGAATGGCAAACAAGTTGAGATAATAACAATGAACTTTGTTACGAGCGAGGTTTTACGCTACTCCTTGGTCGTCATCTGCGTCGGGGCTGCGTCAGCACCGTGTCGTTGACAATAAAGTGATGGGGATGTGGGGGCAAAATTACGAAAAATGTTCTTAAAACGTTTCATTTCTTATGAAAATCGCATAAGTTTGCGTAATTTTGTACCCTAATAGGAGGATATGGCATCTTGCCAAATCCACGCACCCTATCAGGGGGTGCAGTGGTCTCCACTGCACCAACCAAACAAAAAATAACAAAATAATAGACCCTACCAGGGGGTGCAGTGGTCCCCCCCCACCAACCAAGCAAAAAAATAACAAAATAATAGATATGATTCAGGAATTTCAAATACGAGTGCTACCCGTGGTAGCCTCGAGCGAGCAAAACATAATAAGCTACATTGCCGACGAAAAGGGCATCGACGCACGCACCGTAAACGCCGTGCGTGTGCTGAAGCGTAGCATCGACGCGCGTCAGCGCACTATCTTCATCAACCTCACCGTGCGTGTCTACATCAACGAGATACCGCAGGATGCCGAGTACGTACACACCGAGTACGGCGACGTGAGCCAGAAGCCGCAGGTGGTAGTGGTGGGCGAGGGCCCCGGCGGACTCTTCGCCTCGCTGCGTCTCATCGAACTGGGCTTGCGCCCCGTGGTGCTTGAGCGCGGCAAGGACGTGCGACAGCGCAAGGTAGACCTCGCCAACATCACCAAGACGCAGAGCGTAGACCCCGAGAGCAACTACTGCTTCGGCGAGGGCGGCGCCGGCGCTTACTCCGACGGCAAGCTCTATACCCGCTCGAAGAAGCGCGGCAGCATCGAGAAGATTCTCAACGTGTTCTGTCAGCACGGAGCCTCTACGTCTATCCTCGTCGACGCCCATCCGCATATCGGCACCGACAAGTTGCCGCAGGTTATCGAGAGCATGCGCAACACCATCATACGCTGCGGCGGCGAGGTTCACTTCCAGACCAAGATGACCCGACTGCTGCTCGAGGGCGACAAGGCGGTGGGCGTTGAGGCTGTCGACCTACAGACCGGAGCCGAGAAGACCTTCCGCGGACCGGTCGTTCTCGCCACGGGCCACTCCGCACGCGACGTCTATCGCTATCTCGCCGAGGCGAAGATAGAGATTGAGGCGAAGGGCATCGCCGTCGGCGTGCGCCTTGAGCATCCGTCGCAGCTGATTGACCAGATACAGTATCACTCGCGAAACGGACGCGGCAAGTATCTGCCTGCTGCCGAGTACAGCTTCGTGACGCAGGTGGACGGACGCGGTGTCTACTCGTTCTGCATGTGTCCCGGCGGTTTCGTCATTCCGGCGGCTACCGACAAGCAGCAGCTCGTCGTTAACGGCATGAGCCCCAGCAACCGCGGCACGCAATGGTCCAACTCGGGCATGGTCGTGGAGACACGCCCCGAGGACGTGGGCGGCGACGAGAACGATCCGCTGCGCGTGATGCACTTCCAGGAAGAACTGGAGCGTGCGTGCTGGCAGCAGGGCAACATGAAGCAGACCGCTCCGGCGCAGCGCATGGCAGACTTCGTGAACAACCGTCTGAGCTACGACCTACCCAAGAGCAGCTATGCCCCCGGACTCATATCCTCGCCCCTTCACTTCTGGATGCCGCAGCACGTGTGCAAGCGTCTGCAGGAGGGCTTCAAGAAGTTCGGCAAGATGAGTCACGGCTTCCTCACCAACGAGGCTGTGCTCATCGCCACAGAGACTCGCACATCGTCGCCCGTGCGCATCACACGCGACTTCACCACGCTGCAGCACGTGCGCATCCAAGGACTCTTCCCCTGCGGCGAGGGTGCTGGCTATGCCGGTGGCATCGTCTCGGCTGGTGTCGACGGCGAGCGCTGCGCAGAGATGTGCGCTGAGTATCTGAACAAGTAAACAGCTGAAGAATCCAGCCGGCGATTACACTAAATCGCCGGCTTTTTTATGTCTGATAACAGCTTCTTTTATATTTAATTGCAGCTTCGTTTATATTTAATTGCAGCTTCGTTTATTTCTAATCTGAAACTATGTGCAATTACCGCAGCACAATAACCCTATTCCCGCAATGCGGTAACGCTGTTTTAGATATGCGGTAATGTCAGTTTTGCTGCGCGGTAATTTACCCAAAATAAACCTGTTGGCGGAATTAATTTAGTGCATACTTAATTCTACCAATGGGCTTGTTGTTAATGAAGTTTATGTATTGCAGAATAGTAAGTGCACTAATTATGTACGGCATCTGATTGTCGCCGCCCTATGGCATGTATTTCATGCGCTCGTTGATGAAGATTGGCGCGATGTCGTTCTCCTCCTTGAAGACTTCGGATGTCTTGGTGGTGAAGGCAGCAGAGGCATGGGTGCCGGGGATGTTATGGACGGATGTAAATGTAAGTGTATCGGGCATATATTGGTGTTTTTGAGGCAAAGATATATTGTAGTTCAATCCTCGGAAAAGATATAAAACTATTGAATAGTTTTCAACTTGTTGAGAACATAGCATAAAAATAAGGCTGTTTTTGCAAGTTTGTTGATAATAATTAGTAATTTTGCGGTAAAAATTAAATATTATGACACATAAAGAGTTGAATCGCCTAAAACTGTTGCTTGTTGAGAAAAAGAAAACAGGCTTATGGCTGGCTGAGCAACTTGGAAAAGATAAAACAACCATCTCAAAATGGTGCACTAATTCAAGCCAGCCTGACGTTGAGTGTTTGATAAAAATATCAAAGTTGCTCAATGTCGAACTTTCGGATATATTAATAGTTGATAATGAAGAAATATAATGGAACAAAATATAATCCAAACTGATGTCGTGAAAGCTGTAGCTGCTATCAAATCTGCCATTCAGCTAACGCGAAAGACAATGATGCTTAGTGCAAACAAAAATGCATTAGCTTTGTATTACGGCATAGGACGGTACATCTACCAAAGTCAGAAAAGATCCAGCTGGGGTGATAAAATTCTTGAAACTATTTCTTCACTACTGCAACAAGAGATGCCTGGTTTAAAAGGTTTTTCTAAAACGCAGTTGAAAAGAATGAAATCATTCTATCTCGCATGGCGAGATTATTTTCGTGCACCCTCGGATTTCCCCAACAATAGTTCTATCGC
Organism: Leyella stercorea; assembly: GCF_019052365.1. Classification (GTDB taxonomy): domain Bacteria; phylum Bacteroidota; class Bacteroidia; order Bacteroidales; family Bacteroidaceae; genus Prevotella. The sequence goes on from NZ_JAHQUY010000035.1 coordinate 33,259, forward strand.
AGATTTCACCAATATTACTGATTGTGAAGATGTTGTAATTGGTCCATTGACAACGGACCAATTTGATAAGGCAACCCTAGATGCATTTCTTACAGTACAGTTTACCCATCATTATGAAATATTGCAACGTACAGACACACTCAATGAAAGATTGTTTTATATCTACAAGGTTGCAAGTGAGTTTTGGAGTGTTGATAAACTTAAATATAATATACGTGAGCAACTGTATTTGAAGGAAGGCACAATGCCCAATAATTTTGCTGTAACTTTGCATGATGGCGAACAGAAACAAAAGGCAATGAGGGCGTTTCGCAAGAACTACAAACTTGATTTCATAGAGATTGATGATGTAGATGAATGGGATGAGCACAAAGTGGAAACCAAGATCGTTGAAAATATAAAGCGGTTCATCATGGCTCTTGGTGCCGACTTTTCTTATATGGGTAACCAATACAGATTAATTGTTGACGACAAGGAATATTTTATAGATCTCCTCTTCTTCAACCGTAGATTAAGATGTTTGGTGGCGATAGAGTTGAAGTGGACAGAGTTTCTGCCTGAATTTGTTGGGAAGATGAACTTCTACCTCCCTGCCCTTGATGACCTTGTGCGCTTGCCCAATGAAAATCCGTCCATCGGAATCATTCTTTGTCGAGGACAAAAGCAACGGACGGTGGAGTATGCTCTGCGAGACACAAGAAAGCCTATGGGCGTTGCAACATATAGGGCTGCAAATGAGCTGCCGGAAGAGTTTGGAGAAGTCCTTGGAGGATTGGAAGGACTGAAGGAGTTAATGTAGAGATAAAAATGTTATGACCAAAAAGATATATAAATTTATAGATTTATTTGCTGGTATTGGTGGTTTTCATACCGCTATGCATTATGTTGGTGCTCGCTGTGTTTTTGCAAGTGAGTGGGACAAATATGCAAGAATATCTTATGAGGAGAATTATAAAGATATCGAGCCAAGATTATTTGAAAAGGATTCATACGGTAATTACCTGTTGGCGGAATTAATTTAGTGCATACTTAATTCTGCCAATGGGCTTGT
>NZ_JAHQUY010000198.1 GCF_019052365.1 Leyella stercorea
TGATTTGTTCCTCCGTAGTCGGACAATTAAGATGGAAAGAACATATAAAAAAGCATAAAAAGTTTCTGATTTTTCTCATAAATAAATTAGATTTCATATATTTGCGCAAAATTAGAAACAATGACAGAACTATTGAGTATATTATATAAGCTGCGGATATTCACTTTGGATGAACTTTCTGAGGCTCTGAAAGGCAAGGTGAAATCGGTGGAAGCGTTGCTTGCTCGGTACAAGCAACAAGGGTGGATTGTGGCTATACGGCGCAATACCTATTGCATGAAGGATATTGCATCTGGTTTACCTGTTTGCGACAAGTATGAGATAGGAAGCCACGTGTCACATACAGCTTGCATCAGTTATCACACAGCATTGGAATTTCATGGATTGGC
>NZ_JAHQUY010000199.1 GCF_019052365.1 Leyella stercorea
TGATTTGTTCCTCCGTAGTCGGACAATTAAGATGGAAAGAACATATAAAAAAGCACAAAAGGTTTCTGATTTTTCTCATAGACATTTTAGATTTTATATTTTTGTGCAAAATTAGAAACAATGACAGAACTATTAAGTATATTATACAAGCTGCGGATATTCACCTTAGATGAACTTTCTGAAGCTCTGAAAGACAAAGTGAAATCGGTGGAGGCGTTGCTTGCTCGGTACAAGCAACAAGGGTGGATTGTGGCTATACGGCGTAATACCTATTGCATGAAGGATATTGCATCTGGCTTACCTGTTTGCGACAAGTATGAGATAGGAAGCCACTTGTCACATACAGCTTGCATCAGTTATCACACAGCATTGGAATTTCATGGATTGGC
>NZ_JAHQUY010000036.1 GCF_019052365.1 Leyella stercorea
GGGAAAGATTTCATTATGTACATTGTTTATGTGTCTGCCTATATTAGGACATGCACAAATCAAAGGTGGTCAAAATCTATTGGACTCCATTCACATAGAAGTAAAGGATATTGCACAGCAATTGGCTAAACAATATGTTGATGGTGTGTTAAGCAACACATACAAACTTTACAAAACTGAAAATATATACACATTCTTACGTCTAAACACAAGTAATGGAAAGATAGACCAGGTACAATGGAATTTAGACCATGATAAAGAGTTTATAACTGTACTGAACGACGTTGATCTGACCTATGGCATCAGCATCGGAAACAATAACGGCAGATTTGAACTTTATCCAACAGAAAACATGTTTCAGTTCTTATTGTTGGATAAAAACTTTGGAAGTATGTGGCATGTCCAATGGGGATTAGATAGTGAGAAACGTTGGATAGTGCCGATCAATTAGAATGTAGAATTTTCATTTTATAAGGCATCTCATATTCACAGGAACAGCCCAATCCCATTCACCTCAAATATACAAACATCTCGAAGCTGCCGGATTTCGTTAGAGTCCTGCAGCTTCATTCGTCTTGTACCTTTATAGAAGTCCTCCGTGAGAAGATAGGATTGACTACCTTGTTAGTTGCCTTGCACGCTTCTCGCAAGAGATGCATGAGCCAAAAGGTGCAAAGTGTAACGGAAGGAGGTGCTGTAGCAGTAGCCACGGCACTGGTAAAAGAAAAGCCTTCATCCTACGTTGGGGGCGTAAGACAAAGGCTTATAGAAAAGGTGCTTAGGCAGCTTTCCACTTCATTAATATCCAAAATAGTCTCCATTACCATTTTCCAAAGCATCCATAACATCATTCTCTGGGGAAGAGTCGGTTCGCTCATAATGGTCTTCATAATTATTAACAAAGGAACTATCAATGTTATCGTCTTCAATTTTGTCCTTTTTCGAGAACATTCTAGGATCACATTCATGCAAAAGCGCTGCTTTGCAACTTTTGTAAACTCTTAATTTTCCAGAACCGACAGGATATGAACTTCCTATTTCCCAATCAAGCATTGCAAGATATATTATTGTGAAAAATGGCGCCATAGGAGTCGTATCGACTTGAGGGCAATATTTTACAAGAGTCTTTACGATTGCTTCATCATAGTGACGTTGTGTTTGCTCATAAATCCAATCCAATATCTTTAAGAATTTATTAACAATTGAGCTATCATCACCAAAATAATACAATTCTTCAAGATAATAAGATGTATTAACTTTTATTTCTGTTTCTGGGTTTGGTAAATTGAATATAAAACCAGACTTAGTTACTACCTGTTTATGAGGTAGTGTCATATACCTATTATTGTCACGACAATATATCTCATGACCAAACATTGTTATTTTCTTATTATAGAACATATAAAATAGTTTTTGGATACAAAAATATAAAATATTTAGATTTTATACAATGAAAGCATAAAAAATTCATCTCACCCCACCAATCGCAATTGAATATAAATCATGCTGTAGGAACTTCTCGCAGCCGATATAGAGCGTATCGAAGGCATCGGTGCCATCGGTGCGGTGTTCGAGAAGATATTATTCGACGTGATGTTGTGCTTCGCCAGTACAACATAATAAAAAAAGCATTGGCATATTGGTTCTTAAAAGAGAACGCAATAATGCGCCAATGCTTTTTATCACAAAACCGGTTTCCTATGCCGGACTAAACTGATCCTTACCTACTCCGCAAAGTGGGCATACCCAATCCTCCGGGAGGTCTTCAAATGCTGTACCTGGCTCAATGCCGTTTTCAGGGTCGCCAACTGTCGGGTCGTATTCCCAACCACAAACATCACATATATACTTTTCCATAATAATTTTGTTTTTATTGTTTGACATTGCAAATATACACACAATACATTAAACGACAAAGAAAAACGCGTATAATTATTATTCGTTTGTAATTTTTTCATCCTTATTATGATTTATAAACCAAACAGATAGCTCTATTCAGAGATTTTAGGTTTTAATTTACAAGTTCTATAAATACAAGTAATAAATTGATTGCTGATATTATCCGGAAGCAGCACAATATCTATCCACCAACTGCAGTTGAAAGGACTTATTACCGCGCCGTGGTAACATCATTACCGCAATGCGGTTACGTTGTTACCGCACTTCGGTAACATTGTTACCACGAAGCTGTAACAAGCATTCAAAACAAAAGAAATACATATAATTTAAAGAAAAGATGCTGATTTATCGGATATATTCGTTAAATTTGCAAATGGAAACCCTAAACCATATTTATCACGATGAACCATTTTAAGCACGCAGGTCTGAATGAAGACAGCGATTATAAACGCGAAGAAATCATTCGTAAGATAGAACACGCCGTTGAGCGTATGACGCTCAAGGAGCTTGAAGCATTGTCGTACGACATGTTCACAAAAGGATATTTCGACAACTTGTAATTATTAACAGATAAAAAACCTATTTATATAAATGGCAACAGTAGACGACAAGAAAATCATTTTCTCTATGGTCGGGGTGTCTAAGATCATCCCGCAGAATCGCAAACAGATATTGAAGGACATCTACCTCTCGTTCTTCTATGGTGCCAAGATTGGCATCATCGGTCTGAACGGTGCAGGTAAGTCGACGTTGATGAAGATCATTGCAGGACTCGACCAGCCTACTCAGGGCGACGTTGTGTGGAGTCCGGGCTACTCGGTAGGTTATCTGCCGCAGGATCCGCCGCTCGACGAGACCAAGACCGTTAAGGAGAACGTTATGGAAGGTGTGCAGCAGGCATACGATGCTCTGAAGGAGTATGAGGAGATTAACGAGAAGTTCGGTTTGGAGGAATACTATGGCGATCCGGACAAGATGGACAAGCTGATGCAGCGTCAGTCGGAGGTGCAGGACATCATCGACGCTACGGACGCATGGAACATGGACTCGAAGCTCGACCGTGCGATGGCAGCCTTGCGTTGTCCGAAGGGCGACCTTCCCGTCACTCATCTTTCTGGTGGCGAGCGTCGCCGCGTAGCTCTCTGCCGTCTGTTGCTGCAGAAGCCGGACGTGCTGTTGCTTGACGAGCCTACCAACCACCTGGACGCTGAGAGCATCGACTGGCTGGAGCAGCACCTGCAGCAGTATGAGGGAACGGTTATCGCCGTTACTCACGACCGCTACTTCCTCGACGATGTGAGCGAATGGATTCTTGAGCTCGACCGCGGCGAGGGTATACCTTGGCACGGCAACTACTCTTCTTGGCTGGAGCAGAAGACCACGCGAATGATGCAGGAGGAGAAGCAGGCTTCGAAGCGCCGCAAGGCGTTGGAGCGCGAGCTTGAATGGGCGCACATGGCTCCGAAGGCTCGTCAGGCTAAGGGCAAGGCTCGTCTGAACGCTTACGAGCAGATGCTCGGCGAGGAGCAGAAGGAGCGTGAGGAGAAGCTGGAGATCTTCATCCCGAACGGTCCGCGTCTCGGCAACAAGGTGATCGAGGCTCAGCACGTGAAGAAGGCTTTCGGCGACAAGGTGCTTTTCAACGACCTCAACTTCATGCTTCCGCCTAACGGCATCGTGGGCGTTATCGGTCCGAACGGTGCGGGCAAGACTACTCTCTTCCGCATGATTATGGGCTTGGAGCACGCCGACGGCGGTACGTTCGAGGTTGGCGAGACTGTGAAGTTGGCTTACGTAGACCAGCAGCATAAGGACATCGACCCGAAGAAGTCGGTTTACGAGACTATCTCTCAGGGCAACGAGACAATACGCATGGGCGGCAGAGACGTGAACGCACGTGCTTACATCTCGCGCTTCAACTTTGCGGGCACAGACCAGAGCAAACTCTGCGAGACACTTTCTGGCGGCGAACGCAACCGCTTGCAGCTTGCTTTGGCTCTGAAGCAGGAAGGAAACGTGCTGTTGCTCGACGAGCCTACCAACGATATCGACGTGAACACGTTGCGCGCTTTGGAGGAAGGTCTTGAAAGCTTCGCCGGATGCGCCGTAGTGATCAGCCACGATCGCTGGTTCCTCGACCGTATCTGTACGCACATCCTTGCTTTCGAGGGCGACGGCGAAGTGTTCTTCTTCGAGGGCAGCTACTCTGACTACGAGATTAACAAGGCACGCCGACTCGGAAACGAAGAAATAAAGAAGGGTCGCTATAGAAAACTGATGGAAGACTAAACATAACACACGCCACAATGTTTCTGAAAGAATTCTTCTATATGCCGAGATCGGACAGACGTACCTTCACGTTTCTCTGCACTCTTATTTTGGTCGTAGCGATACTCTTGGGCGCTTTGTCTAATACAGACGACACAAGCAACAAGATTGAGAGCCCTGAGAAAGCTGCCAAAACAAGAGCTGAGAGATACGAAAGTAAGGACGCGAAAGACGAGGCAATGGACGAAAACAAAATAGGGTCGAAGTTGTTCTACTTCGACCCTAACACCGCTGACAGCACGCAGCTACTGCAATTGGGGCTGCGTCCTTGGCAGGTCCGCAATATATATAAGTACAGAGCGCGTGGTGGCGTGTACCAATGTAAAGAAGATTTTGCGTACGTCTATGGACTAACCGTAAAAGACTATAGACGTCTGGAGCCGTATATCCGTATCGGCGCCGACTATCTGCCGGCAAGTTCGTTGGCGGAGGTGAAGAACCGCAAACGGGGATACGAACGCAACAAAAGGTTTGAGAATAAGAGCGACGACGAGAACGCCACGAATGGCGAACAGAAAACATACACACCGAAGATACGCGTTGGAGAACACATCGAAGTGAACAATGCTGACACTACCGAACTGATGAAAATACCGGGCATCGGCAGCTACTACTCGCGACAGATTATAAGATACCGCGACCAATTGGGCGGATTTGTAAACAAAGAGCAGTTGCTGGAAATAGAAGACATGCCGGAGGATGCAATAAAATACATAGCTATCGACGAGAAAAGCATCCGAAAGCTACGTATAAACCAATTGACTTTATCGCAGTTGAAGCGCCATCCTTACATTAATTATTATATGGCTCGCGCAATAACCGACTACAGGCGTTTGCACGGAAAGATACGCTCAATGTCAGAGCTGAAACTCATGAAAGAATTCTCAAGCTATGACATTGAACGAATAAGTCCGTACATAGAGTATTAAAGCGTTGGTTTGTGGACATTAAGATAGCACAACGCCGCACCTATCGCTGTACAGAACTCTGAATATCTCGGGATGCGGAACTTCACGCCATAGAGACGTTCAGTAGCAGGGAACACATGGCGCACCTGCGGAAGAAGCGTTAAGTTGCCAATCATCACAAATTCCTTAATTCCGCTACCGAGCGACGAGAGAATCGTTGCGCTACAGATAGACTGCAACACCATCCAGATTAGTCCGAGCGCTATGTCCTCACGAGAAGCGTTCGTCTTCGCGTTGCCGAACAACGAAGCGATAGCGTCCATAGGAAGTCCCTGTAACGGGTTGGCGCAGATGTCCTTAATAAGCACATTGATATGCGAGAGGTCGCCTTCTTCGGCAAGCGCTGCCACCTGCTTTATGTCGTCGGTCTTCAGGAGCAAACGCGACAAACCCTGCAATGTGCCGCCGCCGATACCGATACCGCCAATATGCTTGATGTCGTCGCCGTCGCACTTAACGATTGACGTGCCCGTTCCGAGACTAACGACAAGCATACGATCAAGGTTGGTCTCGTAACGAGCGCCCAAACCATCTGCCAGAAACTCCTCCGCCTTGTCTGTAGGCAAGCCATAAACCGGCTCGTTGATATAAGCGCTGCCCACACCGGTAAGCATAACCTTCTCTACATCACCCAACTGGATATGATTGTCGTGCAGATACTTTCCGAAAGCACCATAAAGCGAAGTTACGGGGTCGGTAGCTCGTATTCTGATTGGTGATACGACATTGCCTTGTTCGTTGATACCTACGATTTTTGTAGTGCTAATGCCAACATCTATGCCTATTACTATTTTCATATTCTGTATTTAGGGTTTCTACATTATTATTCTAACATACTGAGGAATGTGTCCTCGTCTACGATTTGCACGCCCAGCTTCTCGGCTTTCTGCAGCTTTGACGGTCCCATATTCTCACCGGCAAGGATGAAGGACGTCTTGCCACTGATAGAACCAACGTTCTTGCCGCCGTTCTGCTCTATCATAGCCTTATACTCGTCGCGACTATGCTTAGAGAAGACACCACTGATGACGATGCTCTTTCCCTCAAGTTTGTTCGTAGTGTTAGCTATCTGCTCGGAAGAAAGCTGCATCTGCAAGCCGTATTCACGCAAACGGTTCACTATCTCAAGGTTCGCCGCATTGTGGAAGTAGGTAATGATACTCTTTGCTATCACCTCGCCTACTCCATCTACATCCATCAGCTGCTGCAACGAAGCGTTCTGCAGCGCATCCATCGACTTGAAATGGCGCGCCAACAGTCGGGCTGAAGTTTCGCCGACAAAGCGTATGCCGAGAGCAAAGACAACACGCTCGAACGGCACTTGCTTAGAAGCCTCAATGCTTGCCACAATCTTGCGAGCCGAACGCTCACGGTTGCCGCTGCCATTGATGTCCTGAACCTGGATGCAGTACAAGTCGGCAATATTGTGTATGAGTCCGCGACGATAGTAATCGTCAACGGTCTCAGGTCCTAACGAGTCGATGTTCATCGCCTTGCGAGCTATGAAATGCTCTATGCGACCCTTTATCTGCGGTGGGCAGCCCGTATCGTTCGGACAATAATGCGCAGCTTCGCCCTCGTAACGCACAAGCGGAGTGCCGCACTCAGGGCAGCAGTCAATAAACTTCACGGGCTGTGCCTCAGCCGAACGCTTCGATACATCAACGCCTACAATCTTAGGGATAATCTCTCCACCCTTCTCAACGTAGACGTAATCGCCGATATGCAAGTCGAGGTTCTTGATAAAGTCCTCATTGTTAAGCGTAGCACGTTTCACCATTGTACCGGCAAGTCGCACGGCATCCATGTTAGCCACCGGCGTTACGGCGCCTGTTCGACCAACCTGGAACGACACACTCTCAAGACGTGTCGTAGCCTGCTCAGCCTTGAACTTATAAGCGATAGCCCAACGAGGCGACTTGGCTGTATAACCCAAGTGTTGCTGCTGACGGAGCGAATTTACCTTAAGCACGATTCCGTCGGTAGCCACCGGCAAGTTCTTGCGCTCAACGTCCCAATAGTTTATGAAGTCGTATATCTCCTGAAGCGTCTTCACCTTGCGCATGCCTTGCGATATCTTGAATCCCCACTTCGCAGCCTCAGCCAAATTCTCGAAATGACCGTCAGACGGCAAAGTCTCACCAAGCAGATAATAGAGATAGCAGTCAAGATGTCGATCGGCAACGAGGCGTGGGTCCTGACTTTTCAAAGTGCCGCTTGCCGCGTTGCGCGGATTGGCGAACAACGGTTCTTCAGCAGCTTCGCGCTGAGCATTCAGATCATCGAACACCTTCCAAGGCATAAGAATCTCGCCGCGTATCTCAAACTTATCGGGATAACCCACATTCTCGTTGAGCACAAGCGGTATGCAACGGATAGTCTTCACATTGGCAGTAACATCGTCGCCTACAACTCCGTCGCCACGCGTAACGCCACGAACAAGGCGACCATTCTCGTAGGTAAGAGATATAGACAATCCGTCGTACTTCATCTCGCAGCACACTTCAAAATCTTCGCCTTCGAGTCCACGCTTCACCGACTCGTACCAGTCTTGCACATCCTGCTCGTTGTAGGTATTAGCCAACGAGAGCATCGGATACTTGTGCTCTACCTGGGTGAAGCCCTGTGTCAAATCGCTGCCCACACGTTGCGTAGGCGAATTGGGGTCATACAGTTCGGGATGTTTCTCCTCAAGCGACTGTAACTCATGCATCAATTCGTCAAACTCACGGTCGGTGACCGTAGGCATGTTCTGCACATAATAGTTGTGATTATATTCATGCAGCAACTTACGAAGCTGTTTTATACGTTCTATTTCATTCATAACGAATAGCTTTTCCTTGATATTACATATAATATTATGGGCACGCCGAGGAATGGTGTCACGGCATTAAGCGGCAACACACATCCATTACTGGGCAATACACATATAAAATTGCAGATTAAGGCGACGATAGCGCCAAGAAGAATTGTTGTTGGCATGATTAATCGGAAGTCGTCCGTACGCAACAACAGACGAGACAGATGCGGAACAGCCAAACCGATAAAGGCAATCGGTCCGCAAAAGGCTGTAGACAAAGCTGCCATTACACCGGTAAGCAACAAGATAATCGTGCGCAAACGCTTTATGTTTACGCCCAAATTCTCTGCATACCGACTACCAATCATCATTATGTTCAAAGGTTTCACAAGTAGAGACGACGCAGCTATGCATACTATAGACAAAATTGCATAGAAAGGCAACATCGTTTGTGAAACTCCAGAGAAATTACCCATTCCCCATTGCACATACGCTCGGACGCCGTCAGCAGATGCAAAGAAGTTCAGGAGCATCACGACCGACGAGGTTATGTAACCAAGCATAACACCAGCGATGAGCAATAAAGCGTTGTTACGGATGAGACTTGAAAGGAAAAGCATGACAAAAGTAACAGCCAACGCACCTAACAAGGCGGCAGTAAAGACTGCAGCAAAACCTGCTACAGACAAAGTTCCGATGTACAAGCCTCCGCCGAACATCAGCATGACACACGCTACGCCCAGACCAGCGCCGCTGCTTATACCGAGAATGGAAGAATCTGCAAGCGGATTGCGAAATATAACCTGCAGCATGAGTCCGCAAACAGACAGCACACTGCCCGTGAGAAGGGCTGTAAGGGCCTGCGGCAAGCGATAGCCCATAACGATATACTGCCACGAAACGTTAGACGCTTCATTTCCACTTAATATTCCAAGAACTTCGGATACTGGAATCCGTACAGCCCCATAAAAGATATTAAGAAGAAATAGCGCTAACACAACAACGCAAAGCGTAGGAAATATGATAACCTTGTGTGTCAAACCACATTTATTATATATAGCGAAATGCTATATAGTTATATTTTGAGAGTTTTCAGAATCTCTGTCATCTTCTGAAGCGTCGTGATACGAGTGGGGACAAGCGGCAGACGCAATACGTTCTCGATGAAACCCATCTCGTGCAGCAATGCCTTCACACCAGCCGGGTTTCCGTCGATGAAGAGCAGAGAATACAACTCTGTAAAACGATGATGTATAGTGCGTGCGGCTTCGTACTCGCCGTTAAATTCGAGACGAATCATGCGCGAAACCTCCTTCGGCAAAGCATTGCCGATAACAGAGATGCTACCTGCTGCCCCGCTCGCCACCATAGAGAACGTGAGAGCATCGTCACCGCTAATCACGTCGAAACGAGCCGGCTTGTTCTTTATAATCTCGTCAACCTGCTCCAAGCTGCCGCTGGCTTCCTTGATTGCTATGATATTCTCGCAATCGTTAGCCAAGCGAACTGTAGTCTCTGCCTTAAGGTTCACACCGGTACGTCCGGGTACATTATAAAGAACAACCGGCAGCGGACTTGCCTCTGCTATTGCCTTGAAATGCTGGTAAAGACCTTCCTGTGAGGGCTTGTTATAATACGGACAAACACTCAACACACCATCTATGCCACGCCAGTCGCTATTCTTCAGTTCTTCAACAATAGCCTTAGTATTGTTGCCACCACATCCCATAAGGAGCGGCAAACGTCCACGATTGACTTCGATTACAAGCTGTTTCACCTTTTCCTTTTCCTCAGCCGACAAGCAAGGAGCCTCGCTTGTCGTGGCAAGTATACAGAGGAAATCAGCGCCATTATCAATCTGATATTCCACCAAACGGGTTAATGATTTATAATCAACATTACCATCTGAAGTGAATGGCGTTATAAGTGCCACACCAAGTCCTTTAAATATATTTCGTGCCATAGATGTTTTCTTTATATTACGATTTGCCTACAAAGTTAACATTTTATATTGGATTGCCGAATAATGTAATTACTAAAAAACGTAAATTAAATTAGTGCGAGCCTATATACAAGAAAATCATTCCGAGTATAACGAACAGCATATCAATCAACTTACTTGTCAGGTTCTTCTCTTTGAACAACATCGCACCACAGAAGAAACTTACTACAACACTACCGCGACGCACCATTGACACAATTGAAATCATTGCACCAGGCAAACTCAACGCATAGAAGTATACGAAGTCGGCAATACTCAAGAAAATGCTAATAAACACAATACTCCAACGCCAATGAAACGGCGTTGTCTTCTTACGTGTAGGATACCAAATAGCGAATATTGCACAACCCATGAGGCAAAGCTGATAAATATTATACCAACTCTGCACTACCATTCTGCTCAGTCCCACTCCCCCATTCTCAGGCGGAGCCATAAGATACTTGTCGTACAATCCGCTGACAGCGCCAAGCACAGCGGCCACAACAAGAAAGAATATCCAGCGATTATGAGTGAAGTTGACACCCTCTTTCTTACCACTTCTACTCAAAAGGAAGAATGAAACGATAGCCAAAAGCACACCAATCCACTGCCATACGTTCAAGCGCTCGCCAAACACAAGCATCGCACCGACAAGCACCATAACCGGACGCGTAGCATTGATAGGTCCGACAATGGTTATAGGCAGATGTTTCATAGCGAAATAGCCGAATACCCACGAAGACAACACAATACATGCCTTCAGAATGATATACTTATGTTCAGCCCATGTGCTCTGTTCTACATAGAAAGCCGTTCCGTCAAGCACATTTGTAGTGGACGAAAGAACTATGAACGGAATAAAGATAAGGGTACAGATTACGGTATTAAAAAACAAGACAGGAAGAACGGCATTGTTGAGCAACGCCTTCTTCTTGCTTACATCATACAAGCCCAGCAACGCTGCTGAGCAGAACGCTAATATCAGCCACATAAAAGAAAAAAATGTAGGGGTGAGATATTATTACTTAAAATATTAATACTTTACGTCTTCTAAAAACAGCGCATTACCCGGCATACTCTCGCCTGCCGAGGAGCGATTTCCGCTGGCAACGACCTCACGGAACTGCTCGAGTGTGAGTCGGTGGCGTCCAACTTCTATCAACGTGCCCACAACTGCACGCACCATGTTGCGCAGGAAGCGGTTAGCAGAAATACGGAAATGCCAAGCACTCTCGCCATCGCGCACCCAAACGGCTTCAGAAACATCACAAAGAGTGGTTTTCACGTCGCTGTGAGCCTTGCAGAACGATCCGAAATCCTTAACAGTAAGCAAATAGCTTGCTGCCTCGTTCATCAAGTTGAAGTCGAGGTCGTAATGCATCTCGCAAGAATACTTCCTAAGGAAAGGGTTCTTCGAGGTGTGTATATAATAATGGTATGTTCGGAGTGTGGCGCTGAATCGTGCATGCATATCATCAGCAACCGGATATACGGAATGAACAGCTATATCGCGCGGCAACAAGCGGTTTAGCCTATAAGCCAATTGCTCACAATCTATGTTCCGATCTATTTCAAAGTGTGCCGTCATCCTACGTGCATGCACACCAGTGTCAGTACGTCCTGCACCGACAACACCTATTTCCATACGCAGAATCATAGACAAGGCCTTCTGCAACTCCTCTTGTACAGAGTTGCCATTAGGCTGTATCTGCCAACCATGATAATCGGTTCCGTCGTATGCGAACTCTATAAAATATCTACCCATCAGTTCTTAATGCTGCTATCTTCCTTTATTTTTTTTGAGCTTTCGCTTTTTTAAAGAACTGTCTGTGAAACTTACTCTCAGCTTTCAAGACCCTGAAAATCTTAGTCGCTGGCAGTATAGTCATGAAACGCTCATGATATGTCTGCTGAAGAACCTTCAGTTCAATATCATTCTTGTCACGTTTGCGAATAGCCTCAGCACATGCTTTCTCGTCTGTCGGATCTACATGGCGCAAACGACGTTCTTCGCCGAAATAAGCCAACTGCTTCTTACGCATCTCACGATAAACGGGGAAAAACGCAGAAGCCTCACTTGGAGTGAGACCTACTTCAGAAGCAATGAACTGCTCTAAATCCGCTTCAAACTTTGCCGGATTAAAGTTATGTTTTTTCTGCGCTGCAGCAGATGCGCTGCACAACACAAAAGCTACGACAAGCGCCAAAGTTCTAAGTACATATTTATCAAAAAGTGCTACCATTGATGTAATATTTTAAAATCTTTTATTATATGATTCTAATTATTAGCCAAAAGTGAATATATATCATCGTTGTCGAGCATTGTATAGTCGGCATATTCGTCTTCAGACAAGTTGTCGACATTCGATGTCTTTACATTTACAGCCACATGTTTGTTCTCTGTGGTTTCAGAACCGAAACCGATGTATGTAGCAACGCCGGCAACAACGCCAACCATACATGCCGCAGCCACGTAGCCACGCCAACGTTTCCAAAGAGAAACATCTTTGGGCTTTACTTCGACGCGTTGCATAAGCTCTGTGCGCAGACTATCGAAATAGCCTTCGGGCACCGTGAAAGGGTTCTGCTTTCCGCAACGATTCAATATATACTGTTCTTCATTATTCATAGCGTCTCCTTTTTTGATATTATGACGCATCGCGGACCATTTGGTTTAAAACCAGTAAAGGAAAATTTTTATTTTAACAATATGAGGCTGTAGTTCCTACATCATAGAAACCACAGCCTCTCAATTTATAGTTACGATTTAACGCTCAGAATTACATACCGAGGTTGATTGTACGCGAGAGCACATCGAGCTGCTGCTCACGTGTAAGCTTCACGAAGTTCACAGCATAACCGCTGACACGGATTGTAAGCTGCGGATACTTCTCAGGATGCTCCATCGCATCGAGCAGAAGATCGCGGTCGAACACGTTCACATTAATATGCTGTCCGCCAGTCGGTGTGAAGTAGCCGTCGAGCAAGTGTGTGAGGTTATCTGCCTGCATATCCTTTGTCTTGCCGAGAGCCGACGGAGCGATAGCGAATGTGTAAGAGATACCATCGCGAGAGTGCTGGAACGGCAACTTAGCAACAGATGCAAGAGCTGCAACAGCGCCCTTCACGTCGCGTGCGTTCATCGGGTTAGCACCCGGAGCGAACGGTACGCCCTTCTGACGACCGTCAGGTGTAGCACCAGTGTTACGGCCATACACAACGTTAGAAGTGATGGTCAGCAAGCTCTGTGTCGGAACAGCGTCGCGGTATGTGCGATGCTGGCGCAGATACTCCATGAATGTCTCTGTGAGCGATACTGCAATCTCGTCTGTCTCATCACAGTTGTTGCCGAACGGCATATATTCGCCCTCTTCAATCTTATAGTCTACTGCAAGACCGCTCTCGTCGCGGATGATGCGGATGCGACAGTTCTTCATTGCAGCGATAGAGTCGGCAACGATAGACAGACCAGCGATACCGGTAGCACGTGTGCGCTCTACATCTCCGTCGTGAAGCGACATCTCAAACGCCTCATAGTCGTACTTGTCGTGCATGTAGTGGATAATCTTCAGAGCGTTGACATAAGTCTTAGCCAACCAACGCATCATCTGCTCGAACTTAGGCATGAACTCCTCGTATGTGAGGTAATCACCAGTGATAGGAGCAAAGCGCGGAGCAATCTGCTCGCCCGACATCTCGTCACGACCACCATTGATAGCATAGAGCATACACTTAGCAAGGTTAGCACGAGCACCGAAGAACTGCATCTGCTTACCAATCTTCATCGGCGATACGCAGCATGCGATACCGTAGTCGTCGCCGAGATCAGCACGCATAAGGTCGTCGTTCTCATACTGGATAGCGCTTGTGTCGATACTTACCTTAGCACAATACTTCTTCCATGCCTCTGGCAGGCGCTCGCTCCAAAGCACAGTAAGGTTAGGTTCTGGCGACGGACCCATATTGTAGAGAGTGTGGAGGAAACGATAGTCGGTCTTTGTAACCATCGAACGGCCGTCGATGCCCATACCACCAATAGAAGCTGTAGCCCAAATTGGGTCGCCTGAGAAGAGATCGTTATATTCAGGAGTACGAAGGAAGCGTACGATACGCAGCTTCATGATCATCTGGTCGATGAGCTCCTGAGCTTCCTGCTCTGTGAGCGTGCCGTTCTTGAGGTCGCGCTGGATGTAGATATCCAGGAATGCGCAGACACGACCGAGCGACATAGCAGCACCGTCCTGATCCTTAACAGCACCGAGGTAGCCGAAGTAAGTCCACTGAACAGCTTCGCGAGCGTTTGTTGCCGGCTTGGTTACGTCGAAACCATAAGCAGCACACATGCGCTCAAACTGCTTCAAAGCCTGAATCTGCTCTGAAACCTCCTCGCGGTGGCGAACGATTTCCTCAGTAAACTCCTGGATGTCGATACGCTTGAAGTAGCGCTTTTTCTCCTCGATAAGGTTTGCTGTACCGTAGAGAGCTACACGACGGTAGTCGCCGATGATACGGCCACGACCGTATGCGTCGGGCAAACCAGTGATGATATGAGCATGGCGTGCAGCCTTGATATCATCGTTATATGCAGAGAACACGCCCTCGTTGTGTGTCTTGCGATATTTTGTAAAGATAGTCTTTGTTGCAGGATCAAGGTCGTAGCCGTATGACTTCAGAGCCTTCTCCACCATACGAATGCCGCCCTTAGGGAAGATACCACGCTTCAGAGGCACGTCGGTCTGCAAACCAACAATCACCTCACTATCCTTGTCGATATAGCCAGCACCGTAAGTATCGATGCTCTGAGGCAACTTTGTTTCTGCATCATAAACACCCTTCTCGCGCTCCACCTCGAACATCTTTGAAAGTACCTCCCAAAGATGGTTCGTACGCTCTGTAGGACCAACAAGGAACGACTCGTCGCCGTCATAAGCCTCGTAGTTAGACTGAATAAAATCACGCACGTCAATTTCGCGCTTCCAATTAGAACCTTTGAAATCGTTTTGCAAATTTTGAAGAATCATAAAATTTGTATTAAATGAATATTAGTGTGTAATCGATTGCAAAGGTACTAATTTTTCTATACATACACAATATTATTCTGTTTTTCCTACTTCAAAACTGTCAATCGAGCGAATTTCATGAGCAGAGTCTTGGTTCCTGCATTCTGAAACTCGATGGTAGCCTTCTCGTTCTCGCCCACTCCTTCTACAGCAACAACAGTTCCAAGTCCAAAGCGCTGATGCTCAACACGGGCACCGGCATATATGGTCTGTCGTTGTGAAGAAGCTGAGGCTTGCGTACGCTGAGTTGACGCCGAAGTCTGAAAACGCTGAGGCGCTGTCTGCAAACGACGGAAACCAGAAGGCATTGTGCTTTGGAATGGATTGCGCTGCGGCGCTTCATGATATGACCGAGATTGCGGACGTGACAGGAACGGTTGCGGCTGCCTTTCTGACGATTTAAACCCTGCGGCATTGCCTTCGACAGCCAAATACTGCTTGTCTATTTCCTTCAAAAAGCGACTCGGCTCGTTGAACATCATACTGCCATACTGATAGCGACTCTTAGCACACGACAAGAAGCAACGTTGCTCGGCACGCGTTATAGCGACATAGAGCAGACGGCGCTCCTCCTCCAACTCACGAACCGAAGAGCATGCACGCGGACTCGGGAAGATATTCTCCTCCAACCCTACAACGAAAACAGAATTGAACTCCAAACCTTTAGACGCATGTATTGTCATAAGCGACACACGCTCGTTTGAAGACGCATCATTATCGTTATCATTCTCTTCATCGCTGTCTGTAAGCAGAGCAACCTCTTGTAGGAAATTGGCGATATACACCTCGTCTTCATAACCTTCCTCGCGCTTTGTATCGACAAAGTCGTGCAGACCCGACATAAATTCCTCAATGTTTTCCTGACGTTCTGCACCTTCTATCGACTTGTCGGCTGCCAATTCGAACTTCAAGCCCGACTTCTCCAGAATCTCCTTACCCAAGCCGTATGCGTCGACTGTGCGATTGTCGCGTATAAACTCGTCAATGAGATAATAGAAACCAAGCACTTTTTTCTCGGTTCCGGCAGAAACGCCTGCATTATACATACTCGGATTGCCTACAACGTCCCACAAACTGACATTGCATGCACGCGACGCAGCTATAAGCTTCGAAATGGTAGTATCACCGATACCTCGTTTCGGATAGTTGATGACGCGCTTCAACGCTTCCTCGTCGTTCGGGTTTGCCACCAAACGGAAGTAAGCGATAACGTCCTTAATCTCCTTATGCTGATAGAAACTCATGCCGCCATAGATGCAATATGGGGTATCCTGACGACGAAGCTCCTCCTCAAACAATCGGCTCTGCGCATTGGTACGATAAAGCACAGCGATATCACGATAGGCGACACCATAGCGATTGTGCAAGCGACGTATTTCATTACACACGACACTCGCTTCTTCCTTATCCGAATAAGCTATGTTCAGATGCACCTTCTCGCCATCACCATTTTCGCTGAACACTTCCTTGCGTATCTGGCGTTGGTTATTGACAATAACGCTGTTAGCAGCTTTCACTATAGTTTGCGTAGAACGATAGTTCTGCTCTAATTTGAAGAGACGTGCACCTTCGTATATGCTCTGAAACTTGAGTATATTGTCGATGTTAGCACCACGGAAAGCATAGATACTCTGCGCATCGTCACCAACAACACAGATATTACGCTGCTCTTTCGTCAGGAGCGTCAGAATTGCCTGCTGGGCATAGTTGGTATCCTGATACTCGTCGACAAGAACATAGCAGAATCGCTCGGCATACTTTTTAGCAATTTGTGGATTCTCGGCAAAGAGTTTATAGGTAAAGAGAAGCATGTCGTCGAAGTCGACTGCATTGGCAGCCTTGCAACGTGCTGCATACATAGCGTATATCTGTCCTAACTTCGGCATACTCGAAACCTTGTCGCGCTCCATAAGATGCGGATCCGACATATACACCTCAGGCGTCACAAGACTATTCTTTGCAGCACCGATACGACCTAATATAGCAGAAGCCTTGTACTGCTTGTCGTCAAGCTGCATCTCCTTAATGATTGAGTTCACCACCCCACGCGAGTCGCCATCGTCGTATATAGAGAAGTTGCGCTGCAGACCGACAGCCTCTGCCTCCGCACGCAGTATGCGCAGAAATACGGAGTGGAACGTACCCATATTAAGATAGCGTGCGCGGTCCTCACCAACGAGTTCGGCTACACGACTCTTCATCTCGCGTGCTGCCTTGTTCGTAAACGTAAGTGCAAGGATAGACCAAGGAGCAAGTCCCTTCTGCAAGAGATATGCTATCTTGTAGGTCAACACACGAGTCTTGCCAGAGCCGGCGCCTGCTATGATAAGCTCCGGTCCGTCGGTATATTCCACAGCTGCAAGCTGGTTGGGGTTCAATGATTTAAGAAGAGTATCCACTATATTGCTTCGTATATAAGTTTCAAATATTATTTATGCCTGTTACGCTTGTACACTCCGCCCGACGCTGTCGACGGATCGTAGTCCTCGCCTTCTTTCGGGAAGAGCGGCATGAACTTCATCTCGTACTCTATCTTTCCGCGGCGGGCACGCATATAAGCAGAAGGATTGCTGCTGTCGAACTTGCGCGGATTAGGCAGAGTGGCGGCTATGAGAGCACACTCGGCACGTGTGAGCTCCTCTGCAGTCTTGCCGAAGTGATACTTGGCAACTGCCTCAGCGCCATAGATGCCGTCGCCCATCTCTATTGAGTTAAGGTAGACCTCCATGATGCGATGCTTGCTCCACAACGTTTCAATCAAAGCCGTGAAGTAGACCTCGAAACCTTTGCGCACCCAGCTTCTGCCCGGCCACAGAAAAACATTCTTGGCAGTCTGCTGCGATATGGTGCTTGCTCCGTACTTGCGCTTCGAGCTTCGCTTGTTCTGATGCACAGCCTTCTGTATAGCCCCGAAGTCGAAACCGTGATGAAACAGAAAGCGCTGGTCTTCACTCGCCATCACAGCCACCGGCAGCGAGCGCGATATATCGTCGAGCGGTTTCCACGAATGTCTCATCTTCATCGACTCGCCGTCTGCCACCTGCTGGAAGCAGCGGATAACCATAAGCGGCGTAACATATACCGGAATGAACCTATATGCCACAACCACAAGAATTGTAGAACTGAAAAACAAGGCCAAAGCCCACTTTATCAACTTAGAAACGATACCTAATTTCATACATTTGTTAAAACAAAAAAATAAGGCAGAGAAGGAATGCCAAGAAGAAGTTCCGAAGCATTTCTCCTTGACATCCCCACCACCTTAATTCTTATATGCGGTAAGTTTTATATACTTGCTTTACTTGAGTGTGCCTGCATTTGCAGCGTCAATCATAGCCTGACTTGCATAGAGATAAACCTCTACACGGCGGTTCTCTTTGCGGCCCTGAACAGTTGCGTTGTCTGCCACAGGCTCAGAGCTACCCTTACCAACCACTTTCTGAAGCTGAGAAGCCGAAACGCCGCAGCTCTTCAAGTAAGCCTCAACGCTCTGCGCACGTTTGTTGCTGAGCGGAATATTGATGCCGTCGTTGCCGGTTGAGTCGGTATGACCATAGATGTCAACGTACAACAAGTTGTTCTCCTTCAATGTCTTTGAGAAGTTTGCAAGAGCAGTTTTTGAAGCAGCGCTGAGGTCTGCCTTGTTTGTTGCGAAGAGGATGCCAGAGTCGAATGTCACCTTAACAGCCTCAAGACCGTTAGCGTCTGTCACCTTCTCTACCTTTGCGTTCTCCACCTGCTTTGCCTGTTCAGCCACCTTATCCATGTGATGACCGATGATAGCACCTGCGCCAGCGCCTACAGCGCCACCGATTGCAGCACCTACGGCTGTGTTTCCTGCGAGCTTACCAATGATGCCGCCAACAAGCGCACCGCCACCAGCACCAATTAGCGATCCTGTACCCTGCTTAGTGCCACAACTTACAACGGCAAGAACGCCCATTGCCATTGTTATCCCTGTAATTTTGTTCATTTCTTTGCGTAATTTTGATGTTAAAAAAGAGTTTTTATGCGTTTTACCACGCATTTATAACTGCAAAGATACTGGTTTTTTTGATATAGTGGCTATATTACAACAATTTTTTGTATTTTTGCAGTGCAAATTTAATGTAATCAACATTATTAAGATACTTAAGAACATAAAATTAATCATTAAAAAATAATGGCAAAAGAATTAAAACAACTTACAAAGCGCTCAGAGAACTACAGCCAGTGGTTTAACGACCTCGTTACAAAGGCAGACCTCGCTGAGCAGTCAGCCGTACGCGGATGTATGGTTATCAAGCCTTACGGATATGCTATCTGGGAGAAGATGCAGCACCAGCTTGACGTGATGTTCAAGGAGACCGGCGCACAGAACGCTTACTTCCCTCTGCTTATCCCGAAGTCGTTCTTCAGCCGCGAAGCTGAGCACGTAGAGGGATTCGCCAAGGAGTGTGCTGTGGTGACCCACTACCGTCTTCGTACCAACGAGGACAAGACCGGCATCGAGGTAGACCCGGCTGCTAAGCTCGAGGAAGAACTCATCATCCGTCCTACATCTGAGACCATCATCTGGAACACATACAAGAACTGGATTCAGTCGTACCGCGACCTTCCTTTGATGTGCAACCAGTGGTGTAACGTAATGCGCTGGGAGATGCGCACACGTCCGTTCCTCCGTACATCAGAGTTCCTCTGGCAGGAGGGCCACACAGCTCACGCTACAAAGGAGGAGGCTGAAGAGGAAGCAAAGAAGATGCTGCACGTTTACGCCGACTTCGCAGAGAAGTGGATGGCTGTACCGGTCGTTCAGGGCGTAAAGAGCGAGACAGAGCGCTTCGCAGGTGCGTTGAACACATACACAATCGAGGCAATGATGCAGGACGGCAAGGCTCTGCAGAGCGGCACATCGCACTTCCTCGGACAGAACTTCGCAAAGGCGTTCGACGTTACATTCCTCAACAAGGAGAATAAGCCCGAGTACGTATGGGCTACATCATGGGGCGTATCTACACGTCTCATCGGCGCGCTCATCATGACCCACTCTGACGACAACGGTCTCGTGCTTCCTCCGAAGCTCGCTCCTATCCAGGTTGTCATCGTGCCTATCACTAAGAACGCAGAGCAGCTGCAGGCTATCTCTGAGAAGCTCGCTCCGGTTATCAGCCAGTTGCGCGCAGCAGGTATCAGCGTGAAGTACGACGACGCAGACAACAAGCGTCCGGGCTTCAAGTTCGCCGACTACGAGCTGAAGGGTGTGCCGGTACGTCTCGTTATGGGCGGTCGCGACCTCGAGGAGAACACTATCGAGATCATGCGTCGCGATACTCTCGAGAAGGAGACACGCTCGTTCGACGGCATCGTTGAATACGTAGAGCAGTTGCTCGAGGACATCCAGGCTAACATCTACAAGAAGGCTCTCGACTTTCGCAACGCTCACATCTACGAGTGCGACAACTACGAGGAGTTCAAGGAGCGCATCAAGGACGGCGGCTTCTTCCTCTGCCACTGGGACGGCACAGCCGAGACCGAGGCAAAGATTAAGGAAGAGACTCAGGCTACCATCCGTTGCGTGCCGTTCATGTTCGAGCAGACTCCGGGTGTAGACATGGTTTCTGGCAAGCCGGCTACACAGCGCGTAATTATCGCTCGCAGCTACTAAGCATATAGAGTTTGATAATTCAGGTTTGCCGATTACGTTGTCGGCAATCTTGAATTATCATTTTTAGTTATCTATCAGAATTGCTATTTCAAACGAAAGCCCAACATAGTATAGAAACTATTAGAACTATATATTAAAACTATTAAAACACTAAAAATGGATTGGATAATCAACCTATTCACCAACACTGAGTCGATTGCCCATATCGCCCTACTCTATGCCATTGTCATTGCAGTCGGCATCCTGCTGGGTAAGATCAAGATTGGCGGCATTTCGCTCGGCGTCACTTGGGTGCTCTTTGCTGGTATCTTAGCAGGCCACATCGGTTTCACAGCCCCCAAGGACACAATGACCTTCATTCAGGACTTCGGACTTATTCTGTTCGTGTTCTGCATCGGTCTGCAGGTAGGTCCTGGCTTCTTCGAGAGTTTCAAGAAGGGCGGCGTAACACTCAACTTGCTCTCTACAACAGCCATCCTGCTGAACGTGGTCGTGATGTTCGCTTGCTACTACCTCTTCTTCGACACTAACGACAAGACAAACCTCCCGATGATGGTGGGCACGCTCTACGGAGCCGTTACCAACACACCGGGTCTTGGTGCAGCCAACGAAGCGCTCAGTTCTGTTTGGCAGAACGGTTTCGGCGAGTTGCCACAGATTGCATCAGGTTACGCTTGCGCTTACCCGCTTGGCGTGGTAGGCATCATCGGTGCTACTATCGCCATCCGCTTCCTTACCCACACAAAGCTTGAGGAGGAGGAGCAGAAGCTTGAAGCTGAAGAGGCAGAGAACCCGCAGGCTAAGCCGCACCAGATGCACCTGAAGGTGAACAATGCTTACCTCTCTGGCCGCACAGTGGCAGAAATCAGCGACTTCCTCAACCGCGATGTAGTGTTCTCGCGTCTGTTCAAGAACGGCGAGTACAGCATCCCGACCAGCCGCACCGTCTTCGACATGGGCGACGAGGTGCTTGTAGCATGTGCCGAGGCTGACGCTCCGGCTATCCAGGCATTCATCGGTCCGGAACTGGAGACAGAGTGGGAGGAGAACGAGAGCAAGCAGCCGCTTGTTTCGCGCCGCATCGTCGTTACCAACCCGTCAATGAACGGTAAGACACTCGGCAAGATGCACTTCTCGTCTGTATACGGCGTAACCGTTACACGTCTTTCGCGTCAGGGCATGGACCTCTTCGCAAGCCGCAACTACCGTTTCCAGGTGGGCGACAAGATTCTCGTAGTAGGTCCGGAGGACAACGTGAACCGCATCGCCGAGCTCATGGGCAACTCTGTGAAGCGTCTTGATGCGCCTAACATAGCCACCATCTTCATCGGTATCTTCATCGGTATCATCTTCGGTAGCATCCCGTTTGCTATCCCTGGAATGCCGGTTCCTCTGAAGCTCGGTATCGCCGGCGGTCCGCTTATCATCGCTATCCTCATCGGTCGCTTCGGCCACCGCATGAAACTCAACACCTACACCACGACATCCGCTAACATGATGCTTCGAGAGATAGGTCTTGTGCTGTTCCTTGCGAGTGTGGGCATCAAGGCAGGCGCCAACTTCTGGAACACGGTTGTAGAAGGCGACGGTCTGCTCTACGTACTCACCGGTTTCATCATCACAATCATTCCTATCCTGATTGTCGGCACTATAGCACGCATGAAGTACAAGTTCAACTATTTTACAATCATGGGTATGCTCGCCGGTACATACACCGACCCACCAGCCCTCGCTTACGCCAACTCTGTTTGCTCGCGCGAGGCTCCTGCCATCGGCTATTCTACGGTTTATCCGTTGAGTATGTTCCTGCGTATCTTCACGGCGCAGCTCGTCGTGCTGTTCTTCTGCGGATAATGAGAGCAAGACCATAAGACTATTGGTCGGAAAACAATAGCGGGTGTGTCCCAACTCCTCAACCGGAGTTCGGACACACCCGTTTTTTATTGCCCTAAAAACCAAGAAAAGTCATCGTGCACCGAACGCGAACGGTGCGGACGGCGAACGCAATCCAATCGGACGGCGGACGGAAACCGATCGGACGGCGAACGGAAACCGATCGGACGGCGAACGCTACACAATGAAAAGAGGATGCACCGAAACATGAAACGTTCGGTACATCCTCTTCTTTATGTTACATCTTAGCCGACTGTGCGACTACATGTCGTTATTACTTCTCGAAGTAGCGCTTGTACAAGCCCATAAAGCCTGCGCAGTGGCGAGCCTCGTCCTTAGCCATCTCGTGAACGGTGTCGTGAGTAGCGTCCATACCGGCAGCCTTAGCGTTCTTTGCGATGCGGAACTTGTCCTCGCAAGCGCCGCGCTCAGCAGCGATACGAGCCTCGAGGTTCGACTTTGTGTCCTTCAGAACGTCGCCCAGGAGCTCAGCGAACTTGCTTGCGTGCTCTGCCTCCTCGAATGCGTAGCGCTTGAAAGCCTCTGCAATCTCTGGATAACCCTCACGGTCGGCCTGACGGCTCATAGCAAGATACATGCCTACTTCGCCGCACTCACCGTTGAAGTGAGTCTCGAGATCCTTGATCATCTCCGGTGTAGCCTCCTCGTCGCGAGCAGCGCCGAGAGTGTGAACAGTAGCGAACGCCGGACCTTCTGTCGGATCTTTCAACTCCTTGAACTTGCTTGCCGGAGCCTTGCAAACCGGGCACTTCTCAGGAGCCTCTGTACCTTCATGAATATAACCACATACTGTGCAAATAAATTTCTTCTTCATAATTCTTCAGTTTTAAGAGTTAATAGTATTTTGTTAAAAAAGCCTTGTCTTTCAATCAGTCGGCGGCAGCCTCAAGCTGTTTCTCGCGACACTCCTTGCATACACCTTTATAATATAGCTGTACGTCGTCAATCTGATGACCTGCCAGTTCCTTACGGTTGACAACATCCGAAACTTCGTCGAAAATGTCGTACACCTTGCGGCAGCACTTGCAGATGAAGTGAGCGTGAAGGCTAACGTCGCCATCGTAGCAAACTCGGTGCTCGTTGATTGTTATCATCTGAGCAGCGTTGTGCTCCGAGAACATTCTGAGCGTATTGTATACCGTGGTACGGCTGAGTGTCGGAATCTTGGGAAGCAATGCCTTGTAGACCTCCTCCACCGTTGGATGGGTGAAGTGTGTCATCAGGTAATGCATAATCTCAATGCGCTGAACAGAGGGCTTTATGCCGTGTTCTACAAGTCGGGTTACCGCGTCGCTGTGTTTCATTATCTAATTGCTTTGTTTATTACGTTTGCAAAGATATACTATTTTATAATAATTACAAAATAATAATTGTAAAAATTACATTCTTTAATTCTTTTTTATAAAAACAGGCGGTTTTAGAGCCTAAAAATACAATAAATCGGGCTGGCAGGCGTTATTTTAGGTATGAAACTGAAATTATTTATACTTCAAATACTATGTCTGTGCGCCTACGCATCTGCAAGCGCGCAGTCGTTTACGCTTACTGGTAAGGTCATTGACGAAAACAACGACCCAGTTGAGTTTGCGTCTGTGTCGTGCGCAAAGCAGGGCAAGATGACCATGACTGCGCTCAACGGCACCTATAGTCTGCAGTTGCAGTCGGCTGATTCGGTAGAGATTAGATTCTCGATGATTGGCTACAAGACGAAGGTGCGCGTGCTGCGCCGTCCGCGTGGCAAGCAGACCATGCAGGTAGTGCTGCACAGCAGCGACAACGCCTTGTCGGAGGTAACCGTCTTGGGCAAGCGCATCGAAACCGGACAGACGCAGGAGCTGAGCAAGGAGCATATAAAGAACATGCCTTCTACAACGGGCAACGCTGTGGAGGAAATGATACAGAGTCAGGCGGGCGTATCGACGCACAGCGAGCTTTCGTCGCAATACAACGTGCGCGGCGGTTCGTTCGACGAGAATAGTGTATATATAAATAATGTGGAAATCTTCCGTCCGTTCCTCGTTAGAAGCGGACAGCAGGAGGGCATCTCAGTAATCAACCCCGACATGGTTGAGAAGATCGGATTCTCTACGGGCGGTTACGAGGCGCGTTACGGCGACAAGATGTCGTCTGCGCTGAACATCGAATACCGCCGTCCGAAGCGCTTCGAAGCGTCTGCCACGGCAAGTATGCTCGGCGCAAGCACTTTCGTGGGCATGAGCAACAAGAAGTTCTCGTGGAGCAACGGCTTGCGCTACAAGACGACGAAGTATCTGCTGGGTTCGATGGACACTAAGGGCGAATATCAGCCTACGTTCATCGACTACCAGACTTATCTTACGTATTCGCCCAACAAGCGTTGGGACATCAAGTTCCTTGGCAACATATCGGACAACCACTACAACTTCACGCCTGAAGACCGCGAGACCAACTTTGGTACGATGGAGAACGTGAAGGCGTTCAAGGTCTACTTCGACGGACATGAGAAAGACGTGTTCCGCACATTCTTCGGTTCGTTGGGCATAACACGCAAGTTCGGCGAGAACACAAGTCTTTCGCTCATCGCCTCAGCATTCAACACGCGCGAACAGGAGAAGTACGACATACAAGGTCAGTACTGGCTCACACAGACCGAGACGAGCGAGAACCTGGGCGTAGGCACCTACTTCCAGCACACGCGCAACTATCTTAAGGCGCACGTAGAAAGTGCAAAGTTGCTGTTCAAGACAAAGCAGAAGAAGCACGACATTGAGGCGGCTTTCACATACAAATGGGAGCATATCAACGAGAACTCGGTGGAGTACGAGATGCGCGACTCGAGCAAGTACAGCATTCCGCATACCGGCAAAGACCTTTATATGATATATAGTATGCGCGCGAAGAACACGCTCACCGCAAACCGCATCGAGGCTTATGCGCAGGACACTTATCGCTTCACGGGTTCGGCAGGCAAGACGCTCTACACATTGAACTATGGTGTGCGTCTCGCCTACTGGAGTTTCACGAAGGAGACAATCCTCAGTCCGCGTCTGTCGCTGGGCATCATCCCTGCCTTCAACGACAACATCACGATGCGCTTCGCCACCGGCCTTTACTATCAGGCGCCGTTCTTCAAGGAGATTAGAGACACCACAACGGTGAACGGCATAACATACGCTTCGCTCAACCGCAAGGCAAAGAGTCAGCGGTCTATTCACTTCATTGCGGGCTTCGACTATCGCTTCAAGATGAACAACCGTCCGTTCAAGTTCACAGCCGAGGCTTACTACAAGGCGCTTGGCAATCTTGTGCCATACAGCGTGAACAACGTGAAGGTGGTATACTATGGCGACAACATGTGCAGCGGACACGCAGCAGGTTTGGACCTGAAGCTCTTCGGCGAGTTCGTACCGGGCACCGACTCTTGGGTGTCGCTCTCGCTAATGAACACGAGCATGAAGCTGAACGGTAAGTCTATCCCATTGCCTACCGACCAGCGCTATGCCGTGAACATGTTCTTCACCGACTACTTCCCCGGCACCACACGCTGGAAGATGTCGCTGAAGCTGGCACTTGCCGACGGTCTGCCGTTCTCGGCACCGCACAGAGAGCTCGAGTCGAACGTGTTCCGTGCTCCTGCGTACAAGCGTGCTGACATCGGCTTGAACTATCGCATCATCGACAATAACGACCGACACAACAAGCGCAACCCTATCCGTAACCTTTGGGTGGGCGCCGAGTGTCTGAACCTCTTGGGCATAAACAACGTTAACTCCTACTACTGGATTACTGACGTTACCGGTCAGCAGTATGCAGTTCCTAACTACCTTACGGGCAGACAAATCAACGTGAAGGTGTCGGTAGACTTCTAATAGGCAAGCGCTCCTAAAACAACAGATTATGAGAAAACACCTATTGGCTATAATCATCGCATTGTCGGCGCTTGCCGCCACCAACAGTTTTGCGCAATATAACGAAATAAAGTCGGAGAACATCGCGTCATTGCAGGTTGTGGCTGGCAACAACTGGCTCTCAATGCCTATAGCTACGCTAAACGGCGAAGCGATAAACATCAGTTTCGATGACCTCACGCACGAGTATCATCGCTATGCCTACCGACTGCAGCATTGCGAAGCCGACTGGAGTGTGTCTGAAGGTATCTTCGAGTCGGACTACTGTGAAGGATTTGCAGACGGCAGCACCATTGACGACATCGAGGAATCGCTGAACACCAATACGCTTTACACCCACTATCGACTTTCCATTCCGAACGAGAATTGCCGCATAAAGATGAGCGGCAACTATCGCCTCACGGTATACGACGAGAACGAAGGCGACACCGTCTTTACGGCTTGCTTCATGGTTGTGGAGCCGCTGGTTAAAACGAGCATGGCGGTGACTACAAACACCGATATCGACACAAACAAAGCCCATCAGCAGGTGGCTGCAGAGATAAACTATTCGGCTCTTGGCATTACGAATCCCAACACCGAACTATATACTGTCGTGATGCAGAACGGACGCTGGAGCACTGCACGCATTAACGCAGCGCCACAATACCAGACCGGCAGCGGACTGCGTTGGGAACACAACCGCGACTATATCTTCAACGGCGGCAACGAATTTCATAAGTTTGAGATTCTTGACGTAACCCACCCTACTCTTGGCATTGAGAACGTAGGTTGGGACGGCAAGAACTATCACGCACAGATATGGACCGACCTTCCGCGACCGAGTTATATCTACGACGAAGACGCCAATGGTAGTTTCTATATCCGCAACAGCGACAATATTGAGAACGACCGCATATCGGAATACGTAACAGTTCACTTCCGTCTTCAGGCTCCACGACAGAACGGCAGAGTGTTTGTCAACGGCGTGTGGACAAACGACCGATTCACGCCGCAATACGAGATGACGTACAACGAACAAACGAAGCTCTACGAAGCGTATATACCATTGAAGCAAGGCTATTACTCATACCAATACCTCACAATGTGCGATGACGGCACGCTCCACCCCGTTTCGACAGAAGGCAACTTCTACCAAACCGAGAACAGCTACCAAATGCTTATATATTATAAAGGTATAGGACAACGCACGTATCGTCTCGTAGGTTACAACAAAATTAGAAGCTAAGCTCCGACAAAAAGTAAAAGAAAAGCAACCAAAAAGTAAAAGTATAGTAATAGGAAAGTCAACAACAATTCGAATATTTTTTTTAAATTCCGCAAACAATATAGCCGTTATATCAACTATAATCGCTATCTTTGCAAAAGAAACAAAGGAAAAAGACCATAAAAAGTCGGTTTCCAAGCTAAAAGACCTTTTTATCCACGAAAGAAACTGTTAAACTTTAAATAATAAAATGAATAATAAGGATTTAATGAATCATGCGGCAGACAACATTCGACTGCTTGCTGTATCGATGGTAGAAAAAGCCAAATCTGGTCACCCTGGTGGTGCTATGGGAGGTGCTGACTTTATCAACGTTCTTTTTTCGGAGTTCTTGGTTTTCGACCCAGATCAGCCGACATGGGAAGGCCGCGACCGCTTCTATCTTGATCCTGGTCACATGTCTCCTATGCTCTACTCAGCTCTCGCTCTGCAGGGCAAGTACACAATTGACGACTTGAAGACATTCCGTCAGTGGGGAACAGTATGTCCGGGACATCCTGAGCGTGACATTATTCATGGAATAGAAAATACATCTGGACCGCTCGGTCAGGGACACACCTACGCCGTAGGTGCTGCTATTGCAGAGAAGTTCCTTGAAGCTCGTCTTGGCAGCACCATGATGCAGCACAAGATTTATGCCTACATCTCTGACGGTGGAGTTCAGGAAGAGATATCACAGGGCGCAGGTCGCATCGCTGGCCTCTTCAAGCTCAACAACCTCATCATGTTCTACGATGCTAACGAGATTCAGCTCTCTACAGAGTGCGACGTCGTGATGCGCGAGAACACACGCATGAAGTACGAATCATGGGGTTGGAACGTTCTTGAAATCAATGGTAACGATCCTGACGAGATCCGCGCTGCTCTTATCCTCGCTAACAAGGAAGAGAATCGTCCTACACTCATCATCGGTCACACCGTAATGGCTAAGGGCGCACGCAAGGAAGACGGATCAAGCTACGAGCGCAGCGTGAAGACTCACGGCGCACCGCTCGGTGGTGGCGCTTACGAGAACACAGTGAAGAACCTTGGCGGCGACCTCAACGACCCGTTCGTAGTATTCGACGACGTTAAGGAACTTTACGAAAAGCGCAACGCAGAGCTTCGCGAGATCGTTAAGGAAAGACATGATGCCGAAGAGGAATGGCGCAAGGCTAATCCGGAGAAGGCTGAACAGATGAAGGCTTGGTTCTCTGGCGACGCTCCTAAGGTAGACTGGAGTGCTCTCGTTCAGAAGCGCGACGTAGCTACTCGTGTAGCTTCAGCCAACTGCCTCGGCGTACTGGCAGAGCAGGTGCCAAACATGGTTTGCTCTTCAGCCGACCTTTGCAACTCTGACAAGACCGACGGTTTCCTCAAGAAGACACACGAGCTTGCACCAGACGACTTCACCGGAGCATTCTTCCAGGCAGGTGTGAGCGAGCTTACTATGGCTTGCGTCTGCATCGGTATGTATCTCCACGGTGGTGTTATCCCGGCTTGCGGCACATTCTTCGTATTCTCCGACTACATGAAGCCGGCAATCCGTATGGCTGCTCTTATGCGCGTTCCAATCAAGTTCGTATGGTCACACGATGCATTCCGCGTTGGTGAGGACGGACCTACACACGAGCCAGTTGAGCAGGAAGCACAGATTCGCCTTATGGAGAAGTTGAAGAACCACAAGGGTCAGGACTCTGTACGCGTATTCCGTCCGGCTGATGCCGACGAGACAACTGTATGCTGGCAGATGGCTAACGAGAACATGGATACTCCGACAGCGATGATTTGCTCACGTCAGAACGTGAACTCTCTGCCTGAAGGCACCGACTACTCTCAGGTTCGCAAGGGTGCATACATCGTTAAGGACGATCCTAACTACGACGTTATCCTCCTCGCTTCTGGTTCGGAGGTGTCTACACTCCTCGCAGGTGCCGAGTTGCTCAACGCTGACGGCATCAAGACACGTATCGTAAGCGTTCCGTCAGAGGGTCTGTTCCGTACACAGAGCAAGGAGTATCAGGAGTCTGTACTGCCGAAGGGCGCAAAGATCTTCGGTATGACAGCAGGTCTCCCCGTTACACTTCAGAGCCTCGTAGGCGTTGAGGGTATGGTATACGGTCTTGAGTCGTTCGGTTTCTCTGCTCCTTACAAGGTGCTCGACGAGAAATTGGGCTTCAACGCAGAGAACGTTTACAAGCAGGTGAAAGATTACTTATCTAAATAAACAGGCATAGCTTATGCAGAACTTCACGTTAAGTAAGAAATTCTGCATAAGCTTGCTTTATTAATAATCCAATAAAACTACAGTACTATGGAAATTAAGACAGTAGGCATTGCATGCGACCACGCAGGTTACGCATTGAAGAAATTTGTTGTTGAGTACCTTGAGAGCCACAACATTCCTTTTAAGGATTACGGAACATACAGCGATTTGAGCTGCGACTATCCTGACTTTGCACACGAGTTGGGAGAAGCTATCTCTAACGGCGACGTTTATCCAGGTATCGGTATCTGCGGTAGCGGTGAAGGCATGGCAATGACTCTCAACAAGCACAAGGGCGTACGTGCAGCATTGGTATGGAATCCTGAGATTGCACAGCTCACACGCCAGCACAACGACGCTAACGTCCTCGTTATGCCGGGACGCTTCATCGACAACAAGACAGCAGAGAAGATCATGGACGAATTCTTCAAGACTCCGTTCGAGGGCGGTCGTCATGAGAAGCGTGTAAACAAGATTGACTTGTAAAAGTTAGAAGCGTATTACAAGGTTTACTTGTAAAATTTTGACACACAAGAAAAGCTTACAGGAGACTATGACAACACGCCATAGCCTCCTTTTTTATAATACTTAAAAACGACAATGAAGAAAATTCTTATTTCTGCATCCATATTCGCTTTGAGTCTGACAGCGAATGCGCAGGGACAATTCATTTCCGACACCAACTACCGCAACACTGTGGAGAACATCTTCAAGGAGCGCGTAAAGACTGTCGGCAAGACATTCTACAACACACAGAAAGAAAATCTGACCGCCGACGAGCAGGAAGCATTGAAGTTCCTCTATGCCTACATGCCGCTTGCCGACGTCACCGACTACCCTACCTCGTTCTTCGCCGACAACGTACGCATGTCATTCAAGGCTCGCAAGGAGATGCCTTGGGGCAAGAACGTTCCCGAACTGCTTTTCCGCCACTTCGTTGTGCCTATCCGTGTCAACAACGAGGCTCTGGACAATGCACGCTCGGTGTTCTACAACGAATTGAAGGACCGCATCAAGGGCATGTCGATGATGGACGCCATCATCGAGGTGAACCACTGGTGCCACGAGAAAGTGACATACCAACCTTCTGACGCTCGCACATCAGCGCCTCTCGCAACGCTCAAGACCGCAACCGGACGTTGTGGTGAGGAGAGTACGTTTGCCGTTGCAGCGCTCAGAGCCGTAGGCATACCTGCACGCCAGGTGTACACACCGCGATGGGCTCACACCGACGACAACCACGCCTGGGTAGAGGCTTGGGCAGACGGCAAATGGTACTTCCTCGGCGCCTGCGAACCAGAACCGGTGCTCAACCTCGGTTGGTTCAATGCGCCGGCTTCGCGAGCAATGCTCATGCACACACGCGCTTTCGGCGACTATAACGGACCTGAGGAGGTGATGCTGCGCACAAGCAACTTCACAGAAATCAACCTCACCTCCAACTATGCGCCGGTTGCGCCTATCGACTTCTATGTCAAGGACAGCGAAGGCAAGCCGGTAGAGAACGCCCGTGTCGAGTTCAAGATTTACAACTACGCCGAGTTCTTCACAGCTGTAACAAAATATACCGACGCAAACGGTCACACCTCGCTCTCTGCAGGCATCGGCGACTTGGTTGTTTGGGCGTCGAAAGACGGCAAATACACCTACCAGAAGGTATCGTTCGGCAAGCAAAAGGAAGCAACACTCACTCTCCCAGAGGGTGCACCTACCAGTTCTGTTGGTGCACTTGAGACAAGTGCACCCCCTAAATGCACCTACTTAGACATCGTTCCGCCGAAGGAAGATCCGCAGCTACCATACGTCAGCGACGAGATGCACAAGGAGAACCAGCGCCGCTTTGCTCTTGAGGACAGCATTCGCAAGGCATATACAGCAACGTTCCCCACTATGGAGGAGGCAAAACGCATCAATGAGCGCGGCGCCGAGTACATCTTCAAGTCGCGCGGCAACAAGCAGACCATCGTCGACTTCATCAAACGACACAGCGACAACGAAGACCGCGTGATGGGCATACTCGCCACACTCAGCGACAAAGACTTGCGCGACATCACAACCGAGATTCTCGAAGACAGCTACAACGCAACAACCGACCAGCTCTCGCCGCGTGTTGAGGACGAGCTGATTACAATTCCGTTCAAGCAGTACTTCGAGAAGGCGTTCAGCAAGAAGGCAGCCGACGCTTTCCGCGCCGACCCGATGAAGCTCGTAGAATGGATAAAGAAGAACATCCGCCTCAACCCCGACAAGAAGGCTCTGCGCATCGCACAGACTCCGGTTGGCGTGATGAGGTCGAAGATTACCGACGAGCGTTCGCGCGACATCTTCTTCGTCGACGTGGCTCGCAGCCTCGGCATCGAAGCACAGAAGGACGCTGTGACGGGCAAGATACAGTACAAAACTAAGGGGGTGCACTTGTCTCAAGTGCACCAAAAAACCAATAAAGGGGTGCACCAACCAACTTCTATTGGTGCACTTGAGACAAGTGCACCCCCTAAGGAAGTGCACCAAAAAAACAACGGCGAATGGCAGGATGTGAAGTTCGACAACACAGCCGACAAGACATCTAACGCAGCAGCTCTCGGTACAATCAAGCTGACATACGAGCCTACAAAGCTGCTCGACAACCCGAAGTATTACAGCCACTTCACAATCAGCCGCATAGAAAACGGCACGGCTCAGCTGCTCAACTTCGATGAGGGTCAGGCTGACATGGGCAACGGCACTACATGGAGCAACACGTTCAAGAACGGCTACAAGCTCGACGCCGGCACATACATGCTCACCACGGGTACACGTCTTGCAAACGGCAGCGTACTCGCATCAAACCGTATCTTCGAGATTGTAAAGGGTCAGACAACAACCCTGCCTCTTGAGATTCGCCAAAACACCAACGAAGTGACAGTAATCGGTTCGTTCAACTCAGAGAGCCTCGTTACAAAGGACGGTAAGGAAGTAAGTCTGCTCTCACAGACCGGTCGCGGCTATTACGTTGTAGGCATCCTCGGCGTAGGTCAGGAACCAACCAACCACGCTCTGCACGACATCGAGAAGATGAAGGAAGCATTCGAGGCATGGGGCCGTCCGGTAGTGCTGCTCTTCGAGAGCGAAGCCGACGCAGCCAAGTTCAACCACGACGAGTTCCCGGGTCTGCCGTCTACCGTGCAGTTCGCCCTCGACAAGGACGGATCGGTACGCAAGCAGATAGCACGTGAGATGAAGCTGATGAACGAGAAGCAGATGCCGATGTTCATCATCGCCGACACATTCAACCGCGTAGTATTTGTATCGCAGGGCTACACCATCGGACTCGGCGAGCAGATGCAGGGCGTGTTCAAGAAACTGTAAAGTAAAGAGGTTTTCAACACTTCAGATACTAACAAACAAAAAGGGTGCTTCGTGCACCCTTTTTGTTGTTTCTATGTTGTAATCACTTTATTGCTCTTTGTTTTTTTAGGGGGTGCAGTGGTCCCCACTGCACCAACAAAGCAAGTATGCCCTTCAGGTAAAAAACCTCCCACAGATTGCACAGATTTTCACAGAAATCTTTAGGGGGCAAAACTATAGAATTGCGAAGAATGTACACCCGCCCGACGGTTTACTGCTTCCTCAAGGTAGGCAATGCTCCTTTAAGTTCGTAACGCCACTTTGAGCCTGCGTTCTGCAAGGCGGTGTTCATGGCATCAACGGCTTTCTGCCAGGTAACGACAGAGCCGTCCACCTTCGTGGCTTCGGTGCTTTTCTTATTGTAGCCGATACCTTGTTCATGATTGTTCTTCCAATAGCAGGCGGTCATCACGTTGGCGTAGTTATTTCCCCAAAAACCGCCGATATGCATATAGCCAGTGCTACTACCCGTACTGGTTACGTTGCCCGTGGCATAGCAGGCAAGGAGG